>NZ_JBWKNO010000011.1:0-157825 GCF_059415605.1 Rhodoferax sp. GW821-FHT10B06 | reverse complement strand
CTATCGCTGGCCGTCGTACCGATGATGCCCAGCGCCTTGTGCTTGGCCAGATCGTAGGCCTGCAGACCCGCGCCGCGTCGGCCGATGAACAGATGGCCGCGCGCGGCATCCAGTGACACATAGTCCCAGGCCGAGCCCTTGCCGGGAATCGCAGTAGCGTTATCCAGATGCCAGCCGTCAAACGCAGCAGCGGGCAGGGGCAGGGAAACAACGGCTGCGACAGCGGCCGCCACGGATAGTAATTTGCACACGGACATAGGAACTCCTAAGGATGAGAGCCCGCATCCTAGAACTGCGCCAGCGTTTGGCGCAGGGTGCAAATCCTTACGTAATTGCCGCAGTCGGCACTGAACCTAGGCCGGCTGCGCCTGCCGCACTGCCGAGGTGGGTAGACCGAACACGCGGTCAAAAACCCAGTTGAAAACAAAGGCGTAGACCAGGAAGAACACCAGCAAACCCAGGTCCATCACCAGGGCCTGCCACAGCGTGGCATCGAACCACCAGGCCATCAAAGGCACCAGAAACACCGTCAGCCCGCCCTCGAAGCCGATGGCATGCGCAATGCGCCGGCCCACGCTGCGGCCATGCACGGCCTGTCGCGCTTCCCAGCGCTCAAACAAGGTGTTGAACACCAGGTTCCAGGTGATCGCAATAGCCGAAGCCGCGACCGCCACCACACCCGCCTCCTGCAGGCCGTGGCCCGACATGCCGGACAGACCATAAGTGCTGGCCAGGATGGCAATGGCTTCAAACAAGCCCACGTAAACAATTTTTCTCTTGATACCTTGCATGGCAAATCTCGGGCGCTGGCGCCTTGGAACCGGGAATGCCGCCACTTTATGTCTTTAATTCTGATATATAAAGTCAGCTTATGTCAGTTTTATTGATAGATTGAGCCATGGCATTCACTACCGAGAGCGTGCAGGTATTTCTGGCCGTGCTGGACCGTGGCTCGTTCTCGGCCGCGGCGCGCACCCTGGGGCGGGTGCCTTCGGCGGTCAGCATGGCCGTCGCCCACCTGGAGGCCGAACTGGGGCTGGAGCTGTTCGACCGCAGCGGGCGCGAGCCCCGGCCCACCGCCACCGCGCGGTCGCTGGAGCCGCAGGCCCGCCTGCTCGCCGGCCAGCTGCAGCAGCTGAACGCCCAGGCTCTGGGGCTGACGCAAGGTCTGGAAAACCGCCTGACCCTGGCCATCGCCCCCGAGCTGCTGGCGGCCCAGTGGCGCAGCCCGCTGGCCACGCTGGCGCAGGAATACCCGCTGCTGGAGGTGGAAGTGCTGGCCGCACCGCAGGCTGATGCTTTGAGCATGCTGCACGCCGGCCGGGTCAACCTGGCCCTGGTGTTCGAGCGTCCCAGCCTGGACGGACGCGAGGGCTTTCAAGAGGTCAGCAGCGAAACCCTGGTGGCGGTGATGGCACCCGCGCTGCTGGCGCGCACTCTACAAAGCCCGGACGGCCTGCGCGAGGAACAGCTGACCAACACCCGCCAGATTGTGGTGGCCAGCCGCGACCTGGCCACCATAGACCGGCGCTTTGCCTTTGCGCGGCACTGCTGGCGTACCGACAACCACATCGCCGCGCTGGGCCTGATCGAGGCCGGCATCGGCTGGGGTTGGCTGCCGCAGTCCTTTGTGCGCAGCCAGATCGCCGCCGGCACACTGGTGCAGATTCCGTTTGACAACCTGACCAACCACATGGAGCTATGGGTGGACGTGGTCTGGTCCAAGGAGCGGCCACTGGGCCTGGCGGCGCGGCGCTTCATCGCCCTGGTCAGCGCCAGCCGTGAAGCCAGCAAGCTGCTGGCGGCTACCGCTCCAGATTTATAAGAAATCAGCCTCCAGCGCAGGTAATACCTGCGCAAGCAGCTACTAATTCAGTAGCAACCCAATCCAACCCACTTGGCTGCACACGCTGCAGCATGCGAGCCCTTGCCTTCCTCCCGTGGCAGAAATTCCAAGGCCCACGCACGCCTTGTTGACAGTCACTGAAAAGTAACAATAATTGAGCACGTCCGCGATTGCAGATACATGTCCATTATTGCAGACACAACCTACCCATCACTTAGGCATTTAGGAGTATCAACATGGCGTTTCGACTTCTGGCATTGGCGGCATTGGCCGCTACCTCCGTGTTTGCAACGGGAACGGCTTTCGCTGCCGGCACCCTGGAACAGGCTCTTGCGCGAGGCCGTCTGGTGGTGGGCACCGGCAGCACCAACGCGCCCTGGCACTTCAAGGGAGAGGACGGCAAGCTGCAGGGCTTTGACGTGGACATGGCCAAGATCATTGCCAAGGCCTTGTTTGACGACCCCGAGAAGGTGGAATTCGTCAACCAGTCGTCGGACGCCCGCATTCCCAACATCACCACCGGCAAGGTGGACATCACCTGCCAGTTCCTGACCGTCACCGGTGCGCGCGCGCAGCAGGTCGCCTTCACCATTCCCTACTACCGCGAAGGCGTGGGCCTGATGCTCAAGGCCAAGAGCCCGTATGCCAACTACGCCGCGCTGAAGAAGGCCGACGCTTCGGTCAAGGTGGGCGTGCTGCAAAACGTCTATGCCGAAGCCATGGTGCGCGCGGCCTTGCCCAACGCCAAGGTGGCCCAGTTCGACTCGCAAGACCTGATCTACCAGGCCCTGAATTCAGGCCGTGTGGATGCGGTGGCCACCGACCAATCGTCGATCGCCTGGTTCATCAAACAGAACACTGGCAAGTACATCGACTCGGGCTACGGCTGGAACCCGCAAACCTATGCCTGCGCCGTCAAGCGCGGCGACCAGGACTGGCTGAACTTCGTCAACACGGCCCTGCACGAAGCCATGACCGGCGTGGAATTTGACAGCTACGCCAAGTCCTTCAACACCTGGTTCGGCGTCAAGCTGGCACCACCCAAGATCGGCTTCCCGGTCGAATACCAATAACCCCGTCTGAACAGACACCCGGAAACCATTGCCCAGGCAGGGCAATGGCCCGATCCGCGAACCACCAACTGCTTAGCCGAGGCTGCACATGGGTTACACACTGAATTTCGCCGCCGTCTGGCGCAGCTTCATGCCCTTGCTGGACGGGCTGGGCCTGAGCCTGGTGCTGGCGGCCGAGAGCATTGCCATCGGCATGCTGATCGGGCTGCTGGTCAGCTTTGCCTTGATCTCCAAGCTGGGCGTGCTGCGCCGCACCGCCGGCCTGTACGTCACGGTCATCCGCAACACGCCGATTCTGGTGCTGGTGCTGTTTACCTATTTCGCGCTGCCCAACGTGGGCCTGCGGCTGGACGAGATCCCCTCCTTCGTGGCCACGCTGGCGATCTATTCAGGCGCCTACCTGGCGGAGGTGTTTCGCGCAGGGCTGCTGTCGGTGCCGGCCGGCCTGCGCGAAGCCGGCCAGACCATAGGCCTGAGCAAGATGCAGATCCGCACGACCATCATCCTGCCGCTGATGTTCAGAAACGTGCTGCCCGCGCTGGGCAATACCGTGATTTCGCTGTTCAAGGACACCTCTTTGGCAGCGGTGATTGCGGTGCCCGAGCTCACCTTCCAGGCCCGCAAGATCAATGTGGAATCCTTCCGCGTGATTGAGACCTGGGTGGTGGTCAGCCTGATCTACGTGTGCACCTGCGCCGTGCTGGCCGCCGTGTTCCGACGCATCGAGCGGCAACTCTCCATCCCACGGTAACCGCCATGGACTTCACATTCTCAGAATTCATCCAGCAGCTCTGGATCGCCCGCGGCTCGATTGCCTATGGGCTCGGGGTGACCATGGCGATTGCCGCCAGCGCCATCGTCCTCGGCACGATCTTGGGCATAGGCGTGGGCTTGGCGCTGACCTATGGGGGCCGCCCGCTGCGCTGGCTGGCGCGTGGCTACACCGACTTTCTGCGCGGCACACCGGTGCTGGTGCTGGTGCTGGCCGGCTACTACGTGCCGTCGGCCGTCGGCATCGGGCTCAGCCCGCTGCAGGCCGGCGTGCTGGCCTTGGCGGTGTTTTGCAGCTCGCATGTGGGCGAGATCGTGCGCGGTGCGCTGCAAGCCATCCCCAAGGGGCAGATGGATGCCGCCAAGGCCATCGGCCTGACATTCCGCCAAACCTTTGCCTCGGTGCTGATGCCCTTGGCCCTGCGGCAGGTGCTGCCCGCCTGGGTCAACACCGCGGCGGAAATCGTCAAGGCATCCACCCTGCTGTCGGTGATCGGCGTGGGCGACTTGCTGCTGGCCTCGCAGGAAATCATTGCCCGCACCTTCATGAACCTGCCGTTCTATTTTCTGGCCGGGTTTCTGTACTTCAGCATCAATTTCTCCATCGAGCGCTTCGGGCGTTTTGTGGAAAGAAAAACGACCATTCCATCGTGAGGACCTCTTGATGAGCAGCAATATTCTGGAAATCAGCAACCTGCATAAGCGCTTCGGCGATGTGGAAGTACTCAAGGGCGTGGACTGCGCCATGCAGCAGGGCGATGTGGTCTGCATCATCGGCTCCAGCGGGTCGGGTAAGACGACCATGCTGCGCTGCATCAACATGCTGGAAGAGTTCAACGACGGGTCGATCCGCATCGCCGGGCAAGAGATCGGCTACGAAATACGCGGCGGGACGCGGCGGCGCAAAAGCGAACAGGAGATTGCCCGCCAGCGCGCGCTCACCGGCATGGCCTTCCAGCAGTTCAATCTGTTCCCCCACATGACCGCCACCGAGAACGTCACGCTGGGCCTGATCAAGGTCAAAAAAATGGGCCGGGACGAAGCCGTGGCGGTGGCCGAGCGCTGGCTGGACCGTGTCGGCCTGCTGGCCCGCCGCAACCACTACCCCGGCCAGCTGTCCGGCGGCCAGCAGCAACGGGTAGCGATTGCCCGCGCCATCGCCATGGAGCCCAAGCTGATGCTGTTCGACGAGGTGACATCCGCGCTGGACCCGGAGCTGGTGAACGAAGTCCTGCTGGTCATCAAGGACCTGGCCCGCGAGGGCATGACCATGCTGCTGGTCACGCATGAAATGCGCTTTGCCTACGAGGTATCGACACGGGTGATCTTCATGAACCAGGGCCGCATTGCCGAAGAAGGCAATCCGCGCGAGATGTTCATCAAACCTCAAACCGAACGACTGGCCGAGTTCCTCAAGAGCTCTGCCTTCAACTAAATTGAAAGGACATCTGTGAGCATCATTCGATACGGCGCCGGCGAGCGCGGCGCGGGCGGCCAGGCATTGCCCTTTGCCCGCGCGGTAGAGGCGGACGGCTGGCTGCATGTTTCCGGCCAGGTGGCCATGGAGGGCGGCGAAATCATCGCCGGTGGCATCGTCGCCCAGACCCACAAAACGCTGGAGAACCTCATCGCCATCCTGACCGAAGCCGGCTACGGCGTGGAAGACGTGGTGCGGGTCGGTGTGTGGCTGGACGATCCGCGCGACTTCTGGACCTTCAACAAAATCTACGCCGGGTATTTTGGGGATAATCCGCCAGCCCGTGCCTGCGTACAGGCGCAGATGATGGTCGACTGCAAGGTCGAAGTCGATTGCATTGCCTACAAGCGCAAAAGTGGCAACAACACAAACCCCTGAAATCCAGCAACGGAAGCCCTTATCCATGACGGTTGTCGATGACAGTCTCTCCAATCGCCGCTCCAGAGGGCTGGACCGCGCTTTCGAGATCCTCGACTTTTTCAGATCGCACCGCAAACCGGCACGGCCGAATGAAATTGCAGCACTGCTGGGCGCGCCACGCTCGTCCGTCTACGAGCTGATCAATCTGCTGCTCAAGCACGGGGTACTGGAATATTCCGGCAGCGAAGGCCAGGTGTTTCTGGGCCGCAAACTGCACTTCCTGGGCAGCGCGTATGCAGAGCATTTCGACCTGATGCGCGAATGCGAAAAGTCTCTGGTCCGCATCACCCAGGAAACCCGTGAAACCGCCCAGCTCTGCATGCTGGACGGCAACAAATACACGGTGGCGCTGATGAAGGAAGGCATCCGCCCTTTCCGCATCTCGTCCAACGTGGGCGAAGCCATGCCGATTCCCTGGACCGCGTCCGGGCGCCTGCTGCTGGGGCATCTGTCAGACGGCGAAATTCTTAACCTGATCCCCAAGGAAGACTTCAAGCTCCCGAATGGAGATTGGCTCGATACCCAGGCCTTCCTCCAAGAAGCCCGCGAAGCCCGCACCGCCGGGTACTTCACCTGCGGCAGCATCGTCGACAGCTTCACCCAGTGCTTCGCAGCGCCGGTGTACCAGGGCGAGAAAGTGTGCATCGCCACGCTGTGCCTGGTCGCCCCGCGTGAGGATGGGCAGCGCAATCAGAAGGAATATCTGGACTGCCTGGTCAGCACCGCCAGCGATCTGACGCAGAGGCTACGTGCTACCTGACGGCAAAACAACCGTCAAATATGCCTCTAGCGCAGGTATTACCTGCGCTAGTAGCTATTAATTAGATAGCAACCAGGGTTTCCCAGCGCCCACTGCGCTGCGAGGCAAACAGCGCGTCGATGATGCGCATGTTCTGGACCGCATCTTCCACGCCGTAGAGCAGCGGCGCTTCACCGCGGATCGCTAGCGAGAACGCATCGCCTTCCAGGCTGTACTGGTCGCAGGACGCAAAGCTCTCCACCGTGGCGCTGGCGCCGCCCAGCTGCTTGCCGTTGTCGATGAAGATGCGCGTGGCCTCAAACGGCGGCGCGTTGAACGGGATCTCAATTTCCACCCGTTGCTGGGTGCCAACCACCTGCACGCGCTGGTAGGGCGTGGACTGGGTGGAGACGGTGAAGTCCAGGTGTCGGCCGCCGCCAAAGTCCAGCAGCGCGCTGAAAGTGCGGTCGACATTGAACTCGGGGTCGATATCGGCCAGCGCCATCACACGCACCGGCTCGGAGCCGAACAAGAAACGCCCGGCGACGATGGGGTAGCAGCCGATGTCGAACAGGGCGCCGCCGCCCTTGGCCGCATCGTTGCGGATGTTCTCCGGGTTGCGGTTGAAGTAGGAGAACCAGGCCTGCACCGTGCGCAACTCACCCAAGGCGCCGCTCTGCACCAGCTCGCGCGTGCGCAGCCACTGCGGGTGGAAGCGCACCATGAAGGCTTCCATGATGTGCACCTTGCCGGCCACTTCGCGCAGCTGCGCCGCTTCATTGGCGTTCAATGCGATCGGCTTTTCGCACAGCACATGCTTGCCGGCGCGCGCCGCGGCCAGGGTCATAGGCACATGCAGGTCGTTGGGCAGCGGGTTGTAGATGGCCTCGATGCTGGGGTCGGCCAGCAGCTCTTCGTAGGAGCCGTAAGCGGTAGGAATGCCCAGCTTGTCGGCGGCAGCGCGGGCCGATGGCAGCGAGCGCGAGGCAATCGCCTGCACATCGCACCACTGGCTGCGCATCAGCGCCGGGGTGACTTTTTCCATACCGATCTTGGCGGTGCTCAACACGCCCCAGCGCACTTTTTGCATATCAGGCAGCCTCTTTGTAGAAGAACGGGCGCAACACGCGGCCGGGCAGCGGGTTCACCGCGTTGTGGATGGCGGCGATGTGGTCGGGCGTGGTGCCGCAGCAGCCGCCGACGATGTTTACCAGGCCTTCGGCAGCGAATTCGCGCACCAGGGCCGAGGTGACTTCCGGCGTTTCGTCAAAGCCGGTGTCGCTCATGGGGTTGGGCAGGCCGGCGTTGGGGTAGCAGCTGATGAAGGTATCGGGCGCCACCTTGTGCAGCTCCTGGATGTAGGGGCGCATCAGCGCGGCGCCGAGTGCGCAGTTCAGGCCCACGGCCAGCGGCTGGGCGTGGCGCACGCTGTGCCAGAAGGCGGTGACGGTCTGGCCGCTGAGGATGCGGCCCGAGGCATCGGTCACCGTGCCGCTGATGATCAGCGGCAGGCGCTGGCCCGAGTCTTCAAAGTATTCGTCCACCGCGAACAGCGCGGCCTTGGCGTTCAGCGTGTCGAAAATCGTCTCGACCAGGATCACGTCCGCGCCGCCTTCGACCAGGGCCTTGGTCTGCTCGTAATAGGCTTTGCGCAACTGTTCGAAGTTGACGTTGCGTGCGCCGGGGTCGTTCACATCGGGGCTGATGCTGGCCGTCTTGGGCGTGGGGCCGAGGGCGCCGGCGACGAAGCGGGGCTTGTCCGGTGTGCTGTATTTGTCGCAGGCGGCGCGGGCGATTTTGGCGGACTCGAAGTTCATCTCGATCGCCAGGTCGGCCATGTCGTAGTCCTCCTGGGCCACGGTGGTGGCACCGAAGGTATTGGTCTCGATCAGGTCAGCGCCAGCGGCCAGGTAGCCTTCGTGGATGTCGCGGATCACGTCCGGCCGGGTCAGGCTCAGCAGCTCGTTGTTGCCCTTCACGTCCTTGTGAAAGTCTTTAAAACGTTCACCGCGGTACTGCTCCTCGGTCAGCTTGAAGCGCTGGATCATGGTGCCCATCGCGCCATCCAGGATGGCAATGCGTTGCGCCAGGATGGCGGGCAGTTGTTGGGCGCGGGTGTAGGTGGGCGTTTTCATGAGGGCTCGATTGTAGGAAACCCGGGCACCGCCCCACTACACCGCCACCAGTGGCCCCAGTCCGCGTAGGCGTACGGCGTCGCGCAGCGGTGGCTGGCCGTACATGCGCGCGTATTCGCGGCTGAACTGCGACGGGCTCTCGTAACCGACGGTGAAGCCGATGCTGGCCGCGTCCGCCTGGCCGGCCAGCAGCAGGCGCCGGGCTTCCTGCAGGCGGATCTGCTTCTGGTACTGCAGCGGGCTCATGGCCGTGACAGCCTTGAAATGCCGGTGGAAGGTGGAGGCGCTCATGTTGGCGCGCTGCGCCACATCGTCAATGCGCAGCGGCTCGGCAAAGTGGCTGCGTATCCAGCCTATGGCCTGGCCCACCTGGGCCATGCGGCTGTGGGCCAGCGCGATCTGGCGCAGCATGGGCGCCTGGGCGCCGGTCAGCAGGCGGTAGAGGATTTCGCGCTCGGCCAGCGGCGCCAGCATGGGGATGTCGGCCGGCCGGCCCAGCAGCCGCAGCAGGCGCACGGCGGCATCCAGCAGATCGGGCGTCACCGGGCTGACCGCCAGGCCGGGCAAGGGGGCGTCCTGGGCTGTGCCAGGCAGGCTCAGCAACATGTCGGCCAGCACCGCCGGGTCCAGCTCCAGGGACAACGCCAGATACGGCGCCTCCGGGCTGGCCTGGATGACCGAGCCGGTGATGGGCAAGTCCACCGACACCACCAAATACTGACCGGCAGCGTATTCCACGATGTTGTCACCCAGCAGCGCCTGCTTGGCACCTTGCGCCACGATGTACAGCATGGGCTGGTAGACCACGCCCATGGGCAGCGTCGGGGTATCGGAGCGCACCAGGCCGACGCGGGGGATGGTGGTGCTGGTCCGGCGCTCATGGCAGTGTTGTGCAATCAAGGTACACAGCTCTTTGAGCGAGTCCGGCGTAGGCAAGGGCAACATGCGAGGATTATGCAAGAGCTGCGCAGCATCGGGCTACCGCTGCACAGGTCTCCAGGCGGATAGTCAAGCTCTCAACAACACGGAGCCTCAACATGTCTTTCCAACCCCACACCTGGTTCATCACCGGCGCAGCGCGCGGCATCGGCGCCCACACCGTGCAGGCCGCGCTGGCCGCCGGCCACAACGTGGTCGCCACGGCCCGCAAGCGCGACAGCATCACCCTGGCCGACGACCGCCTGCTGGCGCTGGACCTGGACGTCACCGACGCCGCCCAGGCCCAGGCCGCGGTGCAGGCCGCCGTGGCCCGCTTTGGCCGCATCGACGTGCTGGTCAACAACGCCGGCTACGGCCAGCTAGGTCTGTTTGAGGAAAGCACGGCGGCCGATGCGGAGCAACAGTTCGCCACCAATGTGTTCGGCCTGTTCCACGTGACGCGCGCCGTGCTGCCGGTAATGCGCCAGCAGCGCGCCGGCCGGGTGTTCAACCTCTCGTCCATCGCCGGCATGCGCGGCATCCCGGGTGGCTCGCTGTACTGCGCCAGCAAGTTCGCTGTAGAGGGCTTCTCCGAAGGGCTGGCGCAAGAGCTGGCCCCGTTCGGCATTCGCGTCACCATCGTGGAGCCGGGCGCGTTCCGCACCGACTTTCTGGACGGCCAATCGATGCGCTTCGGCAGCCACGCCATTGCCGACTACGCCGCGCAGTCGGCACAGATCAGCGCAGGCTTTGGTGCCCGCAACCACCTGCAGCCCGGCGATCCGGCGCGACTGGCTGCGGTGCTGCTGCAGCTGGCGGCACATCCCGCGCCGCCGCTGCGCTTTGCGGCGGGTAGCGATGCGGTGGAAATCATTGGGGCGAAGATTGAGGCGCTGCGGGGGGAGTTGGAGGCTTGGCAGGCCTTGTCGGTGACGACGGACGGGGCGTTTTAGAAACGTCCTACATAGACCCACCTGGGCTGCCCGCATCTACATCGACAGTTTTTCAGGGCCCTGTCGGCACGGGCACAATAGCGGCTCTACCAGCCCCACGCTGGTTTACCCCTCAAATCAGCCCCTAGCGCAATCGCCACCTGCGCCAGCAGCTACACATTCCAGAGCAAAAGCATTGTCCTCGTCCCCTCTCGCCATCCTGCATGAAACCTTTGGCTACGAGCAGTTCCGGGGGCCGCAGCAGGCCATCGTCGAGCATGTAGTCGCGGGTGGCGACGCGCTGGTGCTGATGCCTACCGGCGGCGGCAAGTCGCTGTGCTACCAGATCCCGGCGATTGCGCGGCAGCTGGACGGGCATGGCATCACCATCGTCATCTCGCCGCTGATCGCGCTGATGCACGACCAGGTGGGCGCGCTGCACGAAGCCGGTGTCAAGGCGGCATTCTTGAATTCCACCTTGTCGTTCGATGAGGCGCTGGACGTGGAGCGGCGCCTGGTGCGCGGCGACATCACCATGCTGTACGCGGCGCCCGAGCGCATCACCACGCCGCGCTTTCTGGACCTGCTGGACGACCTGCTGGCGCGCCGGCAGCTGAGCCTGTTTGCCATCGACGAAGTGCATTGCGTGAGCCAGTGGGGCCACGACTTCCGCCCCGAATACCGCGCACTGACGGTGCTGCACCAGCGCTACGCCAGCGTGCCGCGGATCGCGCTGACGGCCACGGCCGACGCGCTGACCCGGGCCGACATCGTCGAGCGGCTGCAGCTGGAAGAGGCCCAGCATTTCGTCAGCAGCTTTGACCGGCCGAACATCCGCTACACCATCGTCGAAAAGAAGGACGCGACGACGCAGCTGCTGCGCTTCATCGAGCGCGAGCACGACGAGGATGCGGGCGTGGTCTATTGCCAGTCGCGCAAGCGGGTGGAAGAAGTGGCGCAGATGCTGTGCGAGCACGGCATCAACGCCCTGCCCTACCACGCCGGGCTGGACGCGAAACTGCGCCAGACCCACCAGGACCGCTTTCTGCGCGAAGAAGGCATCGTGATGGTGGCGACCATCGCCTTCGGCATGGGCATAGACAAACCCGACGTGCGCTTTGTCGCGCATCTGGACATGCCGAAGAACATCGAGGGCTACTACCAGGAAACCGGCCGCGCGGGCCGTGACGGCCTGGCCGCCGATGCCTGGATGGTCTATGGCCTGCAGGACGTGGTGAACCAGCGCCGCATGATCGACGAAAGCCCGGCCGGCGAAGAATTCAAGCAGGTGATGCGCGGCAAGCTGGACGCGCTGCTGGGACTGGCCGAAGCCACCGACTGTCGCCGGGTCCGGCTGTTGAAATACTTTGGGGAAACCTCCCACGCTTGCGGCAACTGCGACAACTGCCTGGAGCCACCGCAGGTGTGGGACGGCACCGAGGCCGCGCGCAAGCTGCTGTCCACCATTTACCGCATCCAGCAGATGAGCGGTATTAGCTTTGGCACGGGCCACATCATGGACATCTTGCGCGGCAAGACCACCGACAAGGTGAACCAGTTCAACCACAGCACGCTCAGCACCTTTGGCCTGGGTGCGGAGTACAGCGAACAGCAGCTTCGCGGCGTGCTGCGCCAGCTGATTGCGATTGGCGGGGTGGCGGTGGAAGGCGAATACAGCACGCTGTGCCTGACCGAAGGCTCGCGCGCCGTGCTGAAGGGCGAGGTGCCGCTGATGCTGCGCGCGTCCCTCTCCGGCCCGGCAGAGCGCAAGCCCAAGCGCGACCGCAGCGGAAAAAACGGCAGCAGTGCCGCCAAATCCGCCGTGGCGGCCGCACTGGACGACGCAGCCCAGGTCCGCTTCGCGGCGCTGAAAGCCTGGCGCGCCGAGGTGGCCCGCGAACACAACCTGCCGGCCTATGTGATCTTCCACGACGCCACCCTGGCCGCCATCGCCACCCTGGCGCCGGACAGCCTGGACGCGCTGGCCGGTGTGAGCGGGCTGGGCACGAAAAAGCTGGAAGCCTATGGCGCGGACGTGTTGCGCGTGTGCGCCGAGAATGCTACGTAAATAATAGCTGCCCGCGCAGATAAAACATGCGCTGGTGGCCTGTTTGGCTTGGAAGTCGAGCGGGCCACGCCCTCAGTGCATAAACCCCATGCCCCGGGACTCACGCACCTCGGGTTTGATGCGGTGCTCGGCCTCCAGCTGATCCATGAACTCCTCCGGAGCCAGCTGCGCATCCAGAATTTCACCCTGGCGTTTGACGGCGGCAAAGTCGCCGGGGCAGAGCTGGTCCATGCGGGCTAAACGGGCTTTCAGGCTGTCGTCCAGCCGGCTGGTATCGCCGCCCAGGGCTTCCACCACGAACATGGTTTCGCGCTGCGTGCGCAGCAGGGGCTTGAACTGGATCTTGAAGGTGAAGCGGCGTAGCGCGGCCTGGTCTATGCGGTCCAGCAAATTGGTGGTGCAGACGAAGATGCCGCGGTAACGCTCCATACCCTGCAGCATTTCGTTGACCTCGGTGACCTCGTAGGTGCGCTGGGCGCCGCGACGGTCTTGCAAAAAGCTGTCGGCCTCGTCCAGCAGCAGCACGGCTTTTTCGGCCTCGGCTTCTTTGAACATGGCGGCCATCTTCTGTTCGGTTTCGCCGACGAATTTGCTCATCAGGTCGCTGGCCTGCTTGACCAACAAAGGCTTGTCCAGCGCCTTGGCGATGTGCTCAGCCAGCGCGGTCTTGCCAGTGCCGGGGGCGCCGTAGAAGCACAGCGTGCCGTGGCCGCGGGCTTTCAGCGCCTGCACGATGCGCGGCACCTCGAAACGGCTTTCGACGTTGAGCATGTCCAGGCTGTACTGGGTGACAGAGGGGCGCTCGCCGGCATCGGCCAAGCGGTTTCCCAGGGCCTGGTCGGCGTTCTTCAGTTGGCGCTCAATCAGGCTCTCAAAGGCCGTGTCGGTCTGCGGTGTGACGAGGCCGGCGAAGCGCACGGCGGTGCGGATTTGCGCCGGGGTCAGGCCTTTACGTTCGGTGAGCTTGGCCACAAACGCGTCCGACACCTGCACGCCTTCCAGCGTCTTGCGCACCAGGCCTTCGCGTGCGCCGGGCGGCGGCGACTTCAGTTCCAGGTGGTAGGCGAAGCGGCGGCGGAAGGCCGGGTCGATCTGCTCGATGCGGTTGGTCACCCACAAGGTGGGCACGGTGTTCGACTCCAAAATCTGGTTCACCCAGGCCTTGCCGCTGACCGAACCGGAACTGGGCGCGGCCACCTGCTCGGCCCGCGCCATGAGCTGGGCGGCCTCGGAGCTGATGGGTGGGAACACGTCTTCCACTTCGTCGAATAGCAGCGCCGCCTGCACGCTGCCTTTCAGGAAGACCTGGGCGATCTGCAGCGAGCGGTAGCGGTCGCGCCCGCTGAGCGAGTTGCCGTCGCGGTCGGCGTATTCCACCTCGAACAGGTCCAGCCCGGCGGCCTGGGCGACGACGCGGGCCAGCTCTGTCTTGCCGGTGCCGGGCGGGCCGTAGAGCAGCACGTTCACGCCGGGTTCCTTGCGCGCCACGGCGTTGCGCAGCAGGGACACGAGCACCTGGGTGTCGTCCAGCACGTAGGTGAAGTCAGTCAATGCCAGCGCGCTTTTGGTGGCGGGGCGGGTGAACACGGCCATCAGCTCGCTCTGGTCGCGGTATTCGCGCATCAGCACGGGTGGCAGCTTTTCGCTGACCTTCATCAGGTCGGCCAGGTCGGTGATGTTGTGTTCGGAGATGAGGTTCTCCACCAGGCCGATGCGCTCCAGCCGCGAGCCGGCACGCAGGGCCTCGCCCACCTCGGCCGGGCTGACGCCGGCGACCTCGGCAATGGCCGCATAGGCTTCGGGCGCGTTGTTCACCTTGACCTCGACCAGGATGGTGCGCAGGTCACGCTGGTAGCGGGCCAAGGTACCGTAGAGCAAGAGCGCACGCTCGGCCTTGTTCAACTGCAGCAGGCCGGACAACGCGTCGATGTTCTTCTCCACCAGGGTGGACTGTTTCTTCAGCGCGTGGGTCAGCCATTCGCCGGTGACCGCCAGGGCAGACAGCAGGTCTTTCGGCTGGTCCTTGGCGTATTCATCCAGGTAGAAGAACAGCGTGCCCTCTTCATAGGGGCCGCGCCAGATGCCATGGCGCTCCAGGAACTCGGTGGTACCCAGGTCGTCATGGCCACGCCAGAACTCGTTGTCCTTGCAGCGGCGCAGCAGGAATTCACGTAGGCGCAGCAACACCGGCTGCGGCCACACCAGGTGCCTGCCGGCCATGGCCAGCAGGCTGTTCAGGTCGCGCCGCACATTGAATTTGGGGCCTTGGCGCGCCACCAGGGTCAGCACAAAGTGCGAGCACATCAAATCCAGCACCGGCGCAGCCTTCAGCCCCGGTGACGGAATCAACGGTGCGTGGGCAGAATCGGAAACCAAGCGCTTCGCCATGGAAATGCTCCCTAGCCACAAAGTGGTTTGTTGCCGCACCATAACGCAGGCTGTCAAGCATGGGAAGACATGGCCCGTGAAATATGCCCGGTAGAACCCGCATAGGGATAAATCCTGAAAATTGGTACGATGTCCAACTTGCAGGTTTCGGCCTGCCGCGCTGCCCGGTCGGGCAAGTTTTTAACACCACCCCGAGGAATATCTATGTCCAGCCCTGATACCAGCGAACACGGCGCCAGCGCCCACGCTCCCGCCGATGCCGTGGAAGCCATCGTGCCGATGATTCCCATGGTCCTGCCCCTCGTTGGTGGCGTGCTGATCTTCCTGCTGGCCTTCATCGCCGTATCCATGGCCTGACACCAGCTTGGCGCCAGTCCGGCCGGACTTGACGCCACTTTGAAAGAGCGCCCGCCTGGACCACAGGCCGGCGCAGCGTTTTATGCAATGTAGAACGCCGTTTTTGCCGTATCCACACCCCTGGTTCCACCCTTTTTTGCTATTTTTTCTATAGCTACCGGCACAGCATTTGTATGCGCTATGGGCTGGAAATATGCGCCATTCTCACGCCCATCATTTCGGCACATAACCTCATGCAACGTTTGCATACAATTTGCGTGTAATCACACCGTAACTTTGTCCTGGCTCTTTAGAATCGAACTCCCAGCCTGCCCGCGCTGACAGCGCCGACCGCCGACTGAGTAGCAAAGCCGTTTTCTGAAAAGGCCGCTCCCGCATCGAGCCTCTTTTTGAAAAGACGATTTTCAACTTAGGAGTACCTCGATGAACGCACGCACCATGGACCTGGGACTGGACCTCAACGCCCCCGATTACGTCAAAAACACCCAGCTCCTCGCCTGGGTTGCCGACATGGCCGCCCTGACCCAGCCCAAGGCGGTGTACTGGTGCGATGGCAGCGAAGAGGAATACACCCGCCTCTGCCAACAGCTGGTGGACGCCGGCGCCTTCAAGAAGCTCAACCCCGCCAAGCGCCCCAACTCCTTCCTGGCCTGCAGCGACCCCAGCGACGTGGCCCGCGTGGAAGACCGCACCTATATCTGCTCTGAAAAGAAGGAAAACGCCGGCCCCACCAACAACTGGATGGAACCCGCGGAAATGCGCGCCACGCTGAACCCGCTGTTTGCCGGTTGCATGCAGGGCCGCACCATGTATGTAGTGCCGTTCAGCATGGGCCCACTGGGCTCGCCCATCGCCCACATCGGCGTGGAGCTATCCGACAGCCCCTATGTGGCCGTCAACATGAAGACCATGACCCGCATGGGCAAGGCCGTGGTCGAGCTGCTGGGCACCGACGGTGCCTTCGTCCCCTGCATGCACACCGTGGGCGCACCGCTGGCAGAAGGCCAGGCCGACGTGAAATGGCCTTGCAACAAGACCAAGTACATCGTGCACTTCCCGGAAACCCGCGAAATCTGGTCCTACGGCTCGGGCTATGGCGGCAATGCCCTGCTGGGCAAGAAATGCTTTGCGCTGCGTATCGCTTCCAATATGGGCCGCGACCAAGGCTGGCTGGCCGAGCACATGCTGATCCTGGGTGTGACCAACCCACAGGGCAAAAAGTACCACGTGGCAGCCGCCTTCCCCAGCGCCTGCGGCAAGACCAATTTCTCCATGCTGGTGCCTCCAGCCGGTTTTGATGGCTGGAAGGTCACCACCATCGGCGACGACATCGCCTGGATCAAGCCCGGTGCCGATGGCCGCCTGTACGCCATCAACCCCGAAGCCGGCTACTTTGGCGTGGCCCCCGGCACCAACTACCACACCAACCCGAACTGCATGGCCAGCCTGGACAAGGATGTGATCTTCACCAATGTGGCGCTGACCGACGACGGCGACGTGTGGTGGGAAGGCATGGAAAAGGACAGCGGCAGCCTGCCCGACCATCTGATTGACTGGCAAGGCAAGGACTGGACGCCCGCCATTGCCCGTGAAACCGGCGCCAAGGCCGCCCACCCCAATTCGCGCTTCACCGTGCCAGCGACCAACAACCCCGCGCTGGACCCAGCCTGGGACGACGCCGCGGGTGTGGCGATCGACGCCTTCATCTTTGGCGGCCGCCGCTCCACCACCGTGCCCCTGGTCACCGAGGCCCGCAACTGGACCGAAGGCGTGTACATGGCCGCCACCATGGGTTCCGAAACCACCGCCGCCGCCGTCGGCCAGATGGGTGTGGTGCGTCGCGACCCGTTCGCCATGCTGCCTTTCACGGGCTACAACATGAGCGACTACTTCCAGCACTGGTTGAATATGGGCGACAAGCTGGCTGCCTCGGGCGCCAAACAGCCCCCAATCTACTGCACCAACTGGTTCCGCAAGGGTGAAGATGGCAAGTTTGTCTGGCCTGGCTACGGCGAAAACATGCGCGTGCTGAAGTGGATGATCGACCGCATCGAAGGCCAAGCCACAGGCCAGGAAAACATCTTCGGCGTCAGCCCAACCTATGGCGAACTGAACTGGACCGGGCTGGATTTCACGCCGGCGCAGTTCGATACCGTCACCAGCATCGACAAAGCCGCCTGGCAGCAAGAATTGGTACTGCACACCGAGCTGTTCACCCAGCTGGCCTACCACTTGCCGCAAGCTCTGGTGGATACGAAGAAGGCGCTGGAGCAGCGCCTGGCGGCTTGAAGCAACGCCTAAAGCAAAAAGCCCCGCACAAAATGGGCGGGGCTTTGGGGCCTAATGTCCGGCCTACGGTGCGGCCGGCAGTGCCTGATCGCCAGGCCTTGTCGGCAGCGCGGTTTGCGCGATTACAGGTGTGCGGACAGGCGGTACTGCGCAGCAGCATAAGCTTGCGCGTCCAGACGGTCAAAAGCAGCCAGCACAGCACGGCCCAGACGGCCTGATACGGGAGCTTTCTCTGCCACCACGGTAGCGTCGGCTTCTGCGTGACGGCCCATGGCGACTTGCAGGTCGGCCATGATGCGGGGGTCGCTCAAAGCGGTAGCCCACAGGCGTTGGTCAGCACGGGCACGGGCCTGGCGTTGCGACCATGCATCCAGAGCCTGTACGATGCGGACGGCGGCGCGGCGGGCCGTACCGGCAAACAGTGCCAGCGCAACAAAGCCCACGGCCCACACGGCGCCCCAGGCGGCCAGCAGATGGCCTTCGCTCCAGTTGTCTACCAACTGGTCGGCAGCGACCACCAGTGCGGACACAATGGCTGCCAACAAAATGGTGGACAAACCCTTGGCGGAGTCAAAACGTTGGGACAGGCTACCGTTGGCCGACTCAGCACGGGTTGCGCCGGCATGTGCGGTAGGGAAGCTGGTTTGGGCAATGCTGGTCATGGTAATTTCCTTTGGATCTAGCGTCCTCTGGACGGGATCGCCGTAGACGCAAACGAATATTAGGGTTTACACCCATACGATCCAACTTTATCTTTGTGATGATCTCCATTCACCATGGTGATGAATGGCCTGCTGTCGGCATACAAGGAGAGCAGTTCAATCAGCCTGGGCCCGACGCTCACTCCTGTCTGTGGATATAGGTTGAATTGGCCTCTCGCGCAGATATTCTCTGCGCAAGTAGCTCTTATTTTTATAGCAAATAATGTTGGCAAATACGGTATGCAAAAACGGTTTTCTGGCACGTGCATCAGACGTCGTACCTGCACATAGCCATGACGCCACACCGTATCCATAAAGCAACACATCGCACTTATTACTGCACAAACGTTTACGCCATCCGCCATGAGCCTGCCTAACTTTCGCACTTTCGACCTCAATCTATTGCGGGTGTTTGATGAAATCATGGCCGAGCGCAGCCTCACCCGGGCAGCGCAAAACCTGGCGCTGACCCAGCCGGCTGTCAGCAATGCGCTGCGGCGCCTGCGTGAAACCCTGGACGACGAGTTGGTGCGCCGGCGCGGCCAAAGCCTGGAGGCCACGCCGCGCGCCCTGGCGTTGTGGCCGGTGGTACGCGAGGCCTTGCGGCAGCTGCAGGCTTCACTGGTACCCAGCGACTTCGTACCTGCGCTGGCGGACAACACCTTTGTGCTGGCCATGGCCGACGCCACGGCGGCGGAGCTGATACCCGGGCTGGTGGACATTCTGGAAACCGAGGCGCCCGGCATCTCGCTGCGCGTGGTGCCACTGACCACGCGCGACCCGCGCAAACTCTTAGAGGATGAGTTGGCCGACCTGGCCGTAGGCTATTTCCCGGCGGTGATGAGCGACCTGACGGCCCGCGCCCAGGTGGGCAAGGCCACGCCGTATGCGCACCAGCGCCTCTACGACGGTCAGTATGTATGCGCCATGCGCAAAGGCCATCCACTGGCCCCCGCCGGCCTGACGCTGGACGCGTTTTGCGCGGCGCGCCACCTGCTGGTGAGCTTTTCCGGCCGGGCTTTTGGCTTTATTGACGAAGCCTTGGCGCGCCAGAAACGCGAGCGGCGCGTGGTACTGACGGTGAACCAATTCTTCACCGCGGGCCGGGTCGTAGTCAATTCGGACCTGCTGACGGTGCTGCCACGGCATTTCGTCAGCGTCACCGGCATGGCCGATGCACTGCAGCTGCAAGAGCTGCCATTCACGGTGCCGGCTGTACACGTCGATGCGCTATGGCACCGGCGTATGGAGCATGACGCAGCCCACACTTGGCTACGCCTGGCTTTGGCGCGCTCCGCCAAAAAGGCGTTTGCGCGCTAAGAAAATGTCAACGCTCTCAGCGCATCACGCTGAGAAAGGCCAGTGCCGCGCCACGCAGTTCGGCGGACTGGTAAGGGTTGGTGCCAGAGCGGGCACCCGCGCTTTCCATCAAATCCTGGGCCACATTGGGCGTGTCTTTGCGGCGACGGATGGCAGGCACGGCTGCGCTGACGCTACGGAACAAGATCTTTTGGAGGAGCAGACTCAACATACAAATACCACCGGACAAACGGTGAAAAACAACAATGCTTGAAGAATAAGGGTTTTCCCTAGATATTCAAGCCCCAAGCTATGCACTTGATGCATAACCTCGTGCAGACCGCCTGTGACTGGCATTTTCTGTGCAGTTATAGACAGGCCCGATCCCGCGTAGACTGGCCCTGCCATGAAGATCCAACTGCTGTCCGACCTGCACCTAGAAACCCACCCAGACTTCGCACCCACGCCCGCGCCAGACGCCGATGTGCTGGTGCTGGCTGGCGATATCGGCTCCTACCAGGCGGGCTCGCGCCTGGACGATAGCGACTTCGGCCTGGCCCGCTTCTCCCCCCTGCCCCAGCACGCAGGCTGGCCCACGCCGGTACTTTTCGTGCCCGGCAACCATGAATACGACGGGCTGGATTTCGACACCGCCCACCAGCGCCTGCGCGCCACCTGCGAACGCCTTGGCATCAGTTGGCTCGAGCGTGAAACCCTGGAGCTGCAGGGCGTGCGCTTCATAGGCACCACGCTGTGGAGTGACTTTGACGCACTCGGGCCGGACGACACAGCCACCGAGGCTACCCTGGGCCAGCAGCTCAAGGCGCGTGACAAGGCCTTTCGCGCCGCCAACTACTATTTGACAAAGAACTCGGCCACCCGCGACGGCCAGCCCATGCTGGCCGATGCCATCCGCGAGCAAGCCTTGGCATGCCAGGCCTGGCTGCGCACGGCACTGGCCACGCCCTTTGCCGGCCCCACGGTAGTGGTCACCCACTTTGCGCCCAGCCTGCACAGCGCTGACCCACGCTATGGGCGCACGCCGGGCACGGCCGGTTTCTGCAATGCCTTGGACGATCTGCTGCCGCATGCGCAGCTATGGTTGCACGGCCATCTGCATGCCCCCAGCGACTACGTGCACCGCGGTTGCCGGGTCGTAGCTAACCCCAGAGGCTATACCCGCAAGAACGAGCAGCTGCACTTCCAAGAGGCGCGCTGCATCCAGCTGTGAACCATGTTTACTATGGTTTTAATAGCTGTTAGCGCTGGTAATACCTGCGCTAACGGGCAATCAGACCATCAAAGCAGGTAGACAGCACCCATTCAATGATCTGCTCGTCGGTGTGCTGGCCGCCGGCCTGCAAAAAGCCCAGCACCGGGTCGCAAGCACGCGCATACAGCGTGTACAACACGGCCACGGCCGGCAGCTGCGGGTTGATCTGGCCGGCGGTTTGCGCTGCCTGTATCCAGCCGCCGAGCTGGTCGCTGACCTGCACCAGCACATCCAGGTAGGCGTTATTGCCCATCAGATTGGCACGCAGGCTGGAGTTCTGGCTGGGTAGCGAAGGCATTTCACCGGCCAGTTGCACCTGCATGGCCCAGCGCACCAGGGCTTGCAGCTTCAACAAAGGGGCATCGGTGGCTGGCAGGGTTTGCAGAAAGTCCCGTGTGCGCTGCAGCACACGCACCATGGCGGCAGCGGCCAGGTCTTCCTTGCTGGGGAAATGCTTGTACAGGCTGGCCTTGGCAATACCCACGCCCAGCGCCACCTCGTCCACCGTCATGGCGTCAAAGCCCTTTTCGGCCAGCAGACGGTTGACTGTCTGCACGATGGCCTCTTCACGGGCCTGCAGCATCTGTTGCTTAAAGGAAATTTTGGGTTGGGGGGAAGAGCGCATACCGCATTTTAAGTGCAGATGCACAAAATAAGAACTATGGGTCTATTGTTAGACCCACAAGTCACTAAACACAATATGCGTACAACAGATATTCGAAAAATTCAGCCATATTATCTTTAATTTTATTTAAAAGTCGATTGTATCGACGCATTTATATTTCACTACATATACCATTTGTACCCATTGCATACTTGCTTGTGAATCCAATGTACCTAGCGGGTTTTCTAGCGCTTTATCTGTGATTTAAATCTGGGGCGGGCTGACAAAATTTAATTGCCCGTCCATCAACCCAGAGGATCACCATGCAAATCAGCAATGCAACCACCTTTCCCGCCAGCACTGCCAAAGCGTCTACGGCAGCCTCCAAAAACTCCTCCATCCATGAAAAAAGTGCGAAAGCATTTAGCGCGGCCACTGCCGATGCCATGGGTCTGGCTAATTCGGCGGGCACAGCGGCCAAAACCCTGAACAGCAGCGCCGTAAATACCGTGAAATCGGCGGCAGAAAATGCCACATCCACTGTTGCAGAAGGCGCCAAAGAATTAAAGAGTGCCTATAACAACATGACCAACGGTATCAGCAATGCCGCCAGCAACGCAGTACAGGCGGTAGAAAATACCGCAAAATCCGCGGTCGATAGCACGGTAACCCTGGCCAATGAAAGCGTTGACGGTTTAAAAACCGCCTATAACGCCACCGCAAAAGGTATTGGCAAGGTTGCCAGCGCCGCCGCCGAATATACCCAAGCGGGCATATCGAACGCCACGCAAGTCGTCAGCGCATTGGTTTAGTCCACAGCCCGGCAATACCGAGCCAGGAGAATATTCTGTTTAAGTCCTATTGCCTGCGCGGGGTTGCGGTTGCAGCGTGTTTGCTGCAAACCGCCTGCTCCATATTCTCGCCCGTACCGCTGTTCGAACTGGTCAAGGCTTCGGGCACAGCCGCCAGCACGCTCATCACGGTCGGGCCCAGCAAGGCCAAGGACACGGTCTACCACATCCATCCTACTTTCGACAAAGTGTGTATTGAATTCAACCCGCAATCCCAAGCGGTGGAAATTCTGCCCGCGGTGCAATCCGAATTGCGTTTGCACCAGATAGAAAGTCGGATATATGAAGCTGGTACTGCTCCCGGCAACTGTGAAATCTGGCTGAATTATGTGGCTTATGTGGAGTGGGATATTCCACCATTTACAAACGACTATAAAACCTATTTAACCAGTACCACGCTGACATTGCGTACGGCTGGTGGCAAGGTTTTATCCAAGAGCAGTTATGCATTGGACCCAACTTATGGCATGGGTAAATGGTCTTCCACACGCAGCAAGGTAGCTCCGGTGGTTACTGCTTTACTCACCGGTTTTGAAAACTAAATCCTGAAAGATTCATATGGCACAGACTATCTATCGCGTACACGCATATTTGATGGCGATATTTGTATTGGGCGCGCTAGGAGCCTGCGCCGGATCGGACAGTATTGTCCCGCCACCCGTACGGGTAACGGCTTTGCAGCAGCCCATGGATATTGAGCCTGTTGCCACCGGTGCGATATTCCGTTCGAATATGACGGTAACCTCCTTATTTTCAGACCGCAGAAAGCCGACCAAAATCGGTGATGCCCTGAAAATCGATATTTCCGAAACCCTGAGCGCCACCAGCGAACAAACCAGCAATACCAGCAAGGAAACCAAGCTGACACAAAAAGGGCCGGGTTCTGAATCCAACTCCCTGGGCAGCATCCTCAAGGGCATCATGAACGTGGACGCAACTGCCTCGGGCACCGACACGCTCAAGGGCTCGGGCACCGCCGGCAATAGCAGCAAGTTCAGCGGCCGATTGGCGGCGGCAGTGATCAACGTCATGCCCAACGGCTACCTGCTGGTGGCCGGCGAAAAAAGCATCGTGTTGAACAACGGCATGAGCACACTGCGCTTCTCTGGCGTGGTGAACCCGTATGACATTACCGCGGGCAATGTGGTCGCCTCTGGCGATGTGGTGGATGCCAAGCTGGAACTGGTCGGCAAGGGCGATGTGCAAGACGCTACGTCCCGCAACTGGATGCAGCGCATTCTGGCAAAAAGCCTGAGTTTTTGGTAGCCAGTCCCCTGGGCTGCGGGCAGGCTACCGCAGGCAGCTCTACCTGAGCCCAAGCCTTATTGCAGCGAGGCAGCCGCCGCGTCGGTCAGCGCGGCGCTCAAGGTGTCCAGCACCTCGGACTGCAGATTCCAGCAGTGCCAATAGAGTTGGATCAACAGTGCCTCTTTCGGAACCAGATTGACCAGTTCCCCCTGGGCCAACAAATCCAGCACCAGCAACTCGGGCACCACGCTGATGCCCCAGCCGGCGCGCACGGCACGCACCTGGCCTTCAGAACTGGGCACGAAGACCTGGCGCAGAGACACCCGCTTGAGACCGTACTGCTGGCTGACAAACTCGCGCTGCATATCATCCTTGCGGTTGAAGGCGACAAATGGCACGTTGCGGAAGTTGTGCGCCGTCAAGCCATGCGGCAAGTGACGGCGTGCATATTCGGCCTGGGCCACGGCCACATAGCGCATGGCACCCAGGTGCACCACCTTGCAGCCGCGCAGGGCCTGTTTCAAAGTGGTGACGCAGCCCAGCACCTGGCCTTCACGCAGCCATTCCTGGGTGAAGTCCTGGTCATCGGTGATGATCTCCAGTGGCAAGCCCTGCGCCACCACGCCCTGCAAGGCGCCCATGGCCCAGGTGGCGATGCTGTCGGCGTTGATGGCGATCGACACCCGCTCCTCGTCGCGCGCGCCACCGTTGATGCTGGGCGCCAGCTCCTGCATGTCGCGCTCCAGATCGGCGCGCAGCAGGCGCAGCTGCTTGGTGTGTTTGATGAGCAAATGGCCGGCGGCCGTGGGCTTGAGCGGGCGGCTGCGCACCACCAGCACGGTGCCGGCCTGCGCCTCCAGCGAGCGCAGGCGCTGCGACACCGCAGACTGCGTGATGTTCAGCCGCTGCGCCGCACGCTCGAAGCCCCCCTCTTCCACAATGGCGGCAAGGCATTCAAGGGCGTCGGGGTCAAAACTGCTCATGGAAGGCGAATGTACCTTAGGAGCCTAGCCGGTATGTGTACGACCGCTAAATCCGTTGCCGTAGCGGGCCAGGCTCAGGCCCTCCATGCTGATGTCCGGCTTACGCTGCGACAACAGGTCAGCCATCACACGGCCAGTGCCGGCTGCCATGGTCCAGCCCAGCGTACCGTGGCCGGTGGACAGGTGCAGATTGGGGTACGGCGTTTCGCCCAGCACCGGCGTGCCATCGGGCGTCATGGGGCGCAGGCCGGTCCAGAACTCGGCCTTGGACACATCGCCGCCCTTGGGGAACAAGTCGGTTACCACGTGGTTCAGCGTGTTGCGGCGCTCTTCATGCAGCTCCAGGCTGTAGCCAGCCAGCTCGGCCGTACCGCCCACGCGGATGCGGTCACCCAGGCGGGTCACAGCGACCTTGTGGGTTTCGTCCATCACGGTGGACTCAGGCGCGCAGGCCGCATCAGTGATCGGCACGGTGATGGAATAGCCCTTCACCGGGTACACCGGCAGGTTGAAGCCCAGCGGCTTCAGCAGGACGGGCGAATAGCTGCCTAGCGCCACCAGGTAGCTGTCGGCCTGCAGCAGGCCCACGCTGGTATGCACGCCGGTGATCTTGTTCCCATCGGCGGCAATGCGTTCGATATGCACGCTGGAGCGGAATTCCACACCCAGGGCCTCGGCCATCTTGGCCAGGCGGTTGGTGAACTTGAAGCAGTCGCCGGTTTCATCGCCAGGCAGACGCAACGCGCCGACGAACTTTTCCTTCACCAGGGCCAGCGCCGGCTCGTGTTCCAGGTAAGCCTCGCGGTCCAGCAGCTGGTAGGGCACGCCGTACTGCTTCAATATTTCGATGTCCTTGGCCGTGCCGTCCAGCTGCTTCTGGTTGCGAAACAGCTGCAGCGTGCCCTGGCTGCGCTCGTCGTAAGCAATACCGGTGTCAGCGCGCAGCTGCTTCAGGCAGTCGCGGCTGTACTCGGCCAGGCGCACCATGCGGCCCTTGTTGACCTGGTAGCGTGCCTCGGTGCAGTTGCGCAGCATGGACATACCCCAGCGCCACATGCTCGGGTCCAGCAGCGGGCGTATCACCAGCGGGCTGTGGTGCATCATCAGCCACTGGATCGCCTTCAGCGGCACGCCCGGCCCGGCCCAGGGCGCCGAGTAGCCGGGCGACACCTCACCCGCATTGCCGTAGCTGGTCTCCAGCGCGGGGCCGGGCTGACGGTCCACCACCGTCACCTGGTGTCCGGCCTTGGCCAGGTAGTACGCGGTCGTGGTGCCTATCACCCCGCTGCCCAAGATCAGAACTTTCATGTGGCGCTCGCTTTGTGAGAAATTGAAACTTGTTGAAATATAAGTTGACCTAATCCAGAACACCATGGTTTATTAGAAACTCTAATTCTGAATTAGGGTCTGTTGTGAGATGCTTGCAGTTCCAGAGACAACGGCCCCGCGCCGCAAGAAACACACCATGCCCAACACCCACCTGCTCATCAACGGCCAGTCCGTCCCCGCCAGCTCCGGCGCTACCTTCGAGCGCCGCAACCCGCTAGATGGCAGCATCGCCACCAGCGCCCCCGCCGCCACAGTACAGGACGCAGTGGCAGCAGTAGAAGCTGCAGCCGCCGCCTTCCCTGCCTGGTCGGCCACCGGCCCAGGCCAGCGCCGCGCGCTGCTGACCAAGGCCGCTGCCGCACTCGAAGCCAAAGCCCCGGCCTTCATCGCCGCCATGGCCGCCGAAACCGGCGCCTCGGCGATGTGGGCCGGCTTCAACGTGCACCTGGCCGCCGGCACCCTGCTGGAAGCCGCATCGCTGACCACACAGATCAGCGGCGAAGTCATTCCGTCCGACGTGCCGGGCAGCCTGTCCATGGGCGTGCGCCAGGGCGCTGGCGTAGTGCTGGGCATGGCGCCGTGGAACGCGCCGGTGATCCTGGGCGTGCGCGCCGTTGCCGTGCCGCTGGCCTGCGGCAACACCGTGGTGCTGAAGGGCTCGGAACTCTGCCCCGCCACCCACGGCCTGATCATCGAGGCCCTGCAAGAGGCCGGCCTGCCGCCGGGCGTGGTGAACTTCATCACCAATGCGCCAGCCGATGCGGCGGCGGTGGTCGAAGCCATGGTCTCGCACCCCGCCGTGCGCCGCGTCAACTTCACCGGCTCGACGCATGTGGGCAAGATCATCGCCGGCGTCTGCGCCAAGTACCTGAAACCGGTGGTGCTGGAGCTCGGCGGCAAGGCGCCACTGCTGGTGCTGGACGACGCCGATCTGGACGCGGCCGTCAACGCCGCCGCCTTCGGCGCCTTCGCCAATTCGGGCCAGATCTGCATGTCCACCGAACGCATCATCGTGGACGGAAAAATCGCCGATGCCTTCGTGGCCCAGCTCGCCGCCAAGGCCGCCAGCCTGCCGCTGGGCGATCCGCGCAAGGGTCCCGTCGTCCTCGGTTCGGTGGTCGACATGAGCACCGTGCAGCGCTGCAACGCGCTGATCGATGACGCGCTCGCCAAAGGCGCGAAGCTGCTCTGCGGCGGCAAGGCCGACAGCACCTTGATGCCCGCCACCCTGCTGGACCACGTAACCCCGGCGATGAAGATCTACAGCGAAGAATCCTTCGGCCCGGTGAAAGCCATCGTCCGCGTCAGCGGCGTCGATGCGGCCGTGGCCTGCGCCAACGACAACGCCTACGGACTCTCCAGCGCCGTGTTCGGCCGCGACATTGCGCGCGCGCTGCAGGTCGCCGGGCGCATCCAGTCCGGCATCTGCCACGTCAACGGCCCCACGGTGCACGACGAACCGCAGATGCCCTTCGGCGGCGTCAAGGGCAGCGGCATAGGCAGCTTTGGCGGTGCCGCCGGCATCGCGGCGTTCACCGACCTGCGCTGGGTCACGGTGCAGACCACGCCACGGCACTATCCTTTTTGAGGCAAGTTATTTACTATAAAAACCGCTGCTACCGCATATATTTCCTGCGGTAGCAGCTGCATTTTTCGTAGCAAATTTTTCCCTGACTAGGCCGCCAGCAACATGGCGAAGTAACCAAACACCGTCAACAAGATGCCAGACACCGCGTAGGCCACCGGGAAGCCTATCCACGGCACGCTGCTGCCTATCTCCTTGGCGGCCTCGCGGGCCGGGCCGGAGTGGCTGCGCGCACCGGCCACGCCGCCCATCAGCACGGCGGGGTTGATCTTGAAGACATGGAAACCAATCGCCCAGACGATGAACGGCGGAATGGTGCAGGCCACAAAGCCCAGGGCGAATATCTTCAGCGCAACCATGCCGTTGAGCTGTGACAGCAGATTGGCCCCAGCGTTCACACCCACGATGGCCACAAAGAAAATCAGGCCCATGTCTTCCAGAATGTTGCGCGCAGCGTTCGGCGTGTTGCCGAAAAAACGCACCCGCGACACCAGCGACGACACGATGATGCCCGACACCAGCAGGCCACCCGCATTGCCCAGGCCGACCGACGCACCGAAGGCGGGTACCTGTATCTGGCCAATCAGCAGCCCCAGAATCATGCCCAGCGACAGGGTCAGCAGGTCGGTCGCGGTGCTGGGCCGCGCCACTTTGCCGATCAGCGCCGCCGCCTGGTCTATCGCGCTGCCCAAGCCCACCAAATGCAGCACATCCATGCGCTGCAAACGCGTCTCCAGACCGATGGGCAGGGGCGCGCCGCCGCGCTCCAGGCCCACCAGCTGCACCTGCCCGGCAATCGGTGAGCGGCTGAACTCCTTCAGCGCCTTGCCCACGACGTCGCGGTGCGTGACCAGAATCTCGGCCTGGTCCAGCGGGATGTTGAGCGCCCGCGCGTCGGGCACCTCGGGGCCGATCAGGCCCATGTGATCGGTCAGCGCGCCCAGGCTGCCGCCCAGCGCGATCACATCGCCCAGCTGCAACACCAGCGCCGGGTCGGCCCCCAGCAGGTCTTTGCCGCGTTCCACGTTCTCGATCTGGTACTGGGCATAGCGTGTGCGGAACTGCGCGATGCTCTGGCCGTTCAGCGCGGGGTTGACCAGGCGGTAGGCACGCAGGTCGAACGGGCGGTAGCCGCTGAGGCCAGCGTCGTCCACGTTCGGCACGCCGTGTTCCACCTCGTAGGTCTTCGCGGCGCTGCGCGCGTCCACACCCCACCAGCGCGGCAGGTATTTGCAAATCAGGATGATGCCCACCGTACCCCAGATGTAGGTGATGCCGTAAGACAGGGCAATCATCGCTGTCGCGGCCCCCGCCGTGGTACCCGGCGGCAGCGGCACCACGCCGGAGGTGATGGCTTGCTCGGCCGAGCCTATGGCCGCCGACATGGTTTGCGAGCCCGCCAGAATGCCGCCCGCCGCGCCCACCGGCAAAGACAGCCAGCGCGTACCCAGCACCACGATGCCCAGGCCCAGGAAGGAGGATAGAACGGCCAGCACGGTGAACTTCAGCCCGTCCCCCTTCAGGCTGTTGATGAACGACGGCCCCACACGCAGGCCCACGCCGTACATGAACAGGTAATAAAACAGGCTCTTGGTGAAGTTGTCCAGCTCAAAGCGCACGCCATACGCCGCGCCCCAGGTCGCCACACCGCAGCCCATCACAATGGCCGCCGCCACCGCGCCCAGGCCATAGCCCTTGATGGTGCCGCGCCCCACCCAGACGGACAGCCCCACCACCAGAAACAGCAGGATGTAGGGGTTCTTCTGCAGAAAGGTCAGAAATGCGACCATCACGCTGCGGCCAACACGCGCAGTTCCGGCTCAGCGAGCGCGCCGTGGCTGAAGCTGGGGCCGGCCTCGGAACGCAGCACCGGGTTGTTCTGCAAAAAGTCGATGGCCTTGCGCAAGTCGTCCAGCAGCAGGGCGATCAGGTCGCGGCTGACGCCGTGGCGCACCAGCACGCGCTGCACCACCACGGTCTGCCGGTCTGAAGGCAGCGGGTACGAGGCAATCTGCCAGCCGCGCATGCGTACCCGCTCGGACAGGTCGTACAGCGTGAAGCCATGGTCCACACCGTCCTTCAGCTTGTAGCAGACCGCAGGCAGGCCGTTCTTACCGTCGTACACCAGCTCCAGCGGGCTGAACTTGGCGATCTCTTGCGCCAGCCACTGTGCGGTGTCGGAGCAGGCCTGCTGGATGCGGGTGTAGCCGTCACGCCCCAGGCGCAGAAAGTTGTAGTACTGGGCAATGATTTCGCCACCGGGCCGGCTGAAGTTCAGCGCGAAGGTCGGCATATTGCCGCCCAGGTAGTCCACGTTGAAGATCAGCTCCTGCGGCAAGTCGGCCTTGGCACGCCACACCACCCAGCCCACACCCAGTGGCGCCAGGCCGTATTTGTGGCCCGACGCGTTGATGGACTTGACCCGGCTAACGCAGAAGTCCCACTCCAGCTCGCGCTGGATGAAAGGCGCCACAAAACCGCCGCTGGCCGCATCCACGTGGATGGGAATGTCCAGCCCCAGGTCGCGCTGCAGTGCGTCCAGCTCGGCCGCCAGCGCCGCCACGGGTTCATAGACACCGGTGAAGGTCACGCCCAGCGTGGCCACCACGCCAATAGTGTTCTCGTCGCAGTATGCGCGCAGGTCGGCCGGCTGCAGGCCCAGGACGTCGCCACGCAGCGGTACTTCGCGCATCTCCACGTCGAAGTAGCGGGCAAACTTCTTCCAGCAGATCTGCACCGGGCCGCAGACAAAGTTGGGTTTGTCCGTTGGGAGTCCGGCCGCTTCGCGGCGCTTCTTCCAGGCCCACTTCAAGGCCAGGCCGCCGAGCATGGCGGCTTCGCTGGAACCGGTGGTCGAGCAGCCTATGGTGTCCCAGGATTTGGGTGCATGCCAGAGGTCGGCAATGATGTGCACGCAGCGGTTTTCGATCTCGGCCGTCTGGGGGTATTCGTCCTTGTCGATCATGTTCTTGTCGAGCGCGTCGGCCATCAGCTTTTGCACCTCGGGCTCGACCCAGGTGGTGCAGAACGTGGCCAGGTTCTGCCGCGAATTGCCGTCCAGCAGCAGCTCGTCGCGCACCAGGTTGTAGGCCGCGGAGGGCGCAGTGGAGTGGTCGGGCAGGCGGTACTTGGGCAGGCGCCGCTCGGAGGCTCCGCTGGAATACACATCCTCGATGGAAAGGTCGTGGGACTCGGCAGTCTGGTACAGGGCCATGGGGGTTACTCGGTAAGGGAGATCAAGAAAAAGTTGCGCGCAAGGCGACAGGGCGCCTTGGCGTTCGGAGAAAGCGTGGGGAGGTGCGGAGCTTCAGGCAGGCCCGGCGCGCAAGGCGGGCATTGCCGGCAGGTTGAAAAACCGATGGGCTAGTAGGGCACCGCCATGCAGGGCGTCGCCAGGCACCGGCTTAATGTGTTCCTCAACACCGGGCAATGCAAGGTTTGGGCGGGCCTGCGAGCCAATTTGGCGCTTGTCCGACAGCACGGCGGTGCGCAGTCCTACGCTGGACGGTTTCTCAGTACAAACTAGCTTTGGCGCAGGTACTATCTGCGCTGGAAGCTATCACTTTAGGAGCAATTTGTTAGTCTGCCGACGGTGAAGGAACGGATCGTAGAACTGGGTGGCGAGGCGGCGCCGATGACGCCCGCCGTGTTTGGGACCAAGGCGCATGAGGATACGGCGCGGTTTGGCAAGCTGATTAAAGATCGACGGATTTTGGGGGATTGAGGGGGGAAAACTTACAGTTAAAGTCGCCACGTACCGCAGCCCTTCGCGGCATGTATCACATTGGGTTTTCACAAAATGAATGTCCGCGACTTATTTCCTGCTGAAGGCACTCACCGAGATATCTACTGCGACAAATGCTCCACTCACCTCGAGCTATCGTTCTTTGACTTTGATGACGATGTCTCTGGAGTCCATATTCGTGTCGAAGGCCTTCCTAGGCTTCGCTGCCCATCTTGTGAGTCAACTTTTCTCCCGGACACGTCTCGCTTTGCGCTCATTGAGACGCATCGACAGGCAGTAGAAAAAGGATCTTTTGCCGTCAACGTAGTTCGTAAGAAAACAAACAAGAACTTCGGCTTTACCACGGTGCCATTCCAGTACGACTCTGATGACTACTACTACATCCCCGGCCTCTTGCGCCAGTTCGACCCGGGCTTCCTAACCCCGGTCTTCTTCAACAAAGAAGTACTACTCAAATACGATTCACATCCATCCTACCGAGTGGACTTTGCCTCCCGAACGTACGGAACCATTCGCCAGAATGATTTCGACGTCGCCTTCGGAATTAATCGCAGCGGCAAATTGGTGATGTGGCTCGGAGATATAGCGACGCTCCCCGAGAACGAACAGTTCTACTTACGTTCTGAAAATGTCTCATCCGATCACTCTATCGGCTCAGAGTTTTATGACGGACAAATTGAGTGCAAGTTCACCGAAAAACCCCCGGAGGATCTATTGTTCGAGCAACGCTCTTGCTTCCTCGAAGGATTCTTCGCCAAATTCGGAGAGAAAGCTGCGCACCTAGAAAAAGAAGTCCTAGATCTAGCCATATCAATCAGACGTCCAGTCGTGGATACAGCACTTGAACGACGACACATCGCAGACTCATTGAATAAGGTCTACCTGGAGTCACTAGACAACAAAGCACTTGGTCGAGCAATGGAATCGCAGGGTCAACAGCCCGGAAATCTAGGTAGTCTTAAACGCCTTGAGAAAATATTAGGATCGCTAGCGCCACATAGCGACGCTCCCCGCACGATGGCACCACTGTTTGTTCTCTACGACCTACGCGTTGCTTACTCGCACTTGGGCTCGATGGAAGGACAAGCTGAGACTCTGCGTAGCGTAATAACTAGATTGGGTTTGACAGCAGAAACAGTCGATCTGTTTGAAATTTATGACGCTCTTGTAAAGCAACTACGGCAAGCCTTCGAAAAACTCGCCGTCGCCCTGCGGTAACTTCAAATCTGTCGATCGGGAGGATCGTTCAATGAGCTAGTCCGGTTTCCACCTAACTTGTAAGCTAACCTCACCACACGCGCTTCCCCCTGCAAACTCAGCAACACAAAGTGAACATTACTTCCATCACCGCCGCGCTGAAGGACCTGGACCCCTAGAACGGCAGCATCCTGATGGATGGCGGCCGCCGCGTGCTGTTTCTGTCCGGCCCCGATGCCGATGCGAAGCAGACCGTCAGCGCTCTGATCGCGCGTCTGGGCTACGCGCCGGTGGACCTGGGCGGCACGGAACAAGGCTGGCTGGTGCAGTTCCCCGGCGGCCCGCTGGCGCTGCTGAACCTGGTGAAGTTGGACTGATCGCCTACCTAAGCCGCGTGCGCCAGCCTCAGACAGTCCTGCAGCGTACGCGTGGCGCGTGAGGGCTCGGGCGTGCGCCGCACGATGCCCAGGAAGCGGCAGTCATAGCGGAACACATCGGGCTGTACGGCGCGCATCTGGCCTTTTTGCACAAAGCCCTCGGCATAGTGGTCGGGCAGGAAGCCCAGATAGTGGCCGCTCAGAATCAGCGTGGCGATGGATTCCTGGTCGAAGCCCGTGGCCTTGCGCGGCAGGCGCTCGCGCTGGCTGATTTCCATATTCGGCGAATGCTGGCCCAGGCCAGCAAACGGGTAGCGGCGCAGGTCGTCCCAGCCCATCGCCTGCATCATCTGTGGACTCTGTCCAAACAGCACATGCTGCGCGCCGCAGTACAGCAGCATGGTTTCGCCAAACAGCGCGTCGTAGGCCAGGCTGTCGGCGTTGCGGTGGCCGGGGATGATGCCCAGCTGGAACTGGCCGTCCAGCACCCCGCGCTCGATGGCGTGGATGGTGGCCACGTGCAGGCACAGGCGCACATCCGGGGCCTGCTGCGCAAACTGGGCAATGGCCGCATGGATGCGCGCTTGCGGGTTACTGGCGGTCTTGTCGAACACCGCCAGGTGCAGCTCGCCGCCCATGCGCTGGTGCAGCGCGTCCACGCTGGCGCGGAAGGCCTCGGCGCCGGCCAGCAGGCGCAGCGTCTCGGTGTAGATCTGCTGGCCTTCGGGGGTCAACGCAAAGCCGCTGCGGCCGCGCCGGCACAGCGTCAAGCCCAGCCGGGTTTCCAGGTCTTTGACATGGCGGCTGACGGTGGAGGTGCCGATGTTCAGCTCCAGCTCGGCCGCCGCCATGCCGCCGCACTCGACCACGCTCTTGAACACCCGCAGCAGGCGGATGTCCATATCCGTCAGCTGGCCCAGCACGGCGCGATTTTTTACTTGCATATATTGCTAACTGAATATGGATATTTAATGCTTTATAAGAGTAACAGACGCCGCAAGAATGCGTGATCCACTTTTTACTGGAGCATCCATGGACATGACCGACAGCCAGCAACTCAGCCCCCGCCCCCGTACCGACGCCGCCTGGCTGGACGCGCACTGGATGCCTTACTCGGGCAACCGCAACTTCAAAGCCGACCCGCGCATCATCACCGGCGCCAAGGGCAGCTACTACACCGATATCGACGGCCGCCAGATCCTGGACGGACTGTCCGGCCTGTGGTGCTGTGGCCTGGGCCATGGCCGCACTGAGATCACGGCCGCCGCCACCCGCCAGCTGGCCACGCTGGACTACTCACCCGCCTTCCAGTTCGCCCACCCGCTGTCGTTCGAGCTGGCCAACAAGCTCAAAGAACTGACGCCCGACGGCCTGGACCACGTGTTCTTCACCGGCTCCGGCTCGGAAGCCGCCGACACCTCGCTGAAGATGGCGCGCGCCTACTGGCGCACCAAGGGCCAAGCCAGCAAGACCCGTCTGATCGGCCGCGAAAAGGGCTACCACGGCGTGAACTTCGGCGGTATCTCGGTAGGCGGCATCGGTGCCAACCGCAAGATGTTTGGCGAAGCCCTGCAGGCCGACCACCTGCCGCACACCCAGCTGAAAAGCAACGCCTTCTCGCGCGGCATGCCGAAGACTGGCGCCGAGCTGGCCGACGAGCTGCTGGACCTGATTGCGCTGCACGATGCGAGCAACATCGCCGCCGTGATCGTCGAGCCCATGTCCGGATCGGCCGGCGTTGTGGTGCCGCCGGTGGGCTACCTGCAGCGCCTGCGCGAGATCTGCACCGCGCACAACATCCTGCTGATTTTTGACGAAGTGATCACCGGCTTTGGCCGTATGGGCGCGATGACCGGCGCTGAGGCCTTTGGCGTCACGCCCGACATCATGAACGTGGCCAAGCAGATCACCAACGGCGCCCAGCCCATGGGTGCGGTGCTGGTCAAGAAGGACATTTACGACACCTTCATGGCGGCCGGCGGCCCCGACTACATGCTGGAGTTTGCCCACGGCTACACCTACTCGGCCCACCCCGTGGCCTGCGCGGTCGGCCTGGCTACGCTGGACATCCTGGTGCAGGAAAACATGGTGCAGCGCGTGCAAGCCATTGCCCCGCATTTCGAGAACGCGGTGCACAGCCTGAAGGGCGCCAAGCACGTCACCGACATCCGCAACTACGGCCTGGCCAGCGGCATCACCATTGCCGCCCTGCCCGGCGAGCCGGCCCGCCGCCCGTATGAGATCGCCATGGCGATGTGGAAGAAGGGCTTTTACGTGCGCTACGGCGGCGACACCATCCAGATGGCGCCACCGTTTGTCATCACGCCCGCCGAGATCGACAGCATGGTGAACGCCCTGGGCGAAACATTGAACGCCCAGGCCTGAGTCGGATGAGCGGAACAAGCGCCACGCAGCGCCCTTCGGCGGTACCCACGGTGCAGATCGACAACGATCGCGTCAAGGTCACCGAATGGCGCTTTCCACCCGGCGCCCACACCGGCTGGCACCGCCACGGCATGGACTATGTGGTGGTGCCCATGACCAGCGGCACCCTGCTGCTGGAGACCCCGGACGGCGAGGTGCACAGCAGCTTGACCGCCGGCCAGTCCTACACCCGGCTGACCGGCGTGGAGCACAACGTGGTGAATGCCAACACGCACGAATTCGTGTTTGTCGAAATCGAACTCAAATAGCCTGAAAATTTAAAAATTTCAGGCCGTCAACGCAGGTACTACTTACGCTGGCAGCTATAAATAATGCAGCAGGCAAAACCGCTGGCAAGTCCTGTTTACAGGGGCTTACGGCTGCAGTAAGGTGGGGGAACAACCCACAAGGGCCGTTCCGGGAGCAGCGCGCTGAGGGCGCAGCCCCCTTGCAAGAAATGGCATGCCCACATCCACGCACCGAGGCCCTGACACCACAGGCCCACCCACCGCCAACAGCGCGCAAGCCTTGCAGCAGCAGCTGCGCCAGCTGAGCCGTGGCATAGGTGTTGCAGCCTGCCTGTGGCTGGTACTGGTAGCCGGCCTGACGCTAATGGTGTCGGACAGCATCGTCGCTGCGCGCATCAGCGCCGAGGCCACCACTGCCGGCCGCGAAACCAGCACCACGGCCCACATCATCGACCGCACCTTCGTGGAAGTGGCCAGCGTGGCCCGCCTGCTGGGGCGCCAGACCGAAGTGCACACGGTGCTCGCCCAGTACAACCCGCAGGCAGTCACCCTGCTCTACTTTCCCGATGGTGAGCGGCGCCGGCGCCTGCTGCACAACCTGGATGTGCGCGAGCTGGGCGACGGCCTGGCCGGGCTGGCCAAAAATCTGGGCTACGAGCGCATCTTCATCGTCAATGTGGCCGGCCTGGTGGTGGCGTCCAGCGACTGGCAGCTGGCCGACGGCATGGTCGGCAAATCCTACAAAAGCCGCAGCGACTTCAACGACGCGATGGCCAACGGCCAGGGCCAGCTGTTCACCGCCGTCCACACCACCAGCCAGCCGGGCTTCTTCTTCTCGCTGCGCATAGACCAGGACGAGGTGCCCATGGGGGTGGCCGTCATCAACCACAACGCCAGCACGCTGGCGCCGCTGCTGTCCAGCAACCAGATCGCCCTGGTGCTGGACAGCAGCGGCACCGTGGTGAGCGCCTCGCGCGCCGAATACATGCTGCGCCATGTGGGCCCGCTGAGCCAGGGCAAGCCGCCCAGCGGCGCCGTAGCCAGCATCCCCATCGAGCGCCCGCCTCACTTGCGCCATGCCGACCACTGGCTGGTGGATGGCAACTCCTATCTGCTGACGCGCAGCCCCCTGTCCGAGCCCGGCTACGAGCTGCTGGCGCTCAGCCAGCTGGACACGCTGGACCCCATGGTGCGCTGGCACTACGGGCAGGGCGCGCTGGTGGCTGCCATGGGCCTGGCCGTGCTGTTGCTGCTGGGCCGCGTGCTGCGCCAGGTGCTGCGCCAGCGCCATGCCGCGCTACAGCTGACGCAGGAGCAGAGTGACTTTCTGCAGGCCATGATCGACTGCATCCCGATACCCATCCTGTACCGCGATGCGCAGGCGCTCTACCGGGGCAGCAACAAGGCCTATAACGAGGCCTTTGGCTACAGCCCCGAAGAGCTGGTGGGCACCACCGTGATGGCACTGGAGACCGTGCCACTGGCCATACGCCAATCGCTGATGCGGGAGCAAACCCAGTTGCTGACCACCGGCGGCCGCTTCAGCCGCATCGGCGTGTTCACCTATACCGACGGCAAGCCGCACACCACGCTCTACTCCAACACCACCTTCCGCAACGCCGACGGCAGCGTGGCCGGCCTGGTGGGCGTGCTGGTGGACATCACCGAGCTGACCCAGGCGCAAGAGCAGCTGCGCCTGGCCAAGGAAGTGGCCGAGGAAGCCACCCAGGCCAAGTCCATGTTCCTGGCGAACATGAGCCACGAAATACGCACCCCGATGAACGCGGTGATCGGCCTATCGCACCTGGCGCTGAAGACCCACCTGGACCCGCGCCAACGCGACTACATCGGCAAGATCCACCGCGCCGGGCAGAACCTGCTGGGCATCATCAACGACATCCTGGACTTCTCCAAGATCGAAGCCGGCAAACTGGAGGTGGAGCACACCCCATTCCGGCTGGACGAGGTGCTGAACCACGCATCCGCCATGGTGGCCGACCGCGCCGACGCCAAAGAGCTGGCCCTGGTATTCGACGTGGCGTCGGAGGTTCCCTCCACCCTGGTCGGCGACCCGCTGCGCCTGGGCCAGGTGCTGACCAATCTGCTGGGCAATGCCGTGAAGTTCACCGACGTCGGCTACGTCAGCGTGGTGGTACGCGTGGTGGACAAGCGGCCCGGCGACGTGCAGCTGCACATTGCCGTGACCGATACCGGCATCGGCATGAGCGAGGCGCAGTCGGCCCGGCTGTTCCAGGCCTTCACCCAGGCCGATGGCTCGGTGACCCGCAAATACGGTGGCACCGGCCTGGGCCTGGCCATCAGCCGCGGACTGGTGGAAGGCATGGGCGGGCAGATCGCGGTGCAGTCCACGCCCGGCAACGGCAGCTGCTTCAGCTTTGACATCTGGCTGGGCCTGGCCGACCCGGCCAGCCTGGTGCCGCCACCGGAATACGATGGCCCCCGGCTGGACGGCCTACGCCTGCTGCTGGCCGAAGACAACGACATCAACCAGCAGATCGCCACCGAACTGCTGCACAGCGCAGGCGCCGTGGTGGACCTGGCAGACAACGGCCGCCAGGCCCTGGACATGCTGCACGCCGCAGCACCCACGCACTACCACGCCGTGCTGCTGGACCTGCAAATGCCCGTCATGGGCGGGCTGGAGGCGGCCCAGCACATTCACACCGATGCCCGCTACCAGGGCCTGCCCGTCATCGCCATGACCGCCCACGCCCTGCAGGAGGAACGAGAACGCTGCCTGGCCGCCGGCATGCTGGACCACATCACCAAGCCACTGGACCCGGTGGGCCTGCTGCAATGCGTGCAGCGCTGGGCCCGGCCCGCAGCGCCGCACAGCGCGCCGCCCAGCATGCAGGCGGCGCACGCCTCACGGCTGGCGCCCCAGCCCGGGCTGGACACCCAGGCCGGCCTGCGCCGCGTGGCCGGCAACGAAGCCCTGTACCTGCGCCTGCTGGGCCAGTTCACCGACAGCCATGCGCAAGCCCCCACCAAAGCCCAGATCGCGCTCCAGCAGGGCGACCTGGAAGGCGCCCAACGCATGCTGCACACCATCCGCGGCGTGGCCGGCAATATCGGCCTGACCGACTTGGCTGCCGCCGCCCAGGTGGTGGAAGACCGGCTGAAACAAGATGGCCCGGCCAGCGCCGCCGAAAGCGTCGCCGTAAGTGCCGCCATGGAGCAGCTGCAGCAGCAAACCCGCCGCGCCGTCGAAGCCCTGCGTGCCTTGCTGGAAACCGCCACGCCCGACGCGGCCGACACCCCGCCGGTCCCGCCCGACCTGGTCGCCCAGGCCCGTGGCCGCCACCTGGCCCAGCTGCTGTCCGACAGCGATGGCGACTGCGTGGACTATCTGCAAGCCCATGCGGCCAGCCTCCGCAGCCTGTTTGCTCCCGGCGGCTTCAACGCCATGCACAACGCCATGCAACGCTTCGACTTCGAGCTGGCGCATAGCCTGCTGACAGATGCGTTGGCGCAGGCAGCTTTGTCCTAATGCTATTGATTTAGTAGCTGCTCACGCAGGTATTCTTTGCGCTAGCGGACTTTTTCTTAAATACTCTCGGGCGTCTGCGTGTCCAAGGGCACCACCACCTGCTGCAGGCCCAGGTTGGGGTTGTCCAGCACGTTCAACATCATGCCCACTAGGCCCTGCGCCAAATGGGGCATGGGATGCGACAGGGCCGCATGCATATCACCCGCCAGCAGGCCGTCACGGATGCTGGGCGTCAGTTCGCGCACCACGCCTATGGGACGCGGGCCGCCGTTTTGCAGGCGATGCTCGCGCAGCGCCCGCAACACGCCATCGACGCCCCCCGAAGTCACAAACACACCAACAATATCGGCATGCTGGTGCAGCAAGTCGCGCGCGCACTCCTCCGCCATCTGGTCGCTCTCCAGCGTGACGCGCGGCTCCATCAGTTCGAAATGGGGGGCGTGCTCGCGCACATAGGAGCGAAAGCTCATCTCGCAAAGCTCCTGGCACTGGAAGCGGTGGCTGCCCACAAAGATAGCCAGCTTGCCCGGCTCGCGTGCCATATGGGTGATCAGCCAGGCGGCGGTGCGTCCCACGCTGCGGTTGTCCAGCCCGGCATAACCCGCACGTGCGGGCGTGCTCAGATCGGAGATCAGGGCGAATACCGGCACTCCCTGGGCCTTCAGGCGCTCAATCTCGGCGCTGATCAACGGGTGGTCGGCCGCAGTCAGCGCCACCGCGTCCGCCCGCTCCGCCATGGCGCGCAGGCGCAAGGACACGGCTTCAGGCGAAATGTCGTCCACATGCTCGATCACCGGGGCTTCGCAGAACTCGCTGCGGGCCTCCACCGCCTCGGCCAGCACACGGCCCACGTCACGGTGGAAAGCCGATTCCTGCGGCTCCAGCAGAAAACCCAGGGTGTAGCGCGCGCGCTTGCCGCGCACCCGCTCACGTATCACGCCCGCCGCGTGGAAGCCTATGGCCTCGGCCACCTCGTGGATGCGCTGGGCCGTATCCCGCCGCACCGGGGCCCGGCCATTGAGTACCCGGTCCACGGTAGACAGGCTGACACCAGCGGCCTTGGCCACGTCGGCAATGGTGATACGGGTGGGATGCGCTGCATTTGACATAACTCTTTCAATACAAACCCTAATGAAATGACAGTTTATGACAGTCTTCATTTCATTTCACTTCTTTTTTTATGACGTCTACCTAGAATTCGCCGCAAAGCACCAGCCCGGCTGGCGCCAAACAAGGAGACAAGGTGTTAATGAAAGTCAAAACCGAAGATTGGGTGCTGGAGATGCGTGGCATCACCAAGTCCTTTCCCGGTGTAAAGGCGCTGGACGGCGTGCGCCTGCAGGTGCGCAAGGCTTCGGTCCACGTGCTGGTGGGCGAAAACGGCGCCGGCAAGTCCACGCTGATGAAGATCCTCAGTGGCGAGCACGCGGTGGACAGCGGCGAGATATTCTTCCAGGGCACGCAACTGGGCCGGCAGAACACCCGGGCCACACTGGAACTGGGCATAGCCATGATCCACCAGGAGCTGAGCCCGGTGCTGGACATGACGATTGCCGAGAACATCTTCCTGGGCCGCGAGCCCGGCGGCTTCTTCGTGGACTTCCAGCGCATGGCCACCGATACCCAGGTCCTGCTGGACCGCCTGGGCCTGCCCTACCGAGCCACGCAGAAGATGCGCGAACTCAGCATCGCCGGCATGCAGCTGGTGGAAATTGCTAAGGCCATCTCGCGCAATGCGGCCCTGGTCATCATGGACGAGCCCACTTCGGCCATCAGCGACACCGAGGTGGCCATGCTGTTCCGCCAGATCGCCGACCTGAAGGCGCGCGGCGTGGCCATGATCTACATCACCCACAAGATGGACGAGATCTTCCAGATCGCCGACGACATCACCATCATCCGCGACGGCCAGTACGTGGACTCCGGTCCGGCCAGCAGCTACGACCAGAACAAGCTGATCGGCCTGATGGTGGGGCGCACCATCTCCAGCATCTTTCCCAAGGAAACCGTGCCCCTGGGCGAATTGGCCCTGTCGGTGCGCGGCGCGACCCGCCGCGGCGTGTTCCAGAACATCAGCTTCGACGTGCGCCAGGGCGAGATCGTCGGCCTGGCGGGCCTGATCGGCGCGGGCCGCACCGAGGTAGCGCGCGCCATCTTCGGCCTGGACCGGCTGGACGCGGGCGAGATCTGGCTGAACGGCCAGAAGCTGACGCTGAACCAGCCCAGCGACGCCATCCAGCAGGGCATCGCCATGGTCTCGGAAGACCGCAAGGCCGAGGGTCTGGTGCTGTGCCGCTCGGTGCAGGAAAACATCTCCCTGGCCAATCTAGAGAAATTCGCGCCCGGCCTGCTGCTCGATTTACAAGCCGAAACCGAGGCTGGTCAAAAAATGCGCTCCATGCTGCAGATCAAAACTGCGGATTTGAATACCGTGGTCGGCACATTAAGCGGCGGCAACCAGCAAAAAATCGCCATTGCCAAATGGCTGCTGCGCGATTTAAAGGTATTGATTCTGGACGAACCCACCCGCGGTATTGACGTGGGTTCCAAATCGGAAATCCACCGCCTGATGACGCAATTCGCCAAGCAGGGCCTAGCCATCATCATGATTTCGTCCGAATTACCTGAAATTCTGGGCATGAGCGACCGTGTGGTGGTGATGCAGGAAGGACATATGCGAGGTGAACTCACTCGCGCCAATGCCACCCAGGAAAACATCATGGCCCTGGCCACCGGAGCAAAAACATGAGCGCCATTATCCAAAACTCCCCCACTACGCAGCAAACCGGTATGTTCTCTAAAATACGTGAAATGGGTTTTTCTGAGATTTACAGGAAATACGGCACCATTTTAATCTTCATCGGCATCTTCATACTGGCATCGGTATTGAATGAAACCTTTTTAACCACCGGCAATTTAACCAATGTATTGCGCCAAGTGGTGGTCGTGAGTTTGCTGGCCTGTGGTGTGACTTTCATCATTATCCTCGGCCATATTGACGTATCGCTGGGTTCGGTGGTCGCATTAACCGGCACCATCGCCGCCAGCGTGATGTCCCTGACCGGCAGCGTTCCCCTTGCAATCGCCGCAGGGATTGGCATGGGCATGCTTACCGGCTTGCTCAACGGGTATGTCATCACTTACTTCAAGATCCCGTCCTTCATCATGACGCTGGCCATGACCACCGTGGCGCGAGGTGCGATCCTGCTTTACACGGCAGGCGTGCCGGTGAGTAATCTGGGTGATTTCAAAATCATTGGCCAGGGCGATATTGGGCCGGTGCCGATTTCTGTATTGATTTTGGCATTCGTGGTGCTGGTGTCCTGGATATTGCTGAACCGCACCAAGTTTGGCCGCCATATTTATGCCGTGGGTGGCAATCCAAAGGCATCTCTGGCATCCGGCATCAACACCGATGGCGTATTGCGCAAGGCCTTTTTATTCAACGGCGTATTGGCCGCGATTGCTGGCATTGTGCTGATGTCCCGCGTCAATTCTGGCCAACCAGCGGCCGGGGTAGCTTATGAATTCGATGCGATTACCGCGGTGGTCGTGGGGGGTACCAGTTTGATGGGCGGCACTGGCACCATTACCGGCACGATTATCGGCGCCATGATTATTGGCGTTATCAACAATATCTTGAATCTGATGAATATCAACTCGTATTGGCAGCAAATCGTCAAGGGCTTGATTATTGCCGTGGCTGTGATTTTGGATGTAAAAACCAAAACCGGCAGTGCGCGTAAGAAGGCCTTAATAGTTCAACCACCCTGATATGGAGTTCGTTTATCGCGTAACCCACCCTCACCCCCCGGTATAGAGACAGCCGTTTACAACAAAAATCCATTTTCAAAGGAAACAAAACCATGAAAGCCTTTATCAAAGCCGCCCTGGCCTGCTCCGTCGTTCTGGCCATATTGCCCGGTCCAGTATTTGCGCAAGGCAAGAAATTCGTCGTCGGCTACGCCAACCTGGCCGATACCGATGTGTTCACCATGAGCCGCAAGAACGCCTTCATCGAAGCCGTGAAGGCCGATCCGGCGGTCAGCGTGTCGTTTGCCGACGCCAATGGCGACGCCAGCAAACAACTGGACCAGATCGACAACTTCATCGCCCAGAAGGTCAGCGCCATCGTCATCGTGCCAGTGGACTACCAGGGCATCGTGCCGGGGGTGGAAAAGGCCAACAAAGCCGGCATTCCGGTGATTGCGCTGGGCATTGAGTCCGCCGGCGGCAAGTTCACCTTTGTCGGCTCCAAGAACTTGGATGCCGGCCGCATGCAGGGTGAATACATGGCCAAGACACTGCCAAAGAACGCACAGATCGTCTACCTGCAGGGTGACCCGGGCCTGTACCACTCCAAGGAACGCCTGGACGGCTTTACCAAAGCTCTCGCGGGCCGCACCGACGTGAAGATCATCGCCAACCTGCCCGCCAACTACGACCGCGCACAGGGCATGAAGATCACTGAAGACTGGATACAGAAATTCCCCAAATTTGACGGGCTGATTGCCGCCAACGACCAGATGGCCCTGGGCGCCGTGCAGGCGCTGAAGGCCGCCGGCCGCAAGGGCGTGTTGATCTCCGGCATCGACGGTGTGAAGGACGCGCTGGATGCCATCAAGGCAGGCGACATGGCGCAGTCCATCTTCCAGAACGCCAAGGGCCAGGCCCAGGGTGCGTTCGAAGTGGTCGAGATGATCAAGAAGGGCGAACCCGCCCCGAAGGAAAAGCTGATCGCCTTTGAATCCATCGTCAAAGACAACGTCGACAAATACACGAAATAGAGCACACCCCCAGGCTACGCACTACGTGTCTCCGCCAACCCCCTTGCAGGGGGCGAACCCTACGGTCCGGCAAAGCCGGTCCCGTGGGTTCCTGACCGAAAAACCGTGCCACCAGTTTTTATCCCTACCTAAAGTGATCACCATGGAACTCAGAATCGGCGTCATCGGTTGCGGCGCGATTGGCCAAGACCACGCACTGCGCATCCACCGCAAACTCAGCGGCGCGCGCATCGTGGCCCTCAACGACATCAACCTGGCGGCGACACACGCCTTTAACGATACGTCCCGCCTGAACGCCAAGGTGTACGAGAACTACCAGGATCTGATCAACGCACCCGATGTGGACGCGCTGCTGGTGGCCTCCTGGGGCCCGGCCCATGCCGACCAGCTGCTGGCCTGCATTGCCGCCGGCAAACCAGTGTTCTGCGAAAAGCCCATGACCACCTCGGCCGAGAGTGGCCTGCGCGTGGTGGAAGCCGAGGTGAAGGCCGGCAAGAAGCTGGTGCAGGTGGGCTTTATGCGCCGTTTCGATGCGGGCTACCGCGCCCTGAAAAAGACCTTGGATGCCGGAACCATTGGCGATGCGTTGATGGTGCACTGCGCCCACCGCAACCCCAGCGTGCCCGAGATGTATGTGGGCGATATGGGCATCACTGATACCTTTGTGCACGAGATCGATGTGCTGCGCTGGCTGCTGGACGATGACTACGTCACGGCCCAGGTGGTCGAAGGTCGCAAGAGCAGTAATTCCCACGCCGGCCTGCACGACCCAATAATGGTGCTGCTGGAAACCAGCAAGGGCATCCGTATCGACACCGAAATCTTCGTCACTTGCCGCTTTGGCTACGACATCCAGTGCCAGGTGGTGGGTGAAATTGGCGCCGCCTTCCTGCCCGAACCCTCCAGCGTGGCCCTGCGCCTGGACGGCCGCGCCGCTACCGCCATCCAGACCGATTGGAAGCAGCGCTTCATCGACGCATACGACGTGGAACTGCAGGAGTGGATAGACCACACCCAGCGCGGCGAAGTCAACGGCCCCACGGCCTGGGACGGCTACTTCGCCTCAGCGACCGCCGAAGCCTGCGTTGAGGCCCGGCACAGCAAGGCCATTGTGCCGATCCGCCTGGCCCAACGCCCCGCCTTCTATTCCAAGTAAACACCGTCAAGCAACACCATGAAACTCTCCATCTGTACCGACGTGTACAACAATCTGTCCTTCCCAGACATGCTGGAAAAGGTCCAATCCCTGGGCGTGCATGCCGTAGAAATGACCGCCGGCGGCTGGGGCACCTGCCCCCACGTGCCTACCGCCCAGCTGCTGGCCAGCGAAAGCAAGCTGCAAGCCTTCCAGGCCGAGCTGGAAAAGCGCGGCATGCAGATCGCCGCCCTGAACTGCTCGGGCAACCCGTTGAGCCCCGGCGAGATGGGCGTCAAACACACCCAATCTACCTACGATACCGTGGTGCTGGCCGGCAAGCTAGGCGTGAAGAAGATCGTGATGATGTCCGGCTGCCCGGCTGGCGCGCCTGGTGACAAGATACCGAACTGGATCACCTCTACCGTGACCGTACCCGACTATCTGGCCCCCGCACTGGACTACCAATGGAACGACGTCGCCATTCCCTGGTGGAAGAAGTTCGCCGAGCACTGCCGCGCCCACGGCGTGGAGCAGATTGCCATCGAGGAATTCCCCTGCATGCTGGTCTATAACCCCGACACCCTGTGGCGCCTGCGCAATGCAATAGGCCCATTGGTCGGTATCAACCTGGACCCCTCGCACCTGATCGCCATGGGCGCCGACCCCATCGCATCGGCCCGCAATCTCAAGGGCGCGCTGTTCCACATCCACGGCAAGGACGCACGCATAGAGCGTGGCCTGGCCGACATCAATGGCCTGCTGGAAACGCGGCCCGTCACCGACACGGAAAACCGCAGCTGGAATTACGTCGCCGTGGGCTGCGGCAAGGATCTGCAGTGGTGGAAGGAGTTCTTCTCGGTCTGCCGCATGGTGGGCTACGACGGCTATGTGTCGCTGGAAATGGAAGACCTGACCATGTCGATCGAGGCCGGCGTACTCACTTCAATAGACGCCTTGCAGCAAACCATCAGTCGATAGCCTCGCAAGAAGACGCCATGAAGATCGCCTTCGACCCGTACATGATCCGCCACCTGTCGCTGACCACGCTGCTGCCCATGTACCGCTGGGCCAGCCCGTTCGAAGACGAGCACCAGTGGGCCATCAAGTGCTGGAAGAAGGCCATCGAAGTGTCGGTGGAAATGGGCTGCGAGACCATGATCTCGGAGTTTGGCCGCGGTGCCTCGCCAGAGCGCTCGGGCGGCGAGAAGCCCGGCGCCAACACCAAGGAAATGTACGAAGCTGGATGGTGGCGCTCGATGGAAGAGCAGCTACCCATCTTCGAGCGCGAAGGCATCACCCTATCGGTGAAGCCGCATCCCGAGGACTCGTCGCGCTTCATGCGCCGCGAGATCTTGCGCTACGTGGCCAAGTACTGGAAGTAGGCCATGCACCCGGTGCCGACACCCCCGCCCCGGCCCAGCGTAGAAGCTTTGCTGGAGCGCATCGGCACCGAGTTTGCCTACCTGAGCAAGCAGCTCAAGACAATTGCGCGCTATGTGGAACACCACCATGACGTGATCGGCCTGGAGAAGATTGAGGACGTGGCGCGGCGCTGCAGCGTGCAGCCCTCGTCGGTGGTGCGCTTCGCCAAGCATTTCGGCTTCAACGGCTACCGCGACTTCAAGGCCGTGTTCCGTGACGGCGTCACCCAGACCAGCGCACCCAGCCCGGTCTACCAACACCGCATCCGCAGCCTGCAGGACGCCACACCCCAGCTGTTGCGCAGCGCCGATGTGACCCATGCCTTTCTCGACGACGCGCTGGCCGGCATAAAGGAGCTGCAGCGTGACCTGAACGGCTCGGCGCTCGACGACGCCGTGGCGCTGATGGCCGCCAGCCCAACGCTGTGGGTCACTGGGGCCCGCCGCACCTTCCCGGTGGCCGCCTATCTAGGCTATGCGCTACAACACACCAACAAACCGATCCAGTTGCTCACCCACCTGGGCGCCATGCCCGAAGGCCAGCTACGCGGCCTGCATGCCAACGACGTGATGCTGGCCATCAGCTTTGCGCCCTATGCCGAAGAAACCCTGACCGCCGCGCAGATCGCCGTGACCCGTGGCGCGCGCCTGATCGCCATCACCGACAGCCGCATGAGCCCGCTGGCCCAGGAGGCCGAGGTACTGCTGCTGGTGCACGAGAGCAGCACCTTCGGGTTTCGCGCGTTGACCAATGCGATGGCCCTGGCGCAAGGCCTGTTCATCGCCCTCGCCTACAGGCTGGAAATGCCCGCCGACTTGGCGGCCCACGCGGTCATGTCTTAGCTCACGGCGCCACCACCAGGTCTTTCACCCGCTCCTGGCGTATCAGGTACAGGCCGCTGGCGATGATGATGGCACCACCCAGCAGGGTGCGGGCCTGCGGCAGGGTCTGCCACAGCAAACCATCCAGCAAGATGCCCCAGGCCAGCGCGGTGTACTCGAACGGCGCCACCACCGAGGCCTGGCCGGAGCGGAAGGCCTGGGTAATCGCCAGCTGGCCGATGAAACCGCTGATGCCTATCACCACCAGCTGTGGAATATGCGCAGACTGCACCGCCACCCAGTCCGGCCAGGCCAGCGCACCTCCGGCTACAGCCAGCCCGCTGGTACCCCAGAACACCAGGCTGGCGCTGGAATCGGTGCGGCTCAAAATGCGCCCGGTAATGGCCGATACGGCGTAGCAGCTGGCCGACACCAGCACGGCCAGCGCACCCCATGACAAAAAGGCCCCCTGGCTGGGCCGCAGCGCCACCAGCACCCCGCAAAACCCACCCGCTATCGCCAGCCAGTGGCTGGGCCGCACCCGCTCCTTCAGCACCGGGATGGACAGCATGGTGATCAGCATCGGCGCCACGAAGAAAATGGCGTAGGCCTCGGCCAGCCCCAAAGTCCGCAGCCCGTAGACGAATGACGACAGCATGGTCACACCCACCACCGTGCGCAGCACATGCAGCGGCCAGCGCACCTTCAGCAAACCGCCCCACTCCCTGCGCCACAGCACATACAGGCAGACCAAGGGCATGGCCGCCAAGCCACGCAGGCACGCCACCTGTAGGGGCGGGTAGCTGCTGGTCAGCGATTTCATGGACGCATCCATCAGGGAAAAGGCCCCCACGGCAATCACCATGGCGACGATGCCGCGCAGATTCGCGGCAGCAGAAGGAACAGGGGAGGAAGACACAGGCAGAACTCGGTAAGTCGGGGCAGCGCAAAAGACAAACCGCTACCATCGCAGACGACTATAGCCAAGGCCAGCATCTGGCCGCTACCGCAGGGACATCACCATGCCAATCTGGAAACAAGCCGTCACCGTCGAATCGCTCAGCGCCGCAGGCCTGGGCACCGCCATCGCCCATCTGGGCATAGAGTTCCTGGAGGTGGGCGACGACTTCCTGCGCGCCCGCGTGCCGGTGGATTCGCGCACCTGCCAGCCCTACGGCCTGCTGCACGGCGGCGTCAGCGTGGTGCTAGCCGAAACCCTCGGCTCCTGCGGCGCCATGTTCGCCGCGCCACCCGGCCACCGCGCCGTGGGCCTGGACATCAACGCCAACCACCTGCGCGGCGTGACCAGCGGCTGGGTCACCGGCACGGCTCGCCCGGTGCACATAGGCCGCACCACCCAGGTGTGGCAAATCGACATGGTGGACGATGCCGGAAAACCTACATGCGTGTCGCGCATCACCATGGCTGTGTTGGAGCCTAAATAAGCCTGCGGCGCAGGATTTACCTGCGCAAGCAGCTGCATAAATAATAGCAATCAGCTCGCCTCACCCGAGCCACGTGCCAGCCGCTCGCTCTTCCAGTACACGTCATCCCCGCCGTCCACGCGGTTCAGCACCCGGGCCAGTACGAACAGCAGATCGCTGAGCCGGTTCAGGTAGTGGCGTGGCGTATCTTTCAGTGCGTCTTGCTGCTCCAGCGCCACCACGGTGCGCTCGGCGCGGCGGGCCACGGTGCGGCACACATGGGCTTGGGACGCGGCACGGGTGCCGGCGGGCAGGATGAATTCGGCCAGGCGCGGCAGCGTGGCGTTGTGCTCGGCCAGGGCCTGGTCCAGCGCCAGCACGACATCCGGTTTGAGCAACTCAAAACCCGGTATGGACAGCTCGCCGCCCAGGTTGAAAAGCTGGTGCTGCACCTCCACCAGCAATGCGCGCACGCCCTCGGGCATGGGTTCGCACAGCAGCAGGCCGATATGGCTGTTCAGCTCGTCCACGTCGCCCATAGCGTGCACGCGCAGGCTGTTCTTGGACACGCGGGTGTTGTCGCCCAGGCCGGTCGTGCCGTTGTCGCCGGTACGGGTGGCGATTTGCGTGAGGCGGTTAGCCATAGCGCTGCTCCTTCAGAATAAGGGGAGAATTGTGCGCGATCTATAGCGAACCGGAGACAGCCCATGAACGCCCCCACCGCCTCCCAGCACCTGCTGCCCACCCTGGCTATCCGCGAAGTGCCGCCCGCCTTGGTCGAGGCCCTGCAAGCCCGCTTTGGCGCGCAGTTCAGCACCGCACTGGCCGTGCGCGAGCACCATGGGCGCGATGAGTCGGCCTTTGCCGTGCCGCCGCCGGCCGCCGTGGTGTTTGCGAAAAGCACGACCGATGTGGCCGACGCGGTGCGGCTGGCCGCGGCCCATGCCACGCCCATCATCCCGTTCGGCGTGGGCTCCTCGCTCGAAGGCCATTTGCTGGCGGTACAAGGCGGCATCAGCCTGGATGTCAGCCGCATGAACGCCATCCTCAGCGTCAACGCCGAAGACCTGACAGTGACGGTGCAGCCCGGCGTAACGCGCAAGCAGCTGAACGAGGCGATCAAGGACACCGGCCTGTTCTTCCCCATCGACCCCGGCGCCGACGCATCGATTGGCGGCATGTGCGCCACCCGCGCCAGCGGCACCAACGCCGTGCGCTACGGCACCATGCGCGAGAACGTGCTGGCCCTCGAAGTGGTCACCGCCAGCGGCGAAACCATCCACACCGGCACGCGCGCCAAGAAGTCCAGCGCGGGCTACGACCTGACGCGGCTGATGGTGGGCAGCGAAGGCACCTTGGGCGTGATCACCGCCGCCACGGTCAAGGTCTATCCGCTGCCCGAGGCCATCTCGGCGGCGATCTGCTCCTTCCCCAGCATCGAGGCCGCGGTGCGCTCCACCATCCAGGTGATACAGCTGGGCGTGCCGATTGCGCGGGTGGAGCTGATCGACGCGAATACCGTGCGCATGGTCAACGCCCATTCCAAACTCGGCCTGCGCGAAGAACCCATGCTGCTGATGGAGTTCCACGGCTCGCCCACTGGCGTGAAGGAGCAGGCCGAACTGGTGCAGGAGATTGCCTCCGACCACGGCGGCCAGGCCTTTGAATGGGCCAGCACGCCCGAGGAGCGCACCCGCCTGTGGACGGCGCGGCACAACGCCTACTTCGCCGCCGTGCAGTCACGCCCGGGCTGCAAAGCCATCTCCACCGATACCTGCGTACCCATCTCGCGCCTGGCGGATTGCCTGCTGGATTCGATTACCGAAGCCGACGCCTCTGGCATCCCCTACTTCCTGGTCGGCCACGTGGGCGACGGCAACTTCCACTTCGGCTACCTGATCGACCCCGACAGCGCCGAGGAGCGTGAGAAGGCCGAGCAGCTCAACCACGCGCTGGTGAACCGTGCGCTGGCGCTGGACGGCACCTGCACCGGAGAACACGGCGTGGGCCTGCACAAGATGGACTTCCTGGTGAGTGAGACCGGCGCCGGTGCCGTCGCCATGATGCGCGCCATCAAGCAAGCGCTGGACCCGCTGAATATCCTGAACCCGGGGAAGATATTTCGCCTATAGGCTGCTTTTCAAAGATTGCTTGCCAGCGCTACTTCGGCCATGTCGGTGTAGCCCTGCAGCACTTTCTCAATGCCATCCTGGGCCAAGGTATGCATGCCCGCCGCCTGCGCCGCTTGGCGGATATCGGACGCCGGGGCCTGGCGGCGGATATGCCGGCGAATGCCTTCATCACTCACCATCAGCTCATGGATGCCCATGCGCCCGTGGTAACCGGTATGTTCGCACTGGCTGCAGCCTCGGCGCCGCCATAATTTCACCTCGCCCGTCCCCGCCCCGTACTGGGCACGCCAGCGCTGCACCAATGCCTCATGCGCACTGGAAGTTACGCCACTACCGTCGTCGCAGCCCAAATACTGCGTGGCCAGGGACTGCAGCGCATCGCCCGTGGCCGCATACGGCTCGCGGCAAGCGGTACATAGTCTACGGACCAGACGCTGCGCCAAGATGGCCAGCAGCGAATCGGAAAAATTGAAGGGATTCAAGCCCATTTCCAATAAGCGGGCAATGCTTTCCGGCGCCGAGTTGGTATGCAGGGTCGAGAGCACCAGGTGGCCGGTTAATGATGCATCCACGGCCACCCTGGCGGTTTCTTCATCGCGCATTTCACCGATCATGATCACGTCGGGGTCGGCACGCAAAAAGGTCCGCATGGCCGCGGCAAACGTCCAGCCAATGCGCGGGTTCACTTGCACCTGCCGCAGCCCGCTCTGGGTGATTTCGATGGGGTCCTCGGCCGTCCATATCTTGCGGCCATCCGTATTGATATCGCGTATGACTGAATGCAGCGTGGTGGTTTTCCCACTGCCCGTGGGACCACAGACCAATATCAGGCCATAGCTTTTTTGCACCACGGCGCGCAAGGCAGCAAGGTTGGCGGAGCTCAGGCCAATGGCCTCCAAAGGCAAGGGCTTGGCACCTTCCAGCAGACGCAGCACAACGTCTTCCAGGCCGTGCGCGGTCGGAACGGTGACCACACGCAACTCCACTGCCGGGCCACCAAAACGGGAGAAGTCGATCTTTCCATCCTGGGGCTTGCGGTGCTCAGAAATATCCAGACCCGCCATGATCTTGATGCGCGCAACAATCGAGAAACGAAAGCGGCCCGGCACTTCCAGATACGGCTTCATGGCACCGTCCACACGCAACCGTATCCGCACATTCGCGGGAGCGGGTTCGGTCTCGATATGAATGTCCGAAGCGCGGTGGGCAATAGCCTCGTCAATGATGGAGTTGATCAGTCGTACCAAGGTGTTATCCGACTCGCTGACCGTATCCGATGGCTCGGCATCCACATCGCGTGCGCTGCGACCCAGGTCGCCCGCCAGTTCCAGGGCAGTAGCACGCGGAACAGCTACGGGTGCTCCCGTTGCTTGCGTGACTGGCATGGCGGCTGCCCGGTGGCTACGATAAGCCTGCTGGATGGCGGGCAGCAATGTACCTGGGGCGCCTTGTACGGTGACCAGACGCCGCTGCGTCAAGAAGCGCAATTCATCCATCAGCGTCCGGCCCAAAGGGCTGGCCACCAACAGCACCAGGGCATCTTCGCGCACCATCAGCGGTAGCACGGACTCCCGTTCGGCTACCGCTTGCGGCACCAGAGCCAAAGCTTGCGGGTCGGCACTCAAACCTCCTGGATCCACCATGTAAGTGCCCAGCCAGCTATCGATCGCATGCTGCAGCTGCTCCCGGGTCAAGTCGCCTTGCTCGACCAAAATCTGGCCAAGCTGGCGATGGTGCCCGCTCCCCCGCTCCTCCTGCTGGATCTTCATGCAAGCCGCCATGGTTTGTGGGCTGACCAAACCCGCCTGCACGATGGCTTCTCCCAGATGGCGTGCCGTACCCACCACGGGATGCGGTGAAGTCACCAAGCCCCACAAAGCATCGGCATTCTGCGGCCGAAAACACTGGGCTGTTGACCGCTCCCCCGCCAATGGCACGGACGCCATGGGCGAACGCAGGTTGGTATCGACGCACAAAGGACTGGTGTCTGGAAAGTTACGCATCACTGGAGCTCTTGGTACTTGTTCGCCGCCGTTTTGGCATAGCGGCGGCATACGATCTAAAAGAGCCCATTGTAATAAATTGATTTAAACGATATTAATGATTTAATCAATTCGTCTAAATTGAGTGGAAATTTGATAATTTTTCACAAAATCCACCTGCTTACGCATTCCGTATCCAAAATGACCACGAGACGGAGAAACGGAATGAGGCAGCTCGCGATGCCGCCGGCCCCAATCCAGCGGGTCCAGAAACACACCTATCACGCCCCAGTCGAAGGAAGGCATGGACCGCTACCGGTACACCCTGTTTTCGTAGCGCTACGGCGGCGCTGTGAACAACCAGAACGTTGAACCGCAAGACGCCAGGGTTTTGCGCACGCGACGAATGATGCCCACTTGCTCAATATCCATGATCGAAGTCACTATATTTTTAATAGCTGCTACCGCAGTAGATATCTGCGCTAGGGCCATATTTTCTATAAATCCGCAAACTGCGGACCGGCATTACTCGCCGATGAAATAGCTCCGCTTGATCGCGTACTCCGAGCCCTTGCGGAACTGGCCCGGTACCCACTTTTTCCAATCTTCGAACAGGTCTTGCGGCTTCCAGGTGTCGGCGGCAGCGGAGCCGTATTGGTCGATGTGGCGCTTTACGGACTCGCGGAAACGGTGGTGGGCAAACAGGCGCATGAACTCGCCGAAATAGATGTCGGCCACGCGGGTGTTGCCACGGATCAGCACCATGTTTTCGTCGTTGGTGTCCACGCTGGCTTCGCTGAAGTTGGCCGAACCCGCCAGAACGGCCGGCTGGCTGCCCAGCGGGTCGATCAGCATGAACTTGGTATGCACCCAGTTCACGTTGACGCCGATGCCGCCGCTCTCCTGGTGCCAGCCGTCGATCCAGTCCACAAAGATGCTGCTGCCCAGGGCCATGCCGATGTTCGGAAAGCGGCGTATGCGCTCGATATCGGCAATGGCGGCGGCGCGCGAGGCGGCGTTGCCACCGTTCACATATTTGTCCAGCAAGGCAAAGCGCAGCACACCGTCGTTTTTGTCGAACACCGGGCGAAAGTCTTTCACGATGCCGAAGGGGAAGGTCATGAACAAAGGCTTGGGGTCGTCGGCCAGCGCAATCCACCAATCGAACACGCCACGGCCACGGTGCGGCGAGAAGATGGGCGTCAGCGCGTCCGCCGTGGTGGCGGGCGGCAGGGCATTGCTGGTCTCTGTCCAGTCCTTGATGGCGTCAGGCGCCGGGTCGCCCTTGAGTTCATTCCAATAGCCCAGGTAACGCTGGGCCAGCGCTGCGTCATGGATAGCGTGGCCCACGTTCAGCTGGCCGTACAAGGCGTTACGGCTGATATTGGTGGAGCCGGTCCACACCGACACCGGCTTGCCGTTCTGGCTGAGCACGATGAACTTGTTGTGCATCAGCTTGGTGTGGCTGCGCGGAAAGCTGATGCCCTTGATCTTGGCGCTGGCAATGGCCTGGGCATTGGTTTTGCCGGTGTCGTCGTCCAGTCCGTGGTAGATCAACTTGACGTCCGCTCCGGCCTGGTGGGCCGACTTGAAGGCCTGCAGCACGTCGGGCCAGGGCTGCTTTTCCGGCAGATGCAGCTCGTAAATGGCCGCATGCAGGCTGTAGCTGCGGTCCTTGGCCCGGGCGATGAAGGCCAGCAGGCCGGGCACCAGGTCGCGCCCCAGCCATTCGTAGGCGGGTGCGCCGGCCTGGTCCAGCGTCTGCCCCGGAAAGCGTTTGGTGAAGGCCTGGGAGGCAATGGCGCCCCGGTTGAAATGCACTTCATGCAAGGCATCGGCCAGCGGCTCGCTGGCGATGGTGACCGTGGTGGCGGCCTTCTCGGTCAGCGCACCCGGCTGGCCGTACATGGGAATAACGCGGTACTGGTAGCTGTAGCCCGGCTTGACCGTGTAGTCCGCCCATTGGAAGGACTGGAAGGGGTGCTCATGGCTGTTGGCGTCTTCAAAGCCGGTGGGCGGGCGGATGCTGGGAAAGGTCTTGTTGCCGCGCAGCCAGATGGTTTCGTCTTCCACCAGATCGGTACGCTGGATGGCAAAACCCATCAGGCCTTTGGCGTCCGCCTCCTGCATGTCGAAGGCCAGAAAGACGACATAGGTTCCGCTGATGGCCCGCACCTTGACGAGCCCTGACACCGTGGTTCGCATACGCATCCTCCATCGACAACGCTCTAACGGGGAACGATAAAAAAAGGGGCTGTACCTGCGCACAACCCCTTTTTTGCTACTGTCCGGGCGGGCCCGGCTTACTTGCCCAATTCCTGCATGGTGGCAGCATCCAGACGGCCGGTTTGGCTGATGTTGCGATCTTTCTGGAAAGTACGCAAGGCATTTACTGTCTTGCGGCCCATGGCACCATCGGCCACGCCGGCGTCATAGCCCAGCTGGTTTAATTTGTCCTGGGCAGCTTTCATGGACATGCTGGCAGACGCCGCACCAGGTGCCGAGGTTTGCGATGGGGCCGCGCCGCCATCCACACCCAGCTTGCCGCCACCGCCCAGGCCTTGGCCCTGCACGGTTTGCGCCTTGTAGTTGCGCAGCGAGCGGACCATGTTGTTGTAAGCGTCCATGAAGGCCGCGGCAATCACCTTGCCCTGGGGCGTGCTGTTGTACATGCCCGCAGCACCGCCACCGGAGCCGCCAAACAGCGCGCCCATGCCACCCCAGTCGGTCTTGGAGGCGCTGCCTTCCGACACCGCCACCTGCACGCTGGAGCGGTTGTCGATCATGGTCAGCATCACGCTGGCTTCACGCGTGGCGGTCTGGCCGGCCACGGCGCCCAGCAGCCTGCCCGTGCCGCCAAACAAACCACCCACCGCAGCGCCTGCGCCACCCGTGTTCTGGTTGAACATGACTTCAGGCGATAGGCCGTAGTCGGACGACACCATCTGGCCCTTGCCGAAGTTGCTACCCTGGCGCATTTCGCCGGAGTTTTGCAGCTGGCGCTCGCGGCTCATGGCGTTCATGCCGGTCTGGCTACGCTCCACCACGATGAAGCAGTTGGACTGCTGGATCATCAGGCGCAACAGGCTGGCCGTGGGCGGCAGGCGGTATTCGTTGCGCAAGATGGTGTACCAGCCGGCTTGCTCGTTTTCAATCAAAGACACCGTACCCAGGGACGACGCGCATTTTTCCAGCTGCGAGTTTTCATTCGCGCTGCTGGCGCCGCCGGCACTGCCCGTGGCCACGGTTTTGGCCTCAGGGTTGCCCATTTTCATGTCGGTAGTCTCACAACCGGCCAAAAGGGCGACCGCACACGCTGCCACGAGGGATATCTTGATGTTTTGCATGCTGATGTTAGTAAAAGAAAAATGCGTCACAGTGTACGAAACTATCATTTCGCCGCAACCCATCCATCGGCAAAAACGTCCTGCTTATGGCGTAAGCGGCACGCGGTAGAGCCACACGGGCCGCCCGTCCGGCGCCTGCAGGCGGCCGGTGGCGCGCACACCCGGCACCTCAAATTCCAGGCTGACCATCCAGCTGCCGGGCTGCTGCTGCGCACGGGCCTTGTCCCAGGCGCGGGCCATGCTCTCGGGGCGTTGGAACAGATACACCATGGCGTACGGAGCCCAGTCGGCACGCCAGATGTCGCCGCGGCGCACGCGCGCCCAGGGGCAGCGCAGGGCACACAGAGCGCGCAGCGGCCAGCTCCATTCCAGACCCTGCAAACGCGCCTGCGGGTAGGCCAGGCGTAGCGCCTGCAGGCCGTGGCCCAGGCCGCAGCCGGCGTCCAGCACCAGCGCACCCTCGGGCAGGGGCAAGACCTCGGCCAGGCCTTGCAAGGCCCGCGCAGGCGTGGGAAACAGGGGCGCGTCGCGCCAGGCGTTCAGCGGGTAGACCAGCAGCAGCAAGGCCAGGGGCAGCAACCAGGCCCAGGCTGGCAGGGCCAGCGTGCCCGACAAGGCCAATGACAAGGGAAAGCCCGCCGCAATCAGGCCACGCCGCCACCAGCTACGGCCTAACAGGCTGCAGGCCGCGCCGCCCGCTGTTGCCAGGGCCAGCGCCCCGAGAACCGGCAAGCCCAGCCACAGCAACACGGTAAAAACCGCCCAGGCACCACCCCAGGCCAACAGCGCAGGCAAGGGCCAGGGCAGGCGTTGCAAGGGCGGAGAACCGGCTTAGCGGGCAGCGCCGCGCGACAGCTTGTCGATCAGGCCGTTGAGCTCATCAAGCGAGCCGAACTGCACCACGATCTCGCCCATTTCCTCGATCTTGCCGTGGCGTTTGACGCGCTTCTTGATCTGGATTTCCACCTCGGCCATGAGCAGGTCGGAGAGTTCTTCTTCGACCCGCTTCAGGTCGCGCGACTTCTCTTTCTTGGCCTTGGGCGAGGCGGTCAGCGAGAACTCGGCGCTGAGCTTCTTGACCAGGCCCTCGGCCTCGCGCACCGACATCTTCTTGGCGGCGATCTGGCTGGCCGCAGTAATTTGTGTGGCCCGGTCCAGCGACAGCAGGGCGCGTGCATGGCCCATGTCCAGGTCGCCGGCCATCAGCATGGTCTGCACCGGGTCGGCCAGGTTCAACAGACGCAGCAGGTTGCTGGCGGCGCTGCGCGAGCGGCCGACGGCCTGGGCCGCCAGCTCGTGCGTCAGGCCAAACTCCTTCACCAGGCGCTGCAGGCCCTGGGCTTCTTCCAGAGGGTTCAGGTCTTCGCGCTGGATGTTTTCGATCAGCGCCATGGCGGCGGCGGACTCGTCGGGCACATCGCGCACCAGCACCGGCACCCGGTCCAGCCCGGCCAGCCGCGCCGCGCGGAAGCGCCGTTCGCCGGCGATGATTTCATACTTGCCGGCGTTGTCGCCGCTGGTCAGGCGCCGCACCAGGATGGGTTGCATGATGCCCTGGACCTTGATGCTCTCGGCCAGCTCATACAGCGCGCCCTCGTCCATACGGGTGCGCGGCTGGTACTGGCCGGCGACCAGCTCGGTCAGCGGCAGCTCGGTCGGCAGGCCGGGCTCTTGCGGCACCGGGTCTTGCACCTTGGGGCCGAGCAGAGCGTCCAGGCCCATGCCCAGGCCTTTGCGTTTGGGGGTTGCCATATCGATGTGCTTTCTATTTTTGATTCAGTAACAGCGCCCTGCCCTGCGGCCAGTCGCCCAGGCCGGATTCGGCATTCACATGGCCGCGCGCGCCTATGTTGTGCAGCGATGCGCCCCAGTGCCCGGCCAACTGTGCGGCCGCCTCAAAGCTGCAATACGGGTCGTCGGTGGACGCCACCAGCGCCGCCGAAAACGGCAAAGACTGCAGTACCGGCTGCGCCCAGCGGTGCAGCTGGGGCGGAAAGTCCGACTGGGTCGTATCAGGCGGAGCCACCAGCAATGCACCCTGCACTTTCGCGGTGCTGCCCGACACCGCCGCCCAGGCCGCCACCAGATGGCAGCCCAGGCTGTGCGCCGCCAGCAGCACCGGGCCGTCCTGCTGCTGCACCACCTCTTCCAGGCGGGTGATCCAGTCGCCGCGCAGAGGCTGCAACCAGTCGTGCTGCTCGACCCGCAGGTCAGCGAACTGGGTTTCCCACAGGGTTTGCCAATGGCCGGGGCCGGAGTTTTGCCAGCCGGGCAAGAGTAAAACGCGTGCTGATGTCATATGCTATGAATTTAGTAGCTACTGGCGCAGGTATTTACTGCGCCAGCTGCCCATTTATTACATGGTCTTGATGCGGGTCACCATTTCTTCGGCGAACTCAACATAAGCCTGGCTACCCTTGGCGGACGGGTCGAACACCACGCCCGGCAGGCCGTAGCTGGGCGCTTCGGCCAGGCGCACATTGCGCGGAATCACGGTGTTGAACACCTTATCGGCAAAGTGCGCCTTCAGCTGGTCGCTGACCTGCTGCTGCAAGGTAATGCGCGGGTCGAACATCACGCGCAGCAGGCCGATGATCTGCAAGTCCTTGTTCAGGTTGGCGTGCACCTGCTTGATGGTGTTGACCAGATCGGTCAGGCCTTCGAGCGCAAAGTATTCGCACTGCATGGGCACGATGACGCCGTTGGCAGCGCACAGGCCGTTCAGTGTCAGCATGGACAGGCTGGGCGGACAGTCGATCAGCACAAAGTCGTAGTCCTGGGCCACCGCCTCGACGGCAGCGCGCAGCCGCTTTTCGCGCCGCTCCATGGCCACCAGCTCGACCTCGGCGCCGCTGAGTTCGCGGCTGGAGCCGAGCACGTCATAGCCGCATTTCTCGGACTTGACCCGCGCCTCGGCAATCGTGGCCGACTCCAGCAGCACGTCATACACCGTCAGCTCCAGCGTGCGCTTGTCCACGCCCGAGCCCATGGTGGCATTGCCCTGCGGGTCCAGGTCGATCATCAACACGCGCTGGCCGACCTTGGCAAGGCCAGCCGCCAGGTTGACGGTCGTGGTGGTCTTGCCCACGCCGCCCTTTTGGTTCGCTACACAGAATACTTTTGCCATGGAAACCTTCAGCGCTTACTTAACTTATTTCGACAGGGCCAGCTTGACGCCGAAGCCAATCAGGAAAACACCCGCCAGCTTGTTCAGCGCGCGGGACACGACCGGGTTCGCACGCATGCGTTCGGCCAGAAAATGGGTCAACAGGGTGGCAATCAGGCCATATACAAAGGTCAGCGCGGCAATCGTCAGCGCCATCACCGCAAAGGTCAGCAGACCCTGGTGGTGCACCGGGTCCACAAACAGCGGGAAGAAAGCCATGTAGAACACGATGGCCTTGGGGTTCAGCAAGGTGATCATCAAGGCCTGGCGCAGGAAGTGTGATGGGCGGATGTTCAGAATCGGTGCGTCGCCGGGTTTGGCCAGCAGCATCTTGGCACCCAGGTAGGCCAGGTAGGCAGCGCCCAGCCACTGCACCGCCGCAAACGCCACCGGATAGCTGGCCAGCAAAGCCGCCACGCCGGCCACGGCCGTCCACATCAGCACCTGGTCACCCAGGATCACACCCAAGGTGGCCGCCAGGCCGCCACGGATGCCGCCCTTGCTGGTGGAGGTGATCAAAGCCAGATTGCCCGGGCCGGGAATCAGCAGAAAAACGATGATGGCAGCGACAAATGCGCCATAGTTTGCAATGCCAAACATGGTGGAAATCCTCGGAGTGAACGCCGAGTTTAAGCGAGGGCTATTTCCGCTTCATCCAAACAATGCAACGCTCGGCGTCCAAGCCGGGTACGGACAGTGGTTCCACGTGAAACACTTCCACCGTATCAGGCAGCACGGCCAACTCGGCGTCCGGGTGCTTGCCCTTCATGGCCAACCAAACACCCTGCTCTGCCAGGCTCGATACCGACCAGGTCGTGAAGTCCAGCAGCGAAGCGAAAGCCCGTGAGCTCACCACCTCGAACTTTTCCTTCAAGTTTTCCACCCGCGCATGCACACCGCGCAGATTGCGCAGCTTCAGCTCCAGCGCCACCTGTTGCACAAAGGCCGCTTTCTTGCCCACCGTGTCGACGCAGCTCACATGCAGGTCCGGGCAGCAGATGGCGAATACCACGCCGGGCAGACCACCACCCGAACCAACATCCAGCAGCCGTGCGCCCGGCGCCAAAGTCGCCAGATGCTTTTGCAGCGGCGGCACGGCCGCCAGGCTGTCAATCAAATGGTGGGTCAGCGCTTCGGCCGGGTCGCGCACCGCCGTCAGGTTGTAAACCTTGTTCCACTTCAGGATCAGGTCCAGGTAGCGCAGCAGGGTTTGAGTTTGCTCGGCCGAGAGGGCCAGGCCCAGCTTCTCGGCACTGGTCGTCAGTATCTGTAAACGGTCGCTCACGAAACGGTTTCCTCGGTGGCTACGGTGGGTCGGTCCTTCCAGCCCATTTTCTTCAGGTGCACCAGCAGCAGCGATATGGCCGCCGGCGTCACGCCGGTCATGCGCGAAGCCAGGCCCAGGGTTTCGGGGCGGTGCTTGTTCAGAGTCTGGCGCACTTCATAGCTGAGTGCGGTGACGGCCAGGTAGTCCAGGTCGGCGGGAATCTTCAGGTGTTCGTAATGCGCGGCGCGGTCGATCTCAGACTTCTGACGCTCGATGTAGCCCGAGTATTTGGCGTTGATATCCACCTGCTCCAGCACCGCGGCCACAAAATCCGCTTCGGCGGTTTCACGTGGAACAGCGGAAGAAAATTCCTCCACCGCAAACTTGCCATCGGCCAAGGTCATCAGCTGGCCGTAGCTCACATCGGGCCGGCGCAGCAATTCAGCCAGGCTGTATTCATGTTCGATGGCCTTGCCCAGCACCCGCTCGGACTCGGTGGCAGCCAGGTTCTTCGGGCTGATCCAAAGCCCGCGCAGGCGCTCTGTTTCACGTGAAACAGCATCGCGCTTGCGGTTGAACGACTCCCAGCGCGCGTCGTCCACCAGGCCCATTTGGCGGCCGGCTTCGGTCAGGCGCATGTCGGCGTTGTCCTCGCGCAGCTGCAGCCGGAACTCGGCGCGGCTGGTGAACATGCGGTAGGGCTCGGTCACACCCTTGGTGATCAGATCGTCTACCAGCACGCCCAGGTAGGCCTGGTCACGGCCCGGCAGCCAGCTGGCTTCACCCCGGCATTGCAGCGCGGCGTTGATGCCGGCGAACAAGCCTTGGGCCGCCGCCTCTTCGTAGCCTGTGGTGCCGTTGATCTGGCCGGCGAAAAACAGGCCGTTGATCTGGCGCGTTTCAAAGCTGCTTTTCAGGCTGCGCGGGTCAAAGTAGTCGTATTCGATGGCATAGCCAGGGCGCAGGATGTGGGCGTTTTCCAGCCCCACCATGGAGCGCACCAGGTCGTATTGCACGTCGAACGGCAGGCTGGTGGAGATACCGTTGGGATAGACCTCATGGGTGGTCAAGCCTTCCGGCTCCAGGAAGATCTGGTGGCTTTCCTTGTCCGCAAAGCGGTTGATCTTGTCTTCCACGCTCGGGCAATAGCGCGGGCCCACGCCCTCGATCTTGCCGGTAAACATGGGGCTGCGGTCAAAGCCCGAGCGGATGATCTCGTGGGTGCGCGCATTGGTATGGGTGATCCAGCACGGCATTTGCGCCGGGTGCATGGAGCGTTTGCCCATGAAGCTGAACACCGGAATCTGCTCCCCTACCCCGCCCGGCATGCCATCGCCAGGCTGTTCGGCGAGTTTGCTGTAGTCGATGCTGCGGCCGTCGATACGTGGCGGCGTGCCGGTTTTCAGCCGGGCTTGCGGCAGCTTGAGTTCCTTCAGGCGGGCACTCAGCGACACCGCCGGCGGGTCGCCCGCGCGGCCAGCAGCGTAGTTGTTCAGGCCCACATGGATCTTGCCGTCTAGGAAGGTGCCGGCCGTCAGCACTACGGTACGGCTGCGGAAGCGGATGCCAACCTGGGTGACGGCGCCCACCACGCGGTCGCCTTCTATCATCAGGTCGTCCACCGCCTGCTGGAACAGCCACAGATTCGGCTGGTTCTCCAGCATGCGGCGGATCGCGGCTTTGTACAAAACCCGGTCGGCCTGGGCGCGGGTGGCGCGCACGGCCGGGCCCTTGCTGGAATTGAGGATGCGGAACTGGATGCCGCCTTCGTCGGTGGCCAAGGCCATCGCGCCGCCGAGTGCATCCACCTCCTTCACCAAATGGCCCTTGCCGATGCCGCCGATGGACGGGTTGCAGCTCATCTGGCCCAGGGTCTCGATGTTGTGCGTCAGCAGCAGCGTCTTGCTGCCCATGCGCGCAGCGGCCAGCGCGGCCTCGGTGCCGGCATGGCCGCCGCCAACCACGATCACATCAAATTCCTGGGGGTACAACATACGCATTCCTCTATCGGTTCAAGCGCCCACTGATCCATGCACGGGCGCATCGGCGCGTCGTGCAAGTTTCAAGCTGGGGGGTTGTATATTTTAGTGGGCTGGGCCGTTTTTGCCCCCCGGTGCCCGATTCCCCACACCCCCACTGCTCCCATGCACATCCTCGCCCTGTCCGGCAGCCTGCGCGCTGCGTCCATCCACAGCGCCCTGCTGCGCGCCACGGCCCGCCTGGCCGGGCCGGATGTGCAGGTCCGCGTCAGCGACGCCATCCGCCAGCTGCCGCTGTTCAACCCCGATCTGGACCCGGCCCAGCAAGTTGCCGTCTGCGCCCTGTACGCCGAGGTGCGAGCGACCGACGCCCTGCTAATCGCCAGCCCGGAATACGCCCATGGCATCAGCGGCGCGATGAAGAATGCGCTGGACTGGCTGGTCAGCTTCGAACCCTTTGTGGCCAAACCGGTGGCCGTATTCAACGCCTCGCCGCGCGCGCACATCGCCGACGCCGCTCTGCGCGAAGTGCTGAAGACCATGTCCGCCACCATCGTCGAAGCGGCCTCCATTAGCATCCCGCTGCTGGGCGCGCACCTGTCCGAAGACGCCATGGTGGCCGACCCGGCGATTTCGCAAACCATTCGGCAAGCCCTGGCGGCGCTGCAGCAGGCCGCCACACCCGGCCCCGCCGGACAAGACCCCACATTCCCACTCAACGTTTTCTAAGCCCACACACCATGCCCATCGACATCCCCAAAGCCGCCCGCACCCAAGCCATTGCCTCCATCGAGCGCTACTTCCAGCAGAACATGGAGGAAAAGATTGGCAACATCGCCGCGGGCGCCCTGTTGGGCTTCTTCCTCGAAGAGATCGGGCCGCTGGTCTACAACCAGGGCGTGAGCGATGTGCAGGAGCGGCTGCAAGCGCGGGTGATGGAAGTAGACATCGAGGTGCATGAAGACGCCTTCACCTACTGGAACAAGTACGACCGCGCCACCAAGGGCCGCGCCAAGTAAGCCCTACGTGACCCAAGGCAATTTGCTATTTATTTAATAGCTGCCTGCGCAGCTAATTCCTGCGCGAGCGGCCTTTTTCCTTTAAATTCTCCGCCACACTTCGGTAGCCAACGCGCAGCCCCGGCGACAATCTAGCGCAACTCCTTACCTGAAAAGACCCTGCCCCATGGCCTCTAGCCTGTTTGTGTTGATTGACGATATTGCCTCCATCCTGGACGACGTGGCCCTGTTGACCAAGGTCGCGGCCAAGAAGACCACCGGCGTGCTGGGCGATGACCTGGCGCTGAACGCGCAGCAGGTGGCGGGCGTCAAGGCCGAACGCGAGCTGCCGGTAGTGTGGGCGGTGTTCAAGGGCTCGCTACGCAACAAGCTGATCCTGGTGCCGGCGGCGCTGGCTATCAGCGCCTTCGCGCCCTGGGCCGTGACCCCGCTGCTGATGGTCGGCGGCGCCTACCTGTGCTTTGAGGGCTTTGAGAAGCTGGCGCACAAATACCTGCACAGCCCGGACGAAGACGCCGCCCAGCACCAGGCTCTGGCGGCCGCCGTGGCCAACCCGGCGGTGGACCTGGTGGCGCTGGAGAAGGACAAGATCCAGGGCGCGGTGCGCACCGACTTCATCCTTTCCGCCGAGATCATCGCCATCACCCTGGGCACGGTACAGACCAGCGGCTTCAGCACCCAGCTGACGGTGCTGAGCACCATCGCCATCGTGATGACCATAGGCGTGTATGGCCTGGTGGCCGGCATCGTCAAACTGGACGACGGCGGCCTCTACCTCACCCAGCAAGCCAACGCCTGGAAGCAGCGCCTGGGCCGGGGCATTCTGGTGTTCGCACCGTGGATGATGAAGGCTTTGTCCGTAGTAGGCACGGCTGCCATGTTCCTGGTGGGCGGCGGCATTCTGACCCACGGCCTGCCGGTGCTGCACCACGGGGTCGAGGCCGCTACCCAACAACTCGCCGCCGTACCCGGCGCCGCCACCCTGCTGCCCTTGCTGGCCGACGGCATCACCGGCATCGTGGCGGGTGCCCTGGTGCTGGCCGGTGTGACGCTGGTACAGCGCCTGCGACCAGCCAAGGCCGCGCATTGATATGCTACTAAATTTATAGCCACCAGCGCAGGCAGTATCTGCGCTGGAGTCTATTTTCTCTATAAATTCCCCGGAGCGGGCTTGTCACGGTACTGTCACAGCCCAGAAAGACACTTGCGGGACTTCTCCCCTCAAGAGGCTCTTTCCATGAACACCGCAAGCTCGGCAGCCGCGCCCTTCAAGCCGGCACACCCCCAACCCACCTCGCGGCCGCAACTGGACCGTAAAAGCGGGCCCATGACGGCGATCATCTTCATCGGCCTGCTGGCCGTGGGCCTGCTGTTCAGCGGCTACAGCCTGGTCAGCGATGTGCAGGATGCTGGCGCCGTGGCCACCACCTGGCTGCCCTACCTGCTGCTGGGCGTGGCCCTGCTGATCGCGCTGGGCTTCGAGTTCGTCAACGGCTTTCACGACACGGCCAACGCCGTGGCCACGGTGATCTACACCCATTCCCTGCCGCCCAATGTGGCGGTGATGTGGTCAGGCTTCTTCAACTTCCTGGGCGTGTTGCTGTCCAGCGGCGCGGTGGCCTTTGGCATCATCTCGCTGCTGCCAGTGGAGCTGATACTGCATGTGGGCTCCAGCGCTGGCTTTGCCATGGTGTTCGCCCTGCTGATCGCCGCCATTCTGTGGAACCTGGGCACCTGGTGGCTGGGGCTGCCGGCATCCAGCTCGCACACGCTGATCGGCTCCATCCTGGGCGTGGGCATTGCCAACGCGCTGATGCATGGCCGTGACGGCACCAGCGGCGTGGACTGGGCCCAGGCCACCAAGATCGGCTATTCGCTGCTGCTGTCGCCCCTGGTGGGCTTTGGCTGCGCCGCCCTGCTGCTGCTGGCCCTGCGCGCCCTGGTAAAGAACAAAGAGCTGTACGCCGAACCCAAAGGCAACAAGCCACCACCGTGGTGGATCCGCAGCCTGCTGGTGCTGACCTGCACCGGCGTGTCCTTTGCCCACGGCTCCAACGACGGCCAAAAAGGCATGGGCCTGATCATGCTGATCCTGGTGGGCACCGTGCCCATGGCCTACGCGCTGAACCGCGCCATGCCCGCCGACCAGGTGGTGCAGTTCGCCGCCATGGCCCAGGTTACACAGCAGTCACTGCGCACCACCAGCAGCGTGGTGGCACCGGCTGATCCACGTGAAACATTGACCACCTACCTGCGCACCAAGGAGCTCACGCCCGAGGTGGTGCCCGCGCTGAGCGTGGTGGTGGGCGACATCGGCACGCAGGTGAAGGAACACGGCACGCTGGCCAAGGTGCCCGCCGCCGCCGTGGGCAATATGCGCAACGATATGTACCTGGCGTCCGAAGCCATCCGCTTCCTAGACAAGGCCGAAGATGCGCACCTGGGTGCTGAAGCCAAGACCAATCTGAAAGCCTTCAAAGGCCGCATCGACGACGCCACCAAGTTCATCCCGCTGTGGGTCAAGGTGGCCGTGGCCATCGCGCTCGGCCTGGGCACCATGGTGGGCTGGAAGCGCATCGTGGTCACCGTAGGTGAAAAGATCGGCAAGACCCACCTCACCTACGCCCAGGGCGCGTCGGCCGAGCTGGTCGCCATGCTGACGATTGGCGCAGCCGATATGTACGGCCTGCCCGTGTCCACCACCCATGTGCTGTCGTCCGGCGTGGCCGGCACCATGGCGGCGAATAAATCGGGCCTGCAGATGTCCACCATCCGCAACCTGCTGATGGCCTGGGTGCTGACCCTGCCCGCCTCCATCCTGCTGTCCGGCTCGCTGTACTGGCTGTTCGCGCATATTTTTTAAGCCCGGGACTGCATGCAAACTGGCACCTACGGTTCCGATAAAAACGGCCTGGTCTGCGGATACCTTTTTGAAAACGGCGGCCCCGGCGCCGCCATCCAGCTGCCCGACGCGGTGGCCTGGCTGCAAAACGAGCAGCCCAAGGCCCCGGGCGATTTCCTCTGGCTGCATTTCAACCTGGCCGACGCAGCCGCCGAGGCCTGGATCAAAAACCACCTGGACGTGGTGCCCGAGTTCTTCGAGGCGCTGCACGAGGGCTCGCGCTCCACCCGGCTGGAAGACGCGCACGACACGCTGATCGCCGTCATCAACGACGTGGCCTACGAGTTCGCCTTCGACCCCGCCGAGATCGCCAGCCTATGGCTGAACGTAGGCCCGCACCTGGCCATCAGCGCCCGCTCGCACCCGCTGCGCTCCATCGACCGCATGCGCGCCAATGTGAAGAACGGCGGGCAGATCGCCTCCTCCGTGGCCTTTTTAAACACCCTGCTGCACGAACAAGGCGATGTGCTGGTGCGCATCGTGCGCGACGCCACCGTGCAGGTGGATGTGATCGAAGACAAGTTCCTGGTCGGCCGGCTGCAAGACCGGCGTGCCGACCTGGGTCGCCTGCGCCGCGTGCTGGTACGGCTGCAGCGGCTGCTGGCGCCCGAGCCGGGCGCATTGTTCCGCCTGCTGCGCCTGCCGCCGCCGTGGATCAGCGAGCACGACCTGGAAGAGCTGCGCCAGGCCACGGAAGAGTTTTCGCTGACCATCCGCGACATGTCGGAGCTGAAGGAACGCATCAAGCTGCTGCAGGAAGAAATCGCCGCCCAGGTGAGCGAGCAGACGAACCAAAGCGTCTTCACCCTGACCATGGTCACCGTGCTGGCCCTGCCCATCAACATCGTCGCCGGCCTGCTGGGCATGAACGTGGGCGGCATCCCGCTGGCCCAGCACCCGGACGGCTTCTGGGTGGTGGTGGCCATCATCGTGGCGTTTACGGTGTTTGCCGCCTGGTACGTGTACAAGCAGAAGAAGTAAGGCTATTTGCTATGGTTTTAATAGCTTCTAGCGCAAGTACTGCGTGCGCTGGCGGCACATAGGACGCCAGCCCTTGAAGAATGCATGGCATACGGGCTATGCTGTCAGGCCGGGCCGTTGCTGCCCAGGAGCAGGCCGTGGTCGCCACAAGGTGCCCCCACGCTGTAGACATTTCAACCACCACTGGAGTTTTTCATGTCCCTTCGCATCAACGACACCGCCCCCAACTTCACCGCGCAGACCACGCAAGGCGTTATCGACTTCCATAGCTGGATCGGTGACGGCTGGGCCTGCCTGTTCTCGCACCCCAAGGACTTCACCCCGGTGTGCACCACCGAGCTGGGCTACATGGCTAAGATCGAGCCCGAGTTCACCAAACGCAACTGCAAGATCATCGGCCTGTCGGTAGACCCGGTGGAAAACCACAGCAAATGGGTGGCCGACATCGAGGAAACCCAGGGCGCCAAGGTCACCTACCCCATGATCGGCGACACCGACCTGACCGTGGCCAAGCTCTACAACATGCTGCCCGCCGAGGAGCCCGGCACGGCTGATGGCCGCACCGCCGCCACCAACGCCACGGTGCGCTCGGTGTTCATCATCGGCCCGGACAAGAAGATCAAGCTGATGCTGACCTACCCCATGACCACCGGCCGCAATTTCGACGAAATCCTGCGCGTGCTCGAATCCATGCAGCTCACCGCCAAGTACAAGGTGGCCACGCCGGTGAACTGGAAGAACGGCGACGACGTGATCATCACCACCGCCGTGTCCAACGAAGACGCCGAAAAGGCCTTCCCCGGCTACAAGACCATCAAGCCCTACCTGCGGGTGACCAAGCAACCGGGCTGAACGCCCTCCGTCAGCGCACCAGCCGGAAGAACGTCAAGTCCATACCCTGCTGGGTGCGCCGCACCACGCCTTGCGGGTCGAAGTAAACCCAGAACCACATGTCCTGCACCTCGCGCCAGCGGTAGGCCCAGATGTCGCCGGTCCAGGACATCACATGGTCTATCTGGGCGGGCGGGCCGAAGGCCCAGAGGATGTCGTCGCGGGTGGTGCTGCCAGACAGGTCGATTTGCGAAAACGCATTGAGGTTCATCACCTCACGCGCCTGCTGCACCTTGCCACTGGCGTCCATGTCCACCATCAGCACCGACTGGCCCATGGGCTGGGTGGAGTACTGCAGGCGGTGCACGCCGGCACGGTCCAGCTCGGCCGTGGGCTTGCCGCGTGCCGACAGCACTTCATCCCGCGTCATGCCGGGCGTCACGGCACAGCCCGCAAGGGCCACGAGTAGAGAGGAAAAAACAGCCAAAGCAAGAGCGCGCATCGCAGTCATCCTTTCAAAACCGTCACACCATGGTTTGCAGCACGGCCACGGCCAGCGCGTGGTCTTCGGCCTGGGGCAGGCCGGACACCGTGAGTACACCGAACATGCCGGCACCGCGTATGCGCAACGGGAACGCGCCGCCATGGGCCGCGTATTCGCGCGGGTCCAGGCCGGAGTCGGCTTCAAAATCCTTGCCCTTGCTGCGGTACAGCGCCCCCATGTAGAACGAGCTATGGGCAAAGCGGCGCACCACGTTCACCTTGCGCCGCACCCAGTCGGCGTTGTCGGGCGTCGTGCCCTCCATGGCGTGCTGGAACAGCTGCAAGTCGCCCCAGCGTATGTCCACCATCACCAGTTGGCCCACGCGCTGCGCAGCGCTAACAACGGCCAGGCCCAGGTCCAGCGCCGTGGCATGCGAAAAGCTGCTGAACTGCAGCGCATCTTCCTGGCGCAGCAGCTCGGGCAGCAGGTCTTTATCGGCTTGCGACATCCAAGTCTTCCTTCATATTGCTATATTTACTATAGCTGTCAGCGCAGTTATTCTCTGCGCTGGCGGCATGTTTCTTATAAACCTAGAGGGTGGCCATGTCGATCACGAAACGGTACTTCACATCGCTCTTGAGCATGCGGGCGTAGGCGGCTTCGATCTGGTCCATGGCGATGGTTTCGATGTCGGCGGTGATGCCGTGCTCGGCGCAAAAGTCCAGCATCTCCTGCGTCTCGCGGATGCCGCCGATCAGCGAACCGGCAATACGGCGTCGCCGCATGATCAGGCCAAACACATTGGGCGAGGGGTGGGCGTGCTCGGGCGCACCCACCAGCGTCATGGTGCCGTCGCGCTTGAGCAGGCCAATGAAATCATCCAGATTGTGCGAAGCCGCCACGGTGTTCAGAATGAAGTCAAAGCTATTGGCGTGCGCGGCCATTTCGTCGGCGTTCTTGGACACCACCACCTCCTTGGCGCCCAGGCGCAGCGCGTCTTCGCGCTTGCTGGCCGAGGTGGTGAACAGCACTACATGCGCACCCATGGCAGCGGCGATCTTCACACCCATATGGCCTAGCCCGCCCAGGCCGACGATGCCCACCTTCTGGCCCGGCCCCACCTTCCACTGGCGCAGCGGCGAATAGGTGGTGATACCGGCGCACAGCAGTGGCGCCACGGCGGCCAGATCGGACTCAGCGTGGCTGATCTTCAGCACGAAGGATTCGCGCACCACCATATGGCTGGAGTAGCCGCCGTAGGTGTTGGTACCGTTGGGGAACAACGGGCCGTTGTAGGTACCGGTAAAGCCGTTGTCGCAGTACTGCTCCAGGTCTTCGGCACAGGCGCTGCAATGCTGGCAGCTGTCCACCATGCAACCCACGCCGACGATGTCGCCTACCTTGTATTTGGACACCAAGTTGCCTACGGCGGTAACGCGGCCCACGATCTCGTGGCCGGGCACGGAAGGGTAGATGGCGTTCTGCCATTCATTGCGCACGGTGTGCAGATCGGAATGGCAGACGCCGCAGTACAGCACGTCCAACGCCACGTCCTGCTCACCAGGGTCGCGGCGTTCGATATCAAGAGGCGCCAGTGCGGCAGTGGGGGATGTGGCGGCGTAGGCTTTGGCGATGCTCATGGGGCTCTCCGTGAAAGGGAAAGCGGGCATGGTAGGCCTAAGCTGCACCGCGCGCAGCACAGGGTTATTCAGGCACCCGACTGCAGGCTCTTACGGTAGGCCGCCAGGCCGAAATCATAGGCACCGCCCGTGCTGCTGCCCTGGTTGGTGCTGCTGTACAGCCCCAAGGACGCCAGCATGCCTTGCTGGCTTTTCAGAATGCTGGCGCGCTGGGCCAGGGAGGACAAATACAGGCCCAGATGGCCGTCCATCGCCAGCTCCTGCGTGCTGGCAGCCGACACCTGCTGGCCCAGCGCCCCCAGGCCTTGGGCCACGGCGGTCGGGTCGGCTTTTTGCGCGGCTTCAAAGGCGTTTGCATCCAACACCAGCTTGCCATTCGCACCCAGGTCCAAACCGAGTTGGCCCAACACGCTCTGGCTGCCGTTCTTGGCATTCACCGCATGCAGCAGGTCCTTGATGGTGCGCAGCGCGCTTTGCGTGGCCGCACCATCACCGGTGACGGAGGCTGCGGCCTTGGCGCTGTCGATGGCGGCGTTGTAGGCCGTCACGAACTGGCCGAGTGCGGCTTTCTGCGCGGCCGGCTTGCTACTGCTGCTGCCCGACACCGCAGCCAGGGCTTGGCCCACGGTCTGCACATCCGACAGCGCAGACTTGAGCTTGCCAAACGAGGACAGCTGGGCCGTGGCCACGTCCACCTGCGCCTGTATGCGCTTTTCAGCCTTTTGGAAGCCGGGCTGTGCAGCCAGTCCGGTCTTGCCAGCGTTTCCCGTCTGCTGGCTCGCGTTCGTCCCCAGGTAGAGGGCTACCGCGTTGGCCTTGACGAAGTCGTTGATATTCATGGTGCAGCCGGGCAGCGTAAAAACCGTGGCCCAGTGAACCAGTCTAGTCCTTATCTGCGCAGATAGCCAATCCGCGCCTACAGCCGGCGGAAAGCCACCTTCTGGCCGGCCCAATAACGGGTGTCCAGCGGGTCCAGCCGCACTTCGCCACCACTCGATGGCGCATGCACAAAACGGCCTTCACCCACGTAAATGCCGGCATGCGTGCCCCGGCCAAACACCACCAGGTCGCCGGTGCGCAGCTGCTCCCGCGGCACGGCCTGGCCTTCGCCTTGCAGCTGGGCCACGGTGCGCGGCAAACGCAGGCCGGCGCGGCTTTGGTAGACGTAGCCAATCAAGCCGCTGCAGTCAAAGCCACCGGCCGGCGTGTTGCCGCCATAGCGGTAGGGCGTGCCCACCAGGCTCAGCGCATAGAGGGTGACATCGTTCGCCTGGTCTACCGACAGGCGTGAAGGAATATCGACCGGGTTGAAGGCGCTGCTGACTTCCGGTGCCCGGGGTGGGCTGGCGCAGCCGCCCAGGACCAGCAGCGCGGCGGCCAACGGAAAAATACAAAAACTTTGACGGATATGCATAACGGCCCCACTGTACTAGCAGCTGGGATGCGTAGCGGCACTGTTCAGTTCCACTTCCACACCACCCAGGCACTCATCACGGCACCGACCAGCCACAGCGCGAGCGTCTGTGACACGGCATAGGGATACAGCATCAAGGCCAGGCCCACGCAAATATGGTCCTTGCGCTCGGCCTTGCGGCCATGGCGAAAAGCGATATAGCCAACAATGCTGAACAGCAGCACGCCCACCAGATAGGCCGGACTGGGCAAGCTCAGTCCCATGGACTGCAAGGTATCCAAATCATTCATGCGGCATGGTAAACCGACGCCATGCCGCAGCCGTGGCGCTTAGCCTATCTTTACCGGCGCCCCGGTGCGCGCGCTCTCGTACAGCGCATCCAATATCTCCATCACCACCAGGCCCTGGTCGCCCCCCGCTGGATGCGGCTGGCCGCTGAGTATGGCCTCGGCGTAGTCGTGCATGGCCGACTTGGCCAGCGCCGTGGGCGGGCACATGTGCATGTCCACCGGCGCGCCGTTGACCTCGGTGAACACATGGGCGTCGAAGGTGTAGCCTTCATTCAAATTCTTCTGCAGCAGGCCGGCCTTGGTGCCCAGCAGCCGGGTTTCCATCAGCTCGGTCTCCTGGATGTTGGCAGCCCAGGAGGCCTCCAGCGCCAGCGTGGCGCCGTTGTCAAAGCGGATGAAGCCCGCGGCCAGGTCTTCCACGTCAAAGGTCTTGCCGGCCTTGCTGGCGATCTCGCTGGCGATGGGGTTATAGGTGCTGCCCATCACCCAGGTCGGCTGCGGGTAGCCCATCAGCCATAAAGCCAGGTCCAGGCGGTGCACGCCCAGGTCGATCAGCGGGCCGCCGCCGGCCAGGTCCTTGGTGCCGAACCAACCGCCAAAACCCGGCATGCCCCGGCGCCGATGCCAGATGCTGCGACCAAAGTAGAAGTCGCCAAACAGGCCAGCATCCACCTGCGTCTTCAGCGCACGTGAAGCAGCCGAGAAGCGGTACGAGAAATTGATCATCAGCCGCTTGCCCGCTGTATTCGCAGCGTCCAGCATTTCGCGGCCCTCTTGCGCGTTCATCGCCATCGGCTTTTCACACAGCACATGGCAGCCGGCGGCCAGTGCGGCCAGCGTCAGCTCCTTGTGGAATTTGTTGGGCGTACAGACGCTGACTACGTCCAGCTGGGCGTTGTCCAGCAAGGCCGCCGCACTGGCGTGGCGCTTGGCAATACCAAACTCATCGCCCACCAACGCCAGCCGCTCCGCGTCCGGGTCGGCAATCGCCACCACCTCGACCAGGGGGTGTTCCTGCCAGCCCTTGATGTGGTGCCGGCCTATACCCAGGCCGATGACGCCTACGCGTAATTTTTGTACTGCGCTCATACGAGATCTGCCTTGGTTTGGGTGATGCCGACGTTGGTGAAACCGGGCTTGTGGCTGATGGGCTCCAGCGGCGCCGCATTCGGGCACACGTCCACGATGTTCACGCGCGGCACGGCCCATTGCACGGCGTTGGCGATCACACGCTGCACGTTCTTGTCGTGGTAGGTCGGGTAGGCCTCGTGGCCGGGGCGGAAGTAAAAGATACGGCCATGGCCACGCTCCCAGCAGCAGCCGGAGCGAAACACCTCACCACCCTCGAACCACGAGATGAACACCGTGCTGTCCGGCTGCGGAATGTCAAAGCGTTCGCCGTACATCTCTTCATTCGGCAGCTCGAAATATTCGCCCAGGCCGGCAGCGATGGGGTGCGATGGCTCGACCACCCACAGGCGTTCTTTCTCGTGCGCTTCACGCCATTTCAATGAGCAGTTGGTACCCATCATGCGGCGGAAGATCTTGGAGAAATGGCCGGAGTGCAACACGATCAGGCCCATGCCTTCCAGCACACGCTTTTGCACACGGTCGACGATGGCGTCTTCCACCAGGTTGTGCACCTTGTGGCCCCACCAGACCAGCACATCACAGTTCGCTAGGCGCTCTTCGCTCAGGCCATGCTCGGGCTCGTCCAGCGTGGCCGTCGTCACATCCAGTGCCAGCGTGCCGGGGCTGCGCTGCAGCGCCTGGGCGATGGTGGTGTGCAGACCCTCGGGATAGATGGCGCGGACGGCGTCGTTTTCGCGTTCATGGCGAAATTCGTTCCACACAATAACAGAAATACGGGTTTTCACGAGTGCGCTCCTGGTTTAGGAATTTATGCCGGTTTGTCCAGCTAAGTGGCCTAGACTGTAGGCTTGCGATCGGCTTGCCTCAAGCGCGATTGCTGCCAAAAAACCGCAATGAATAGCAAAAATCATGGACCGCCGACTTGAAGCCAGCTCCTGCCTGCAGGCCAGCCCCGACGCGCCAGCCAACGGGCCGGACGCCCATGCCATGCGCCAGCACCTGGGTGATTTCGTACAGCGCGCCATGGCCGGCCAGCTGCGGGTGCACCTGCCGCACAGCGCCCAGGTCACGCGCGGCGAAGGGCATTTCCATATCGGTCCCGAGCTGTTCCTGCAGACCAGTGGCTGGACCCGCTTCAGCTTTCCCTACGGCCAGCTGACCCTGGGTCCGGGTGAGGCACTGCTGATGCCTCCGCAGCTGCTGCACCACGAACAGGTGGGCGCGGACGGCCCGCAAGCCTTTGCCAACCTGGTGGTCTACGCCGAAGCCCATGCGCTGACCTGCCATCTGGCCCAGGAAATCCACCCTGGCCAACCCGGCATACGCCATCTGGAAATGCGCCAGCACCCGCAGGCCCGGCCCATCCACGACTGGCTGGCCGACGCCGCCCGCCTGGGCCAGGGTGACGATGCCGCCTGGGCGCGCACACAAATACAGGCCCTGGTGGCCGCCGCAACTTCCGGCGTACTGCGCGCGCTGGACACGCTGGACCCACAGGCCACGCCCGAATCCACCTGGGTCACCAAGGTGCGCGTGCTGGTGCAAAACCAGCTGGGCGACCAGGATTTGAGCGTGCGCGGCCTGGCCCAGCAATGCGGCTGCACGGCAGACTACCTGTCGCACCTGTTTCGCCAGCAAACCGGAGAAGCCCTGGTGGCCTATATCAACCGCATGCGCATCAACCGTGCGGCCCGGCTGCTGACCGACAGCGCGCTGGCGGTAAAAGAAGTCGCCTGGGCCTGCGGTTTTGCCAACCCCAGCTACTTCATCCACACCTTCCGCGCGCAGCATGGGCAAACACCCAAAAGCTACCGGCAAACCCGGGCTGTGGTGAAATCTGCGGCATGAAAACCCTCATCTTCGCGGGCAGCACCCGCCAACAGTCGTACAACCGCAAACTGGCTGCGGCCACCACCCTGTTGGCCACCGCCGCCGGGGCCGAGGTGACACACATCGAGCTGGCCGACTTCAACATCCCCATGTACAACGCCGACCTGGAGGCCGAAGGCACGCCGACCGACGTGATGCGCCTGAAGCAGCTGATGTTCGAGCACCCGGCCTGGATCATCTGCGCGCCCGAGTACAACGGCAGCTATCCCGCCCTGCTGAAGAACACGCTGGACTGGGCCTCCAGCCCGGTCAAGACCGACCCGGTGTGGAAGGACGGCATGCGCTCCTTCAGCGGTAAGGTGGTAGGCCTGCTGAGCGCCTCACCCGGCGGCCTGGGTGGCCTACGTTCGCTGTCGCACCTGGCGCCGCTGATGCTGAACCTGCAGTGCTGGGTCAGCCCCAAGCAGTTCGCTCTCAGCCGCGCCTTTGAAGCCTTTGCCGAAGACGGCAGCTTGAAGCAAGACGCGCACCGCGCCGGCGTGCAAACCGTCATCGACCAGGTGCTGTGGGCTGCCCGCAAGTTCCATGCTTGATTGGCCTCTAGCGCAGGTAACACCTGCGCAGGCAGCTCTTAATTCAATAGCATATGGAATGTAGACTCGGCTGCGGCGCGTGTTGCATCGCGCCCAGCATCAGCTCGCCCATCCCGGGCATGCCGGTCATCAACGGCATCAGCAAGCCGGCCGGCGTGCGCTGCGTGCAACTCGACGACGCCAACCTGTGCCGCATCTTTGGCCAACCGGAGCGCCCTGCCGTCTGCGGCCAATTGCAACCCGCCGCAGACATGTGCGGTGCGAACCAAGCCCACGCGCTGCACTATCTGCACCAGTTAGAGCGGGCCACTTGTCCTACCGCAAAGTCCGGTTAACCGTCACCAGCAAGGCTTCTTCTTTGGGTTTACCCTGCGGTTTTTTCACAGGGAACCCGCATGACTTCATTGTTCGACCCGGTACAGGCCGGTAGCCTGCAACTGGCCAACCGCATCGTGATGGCACCGTTGACGCGCAACCGTTCGCCCAACGCCATTCCTACCCCGCTGGTGGCCGAGTACTACGCCCAGCGCGCCAGCGCTGGCCTGCTGATCACCGAAGCCACTGCCATCAGCCAGCAAGGTCAGGGCTATGCCGACGTGCCCGGCCTGTACGGCACCGAGCAGCTGGACGGCTGGAAGCGCGTCACTGACGCTGTGCATGCCCAGGGCGGCAAGATCGTGGTGCAGATGTGGCATGTAGGCCGCGTCTCGCATGTGGACCTACAGCCCGACGGCCAGGCACCGGTGGCGCCTTCGGCCATTGCTGCCAAGACCAAGACCTATCTGATCAAGGACGGCCAGGGCCAGTTTGCCGAAACCTCGGTGCCGCGTGCGCTGGACGCCGAGGAGCTGCCCGGCATCGTGCACAACTACCGCCACGCGGCGCGCAATGCCATCCAGGCCGGCTTTGACGGCGTGGAAGTACATGCAGCCAACGGCTACCTGCTGGACCAGTTCCTGAAACGCGGCGCCAACCAGCGCACTGACGACTATGGCGGCAGCATTGAAAACCGGGCCCGCTTGCTGCTGGAGGTGATGCGCGCCGTGGCCGAAGAAATCGGCGGCGGCCGCACCGCGCTGCGCATTTCGCCCGTCACCCCGGCCAACGACATCCACGACCCCGACCCGCAGCCCCTGTTCGACTACGTGGTGCGCGCATTGGCGCCGCTGGGCCTGGCCTATGTGCACGTAGTGGAAGGCGCCACCGGCGGCCCACGCGAGCTGCCCGAGCGCCCGTTTGATTACGCTGCCCTGAAGACCGCCTACCGCCAGGCCGGTGGCAAAGCCGCCTGGATGGTGAACAACGGCTTCACCAAGGCCCTTGCCGAGCAAGCCCTGCGCAATGGAGACGATCTGGTGGCCTTTGGCAAGCCTTTCATCAGCAACCCGGACCTGGTACGCCGCCTACGTGAAAACGCGCCCCTGAACCCGCCTGACCAGGCGACTTTTTACGGCGGCGGCGCCAAGGGCTATACCGACTACCCGATGCTGGTGGTTTAAACCGCTCGGCAACCCGTCTAAAGCCTCCACGGCGTGCCTTTGGCCGCTGTGGAGGCTTTTTTTATGGTTTTCAACAAAATCGGTCTGTAGCGCAGGTATTACCTGCGCAAGTAGCTATAAATTAAATAGCAAATGCGATTTCAAAAAATTTTTGACCGCTGCTGGCACCCGGCCAGAAATCCACGGATCGCATGCGGACTTTGGTGTTGGCTATTCTTCTAAATCTTTTATTAATACATAGTAGTAGTAGTAAGCATTGGCATTGTCTGTGGGTAAGCCAGTTTTTGGCTTTGCAATCAACAGCTTAGGCCGTGTACCTGGATGTGCGTGACCCTGACTTTTTGGTGTCACGCAAATATGAACAACTTTTGAAACCCATGATCTCCTGTGGATAACTACTGCGTTGTGCCAGAACTATCCACAGGCTTTTAAACACAGGATCTGTATGGCTACCTCTTTGAAGATTGATTTCGTTTCTGATGTCTCCTGCCCCTGGTGCGTGGTGGGTTTGAAGTCGCTGGAACAGGCGTTGGACCGCGTGGGCGACAGTATTCAGACGGAGCTGCATTTCCAGCCCTTCGAGCTGAATCCCCAGATGGCGCCCGAGGGTGAAGACACCACCGAACACCTGGCCCGCAAATACGGCTCCACCCCGGAGCAGGCCGCCGCCAACCGCGAAAACATCCGCGCCCGGGGTGCCGAGCTGGGTTTCACCTTCCGCATGGACAAGCGCCACCGCATCTACAACACCTTCGATGCGCACCGCCTGCTGCACTGGGCCGAGCTGGAAGGCAAGCAGCGCGCGCTGAAGCAGGCTTTGTTCGACGCGTATTTCACGGAAGGCGAAGACCCCAGCTCGCACGCCTTGCTGGTGCGCGTGGCAGGTCAGGTGGGCTTGGATACTGAGCAGGCTAAAGCAATTCTGGAGTCGGGCACCTATGCCGACGAGGTGCGTGAGCGCGAACGCTTCTATACCGACAACGGCATCCATTCGGTGCCCGCCATCATCATCAATGACCGGCATTTGATCTCGGGCGGCCAGCCGCCCGAGGTGTTTGAGCGCGCTTTACGCCAAATCGCTGCGGGGGAGTGACCACCTGCCCGGCCTGCGCACCAAGCCAGCGCTGCTAGCCGGGCTGCACCCCACTTTGTGCACATAGGTGGTGCACTTTGTACACAATCTGCTCTTTGTATTGAGCACATAAGTTGGCACGGCCTATGCATAGGGCATCCCTATGCAAGCCTCCACCCCCACCTCTTCGCCCTCGGCCATCGAAATCATTGCGCTGACCAAGCGCTATGGATCGGGCAAGCCTGCGGTAGACAGCATCAATCTGCGCATCGCCAGCGGTAGCTACTGCTGCCTGCTGGGCCCGTCGGGCTGCGGCAAGAGCACCACGCTGCGCATGGTGGCGGGACACGAGTCGGTCAGCAGCGGCGATATCCTGCTGGAGAACCGCAACATCACCGACCTGCCTGCGGCCGATCGGGGTACGGCGATGATGTTCCAGAGCTTTGCGCTGTTCCCCCATTTGTCCGCGTTGGACAACGTGGCTTTCAGCCTGAAGATGAAGGGCGTGGACAAGGCCCAGCGCCATGCCAAAGCCAAGGACTTATTGGAACGTGTGGCCATGGGCCATCTGGCGGACCGCAAGCCGGGTGAACTCTCGGGTGGCCAGCAGCAGCGCGTGGCCCTGGCCCGTGCGCTGATCACCCAGCCCAAGGTGCTGTTGCTGGACGAACCTTTGTCCGCGCTGGACCCGTTCCTGCGCATCCAGATGCGTGCCGAGCTGCGTCGCTGGCAAAAAGAACTCGGCCTGACCTTCATCCACGTGACCCACTCGCAGGAAGAGGCTATGGCCCTGGCCGACACCATGGTGGTGATGAACCACGGCTTGATCGAGCAAGTGGGGTCGCCGCACGAGGTCTACAACCGCCCGGCCAGCGAATTCGTGGCGCGCTTCATGGGCGGGCACAACGTGCTGGACACAGCCGCCGGCAAGATTGGCGTGCGTACCGACCACATGCAGATCATTCCCGCCGAATTGGCCCAGCCAGATGGCCCGCACAACATGCGCGCCGTGGTCAGCGATGTGGAGTACCAGGGCACTTATGTGCTGTTGGGCCTGCAAAAACCCGGTGTGGCGCAAACCGCCAACAGCACCGCCGAATTTTCCGTGATGGTGTCCGAGGCGCAATTCGCGGCCCGGCCCTACAGCGTCGCTGAAAAAGTCCAGCTGGCATGGGCCCCGGAGGCCGCCCATTCCTTGAGCCAAGCATCTGCCCCCGTTTCCGTTCCCGCCACGGCGTAAGTCGTTTTCTACTGCAACCCCCAGGAGTTTTCACCATGTCTGACGTACTACCCAAACCCACCAACGCTCTCGCAGCCACCATGCAGCGCCGTTCCCTGCTCAAGGGCACCGCAGGTATTTTGGCCACAGGCATTTTCCCGGCCGTGCATGCGGCAGACCCGATTGTTCTGCGCTACCTGGGCACTGCGGTGAACCAGGACAAGGAAATCGCCGACAAGTTCGAAAAAGACACCGGTATCAAGATCCAGTACGTGGCCGTGACCACCGACGACGTGACCAAGCGCGCCGTTACCGCACCCAACAGCTTTGACCTGATCGACTCCGAATACTTCTCTCTGAAGAACATCGTGCCGACCGGCAACCTGAAGGGCATCGACACCAAGCGTATCAAGAATGCCGACAAGATCACCACGCTGTTCACCAAGGGTGAAGTCGGCGGCAAGAAGGTCGGCGACCAAGGCACCGCGCCCAAGAAGGTGATCTACCTGGAAGGCGAAAAGAGCAAGAAGTTCTCCGCCACGCCCACCCAGTACATGAGCCTGATCCCCACCGTGTACAACGCCGACACGCTGGGCATCCGCCCTGACCTGATCAAGCGCCCCATCTCCTCCTGGGCCGAGTTGCTGAACCCTGAATTCAAGGGCAAGGCCGCGATCCTGAACATCCCCTCCATCGGCATCATGGATGCGGCCATGGTGGTCGAAGCCATGGGCATTTACAAGTACCCCGACAAGGGCAACATGACGAAGAAGGAAATTGATCTGACGATCAAGACCCTGATCGAAGCCAAGAAGCAAGGCCAGTTCCGCAGCCTGTGGAAGGACTTCAACGAGTCCGTCAACCTGATGGCTTCCGGCGAAGTGGTGATCCAGTCGATGTGGTCGCCTGCCGTCACCGCCGTGCGCACCAAGGGCATTGCCTGCAACTTCCAGCCGCTAAAGGAAGGGTATCGTGCCTGGGCTTCCGGCTTTGGTTTGCCCGCCACCCTGTCTGGCAAGAAGCTGGATGGCGCCTACGAGTTCATCAACTGGTTCCTCGACGGCTGGGCCGGTGCCTACCTGAACCGCCAAGGCTATTACAGCGCCGTGCTGGACACTGCCAAAGCCAAGATGGAAGCCTACGAATGGGCTTACTGGATGGAAGGCAAGCCTGCTTCGCAAGACATCAAGAGCCCGCACGGCGATCTGCTGGCCAAGAAGGGCGAAACCCGCGACGGCGGCAGCTACGAAGACCGCATGGGCGGCATCGCCTGCTGGAACGCCGTGATGGACGAGAACGCTTACATGGTTCAGAAGTGGAATGAGTTTGTAGCTGCATAAGCTCACCCCCAGGCTTGCCCACTTCGTGTGGCCTCCTCCCCCCTTGCAGGGGGCACAACCAGCGGCCTGGCAAAGCCAGTTCCGCGGTTGTTCTGGAAGGGGCTTCGCTGAGCTTGCCTTGGGGGCATTCGTTTCACCTCCCACACTCCGTTGGTGGTGAAACGAATGCGGAATGCATTTGAATGGAATCGGCCTGTAGCGCAGGTACTACCTGCGCAAGCAGCTACGATTTTGATAGTAACGTGGACACACACCGATGAGCACACCTAGCGCACCACTTCCTTCGCCTACGGCTGCGCCGGGCCGCAGCATCGCGGCCTGGTGGCAGGCTTTGCCTTTGACCACGGTGTTTTTTCTGTTCTTTCTGGTACCGCTGGCGCTGGTGTTGATGGTCAGCTTCTGGGACTACAACCAGTACGAGCTGCTGCCGGACATCACGTTCAAAAACTACCTGGCGGTGTTTGAAGGCTGCTTGTCGCCCGGCGATATGTGCGTCACCTTCAAGACCTATCTGTCCACCTTCAAATTTTGCTTGCTGGTCTGGCTGATCACGCTGGTGATCGGCTTCACAGTGTCGTATTTTCTGGCCTTCCACATCAAGTCCAGTGGCGTGCAGGTGGTGCTGTTCGTGCTGTGCACGATTCCGTTCTGGACCTCGAATGTGATCCGCATGATCGCCTGGGTGCCGCTGCTGGGGCGCAACGGGCTGGTGAATGAAGTGCTGCTGACCACGGGCATGGTCGATAAGCCGGTGGAGTGGCTGCTGTTCTCCAGCTTCTCGGTGGTGCTGGCTTTTGTGCACCTGTTCACCACCTTCATGATCGTGCCGATCTTCAACAGCATGATGCGTATCGACCGCAGCCTGATCGAGGCCGCCAACGACAGCGGTGCCTCGGGCTGGCAAACGCTGTGGAATGTGATCGTGCCGCTGTGCCGCTCCGGCATCATCATCGGCTCCATCTTCGTCATCACCATCGTGATGGGCGACTTCGTCACCATCGGCGTGATGGGGGGCCAGCAAATTGCCTCGGTGGGCAAGATCATCCAGGTGCAGACCTCGTACCTGCAGTTCCCACTAGCCGCGGCCAACGCCATGATTCTGCTGGCCCTGGTCTTGATGATCATCTGGGCGCTGACCCGCATGGTCGACATTCGCAAGGAGCTGTGAGATGAACCTGAACAAAAAGCCCGCCGCCTTCTGGGTGCTGGCGCTGATTTTTGTAGCCTATGTGCTGTTCCTGTACGGCCCCATGCTGGTCATCGTGGTGCTCAGCTTCCAGGGCCCCGATGGTGGGCTGACATTCCCGATGCGGGGCGTGTCGCTGCACTGGTTTCGTGAGCTGTTCAAAGGGCTGGGCGTGGTGGACATCGGCGCCGCGTTGACGCGTTCGCTAGGTCTGGGGCTGACGGTGATGGCGTTCACCGTGGTGCTCTCGGTGCTGGCTGGCCTGGCGTTTCGCAAGAAGCTCAGCGGCGGCAGCGTGCTGTTCTTCATCGTGGTGGCCAGCCTGATCATGCCGTCCATCATCGTGTCCCTGGGCATTGGCCTGGAGTTCCGCCTGCTCGACAGCGGCATCAAGAAGGTGCTGGAAACCCTGGGCTGGCAGGACACGCTGGACAGCTACGGCACGGCCCTGGGCATTTACACCTCGGCCCTGGGCGCGCATCTGACCTGGACGCTGCCCTTCGGCCTGCTGATCATGTTCGCCATCTTCAACCGCTTCAACCCGTCCTATGAAGAAGCCGCCCGCGACCTGGGCGCCACACCCTGGCAGACCTTCAAGCATGTGGTGCTGCCGCTGATTGCGCCGTCGGTGGTTGGTATCGCCATGTTCGGCTTCACCCTTTCGTGGGATGAAATTGCCCGCACCTCGCAGGCGATTGGCGATGTCAACACCCTGCCGCTGGAGTTGCAGGGCCTGACCACCACTGTCACCACGCCCTCTATCTACGCCATCGGCACGGTGACCACGGTGGTCTCGTTCATCGTGATGGGCCTCACGCTGATGCTGGTATGGTTGTTGAAACCCGGTAAAAAATAAACCCATAGTGCATGCCTGGCTCGATGGCCAGGACGCCAACACAAAGGCCGTTGACAGTGACCCCATCCCCCGCCCCTGCGCTCAGCGACAACGATATTTACGAGCGCATCGTCTCCGCCATCCTGGACCACCGGCTGCAGCCTGGCACCAAGCTGGTGGAAGACAAGCTGGGCGCAGCCTTTGGCGTGTCGCGCACACGCATACGTCCGGTACTGGTGCGTCTGGCGAATGAACAGATCGTCACCATCACGCCCAACCGCGGCGCCTGCGTGGCCCAGCCCACCGAGCAGGAAGCCCGCGAAGTATTTGAAGCCCGCCGCCTGGTGGAGCCGCCGCTGCTGGAGCGCTTCATGCAAAACGCCACGGACGCAGACATCGCCGAGCTGGCACGCTTCATTTCTGAAGAAGAGGCCGCGCGTGAAAGCGGCGACCTGCGCCACGCCATCCGCATGTCGGGCGACTTTCATTTGTTGATTGCCGAGCGCGCGGGCCAGCAAACCCTGGGCCGCATCCTGCGCGAGCTGGTATCGCGCACCTCGCTGATCCTGATGACCTGGGGCCCGGTGGCACTCTCGCCCAGCAGTGCGCGGGCTGGTGCCTGCGGCTGCCTGGAGCACCGCGCCGTGCTGGACGCCATCCGCCTGCGCGACGTGAAAGAGGCTACCCGCTTGATGCGCGAACACCTGAGCCACCTGGAAGACCAGCTGCAGTTCGAACCCGTCTCGGTAGCCCCTCCCGATCTGGTCGAGCTTTTTGGCCACGCCGCCTGAGCTATGAACACCCCCAGGCTCCAGTGCTAATGCACTTTCCGCCAACCCTCGGGGCCATACCAGCAGCCCGGCAGAGCCGGTTCTGCGGTATGCCGTGCATGGTTGCTTACGTCCATAAGTACAGGGGTGGTGTTTTTCTCTCTGGTTTTCGAATCTCTCCGTTATGCGCCATCTCTTAGTTATCAACCCCAACACCAGCGACAGCGTGACCGGGTTGCTGCGTACCCATGTGCTGGCCGCCAGCGCACCCGATGTGGCCGTGCATACCGTTACCGCCCGTTTTGGCGCGCGCTACATATCGTCGGAAGCCAGTTATGCCGTGGCAGGCCATGCCACCCTGGATGCCTGGGCCAACTGGCTGGCCCAAGGCGGGCCGGTGCCAGATGCCGTGTTGATAGGCTGTTTTGGCGACCCCGGCCTGCTGGCCTTGCGCGAGTGCAGCGCCGCACCCGTCATCGGTCTGGCCGAGGCGGCTTTCATGGAAGCCGCGCAGCATGGCCGCTTTGCCGTAGTCACTGGCGGAGCCGCCTGGAAACCCATGTTGCAGCGTTTGGCCTACAGCCTGGGCTATGGCGACAGCCTGGTCCACATCCATACCGTGGAAGCTACCGGTGCCGAGCTGGCAGCCGACCCAGAAGCTGCCTGTGCCCTGCTGGCAAAAGCCTGCAGCGAGGTTGCCCAAGCCACCGACGTGCAGGCCGTCATCCTTGGCGGCGCCGGTCTGGCCGGCATGGCGGCCCAGGTACAGACTGCGGTGGGTGTGCCAGTGATAGACAGCGTGTTGGCCGGCGCACGCCAGGCCTTGCTGGCCCCGGCCAGCGCAGTTACGCGCTCGGCCCTGCCAGGTTTGTGGATGGGTCTGTCGCCGGAGCTGATGGCTTTGGCCGGGGATGCCTGAAGGTCACCTGCAGATCGCCTGAGCCCAACCTCGGCCCAGCGCGCATCTTTGCGCCTTGCACATGCAGGCGGCGGATAGCGCCTAGCGCACAAAGTATGGCGTCTTCAAATTTGATGAATTCATGGAAATTGATGCGTCATCATCAAAAAATGATAAACACATCGTGATGGATAAGGAAAATTTCGTTAATTTTTCATATTAACGATAAAAACGATTAATTTACACTCGTGTTTGTTTGATTTGTATCAAGTTGAGTACTGCCTGCAACGTCCACCATTGCAGCAGCGGTCAAGTTATCGGACGGAATTACCCGCAATTGCCTCTGATTCAGTGCTGACCGCATTTAGCAGTTATCAAACAGGAGATACACCCATGACTGTTCCCGCCTCCAACCATCCATGCTGGCAACGTCTTGCCAGCGGCGGCATCGCCCGCCTGAAAACCCAACATCTGGGAACTCAGTTGATGACGAAACGCATCGAGCGCAGCACGGATTCACTTGCTGTCAAAGCCAGTGAACTGCATGCTTACTTCGCCAAATGGGAAAGAGCACTCCCAGCCGAAGTATCTCAACTTGCCTCTTTTTAATTGGAGTCCTCCATGAACGAACTCATTTCCGTAGCCGCGGCGGCTGAACTCATCCGTAAAGGTGCTGCATTGAGCCTGGCTGGTCCCGAATCCGCTTTGGATCAATTGCCCGCAGGCAACTGGATTGGCGGCACCATCCCATATTTCATGGTGGCCGGAGGCGGTACCGTGGTGACCGAAGGCAAGGTATTTGTGACCGATCTATCCAAGCTGGGTCACATCAGCATTGCCAGTTATGGGCCTGCGGAACTCGCGGGTATTGTGGGACATGCGCCGGAGAATGGCTTTTCCCTGACCATCATTCCGGCCGGGAGCCAATCCCATCAGCGCTTTGCTGCCGAAGCCTCCAGCAATCCAGATGCTTTCCTGAAGCCTACGGTGGGCTGGATCTCGGGTGTGCATCTTTCGGACCTGGGCCGCGTAAGCCCCAAGGTCTACGACGGCCGCACCGCCAGCAAACACGAAGACCGGGCCGTCGTGGCGTATGTCAGTTTGCCTGCAGACAAGCTTGCATCGGTGGAAATCGTCAACCTGTTTGAACCCGATGGTGGCGATGTACTGCACTTCTCGGACACCTCTTTCCAGGTAGGCGAATGCCTGGTGAACGGCAAGAAAGTCGATTTCGCGCAGTACCTGCGCAGCAACGGCCTGGATGGCGGCAAGTTGCCCCTGGTTGGCGACTTTGCGGGCGCACACATCAACGTTTCTGTACAAAACATTGATGATGTCAAAGGCGTGGTAAATCTGTATGCGCCGGTGTTTCCAGGTGTGGACTACCACTTTGCCAAGCCGGTGCCAGACTATGCAAACGCCTTCCGTGCACGCTTGGCCAAGGTGGATGCCCAGGGTGTGGTGATGGGCTGCAATTGCATCCTGAACTTCTTGTATGGAGAGCTGGAAGGCAAGGCAATCGGTGGTGTGCAGGGGCCGGTAACCTTTGGTGAAATCGCCTACCAATTGCTGAATCAGACCATGGTGATGATCCGTATTTCCTGACACGGGCAAGGCTAAACCCGGTTCAGCGGCATAGTAAACGCTATGAAAATAAGAGCTGCTAGCGCACATCCGAATTGCGCTAGCAGCTCTTTTCATTTCCAATGAGTAAATCTGTTTCAGTTTGTTAGTTGGGTCATACGTCACAAAAAAGTACCACCCAACCTCGCCCATAATTTTGGCTCGCCTGCCTGGTGCGGCCCCAAGGGTCCGGCGCCATCTCAGCCCCTTTCCACGGGAACCGCATGACCAGCCTTTCAGACCTTACCGCCGTCTTCGGCAATGGCCTCAGCCAGCACGCCCGCCTCATCACCATCCAGGCCTCCGAAGCCAGTGGACTCCATGCCGCCTTGTCGGTAGAGCGCTTCACCGGCACAGAGGCGGTCAACGGGTTGTTCTGCTTCGATGTGGATGCCCTGTCGCTGTCCACCGACCTGCCACTGGAATCCCTTCTTGGCGAAGAACTCACGTTGCGCCTGCTGCAGGCCGACGGCAGCCAGCGTGCCTGGCACGGCTACTGCACCGATGCTGCCTGGCTGGGCACCGACGGCGGCCTGGCCCGCTACCGGCTGCGGCTGGAGCCCTTTCTCGCGTTCCTGCGCCTGCGCCGTGACAGCTACATCTTCCAGGACCAGACCGCCCAGCAAATCGTCGCCGAGCTGCTGGCCGACTATCCGCAGGCCAGCCTGCAATGGCAAGCCACGCAAACGCTGTTGCCGCGCGCGATCTGCACCCAGTACCGTGAAACCGACCTGGACTTCTTCACCCGCCTGCTGGCGTCCGAAGGCCTGAGCTGGTACTTCACCCACAGCCAGGAAGATGCTGCCGGCGACGGTGAGGGCAACGCCGACAGCAGCCTGCGCGCCCGCCACCAGCTGGTGGTGGTGGACGCTGCCGCCGAGGCCCCGCCTCTGCCCGGCGGTTTTGAGCGCATCCGCTTCCACCGCATGGACGCCACTGAAGAGCAGGACGCCATCACCGCATTCCGTGCCAGCCAGGCCGTGCGCCCCAACGCCGTGGTGCGCGCCAGTTGGCACCCGCAGCAACTGCTGGCGCACTCCTCCACAGCGACTGCCAGCGCTAGCCATCCGTCTGCTGCCGAGGCTGTGCCAACGTTGGAAGTTTTTGACGGCAGCGGTGAGCGGCAGCTGCAGGACGTCGACCACGCCAGCCGCCAAGCCCGCTGGATGCAGCAGGCCCTGGCGCTGGACAGTGTCAGCTTCCACGGTGAAGGCGCGGTACGCCAGCTGCAGCCAGGGTTCAGCTTCCAGCTCACCCAGCACGACGGTTATGCCGAAGACGGCAGCAGCAACGCCTTCAAGGTCTTGCGCGTCACCCATGCCGCGGTGAACAACCTGGATATCGGCATTGGCAATGCGGGAGGCCCATCGCTGCGATCTTTCGGTCTGCTGGCAAACATGCCTGCTGGTACAGAAAGCGGAACGTACAGCAACCACTTCAGCTGCGTGCAGACCACGGTACCCATCGTCCCCCTGGCAGCCGCCCGGCCCATGCGCGCCACGGCACTAGGCCCACAAACCGCCATTGTTGTGGGTTTGCCAGATACCGCGGTGACCACCGACCGCGACCACCGTGTGAAGGTCCAATTCCCCTGGCAGCGCGGCACCCGTCCCCTGCCCGGCGGCCTGTTCGACACCGGCAACAGCATTGACACAGAAGGCAATGCCCCTGGCGACGACAGCAGCGGCACCTGGGTGCGCGTAGCCGAAGCCCTGGCCGGCCCCAACTGGGGCAGCCAGTTCACGCCGCGCATCGGCACCGAAGTGCTGGTCAACTTCGCGGACGGCGATATGGACCGCCCGGTGGTGCTGGGCCAGTTGTACAACGGCTCGGACCTACCCCCGTTCAGCGCTGGCATGGACTCTGGCATCAACCATGCCGGCGTCATCAGCGGCATGCACAGCCAGGGCCTGGATGGCCAGGGCTACAACCAATGGGTGGTAGACGACAGCACCGGCCAGCTGCGCATGCGCTTAGGCAGCAGCACAGCCGCCAGCCAGCTCAACCTGGGTTACCTGGTCAGCCAGGCCCCCAACAGTGCGCAGCGTGGCAGCTACCGGGGCAGCGGCTTCGAGCTGCGCACCGACGCCTGGGGCGTTGTGCGCGGCGGTGAAGGCGTGCTGCTCAGCACCCATGCCCGCCCCCAGCAAGGCACCAGCGTGGCATCCACCCAGATGGACGCCACGGAGAGCCTGGCCCAGCTCAAAAGCGCCCAGCAGCTCACCCAGGCCCTGGCCGATGCGGCCACCCACCAGACCGCAGGCAATAGCAGCCAAGTCATCCAGGCCCACAGCGACTTCGTCACAGCCATCGACCCACAGCAAAGCGGCAAACACCCCGGCAGCGTCAACGGCCAGCAAGCCTTCAAAGCCACAGGAACAGGAACAGGAACAGGCAGCCGCGAACTGGATACCGGCGCACCGGTAGAAAAGTTCGCCACCCCGCTGGTGCTGCTGGAAACCCCGGCCAGCACCCACTGGGCCAGCCCGGCCAGCACCGCCGTATTCGCCGGCAACCAGCTGCAATGGACCACCCAGAGCGACACCCACTGGGCCGCCGGTGCCACGCTGTCCAGCGTCTCTGGCGAGGCCACCAGCCTGTTCAGCCACGCAGGCGGTATCCAGGCCTACGCCGGCAACGGAGCGCTATCCCTGCAAGCCCATACCGATGCCTTGGAGATCCTGGCCGACCAGGCCGTCACGGTGGTCAGCGTCAACGGCGACATCCAGATCCTGGCCAAAGACAAGGTCACCTTGCAGGCCGGGCAATCGTCGGTGGTGCTGGATGGCGGCAACATCACCTTCACCTGCCCGGGCACGTTCACCGTCAAGGGCGGGGCGCATCCGTTTGAGGGACCGGGGAATGATGCGGCGGAGATGGCTAAGTTGCCGGATACGCGGGTGAAGTTGTTTGATGAGGCGTTTATTTTGGAAGACAGGGACACGGGCGCACCATTGGCCAATTACCGCTATCGTATTCAGCGCCCAGATGGCAGCTACGAAGAGGGCACTACCGATGTATTAGGACGAACCCATTTACTTGCCTCTGCAGATTTGGAAAATCTCACTATTGAAGTGGCAAAAGCGTAAACCATGGCACCTAAATTTAAAAAAGTGGGGTCATCGGTGATGTCGCCCACAGACAACAAAAACCGTAAGAAGATTCAAATCAAAGTTCCTCAAACAGAGAACATAATCTTTGTTGGCTCAGAAATGCACTACGACAGTTTCTGGCTAAAAATGATGTTTGTTGCTGCTGCCTACGCGAAAATAAAAGATTTGCATCCTGCAAAAAAAACTACTATCGGGTATGTGGATAATGGCTATACCCGTTCTGAAAAATTAAGCATAGATAATTTACGTGATCAGTATGGATTTGAGATAGTAAAAATATCAAGCTCTACGGATATTATTGATTTGCTTAATAAAGATAGGGATAACGTTAAGCTGCAAGACGTGGCGTTCTTTTCGCACGGCGTGGTTGGAAGGATTGCGCTGGATTATGATGGTGAAGATGACATTAATTTTGAAATTAAAAATTTCACTAGTGTGCGCAAGGATGCATTTATGTCTACTGGTCGCATATATTCATATGCGTGCAGAACTGGAGTGTCAGTAGAAGATTTGACTTTGGGTTTTAAATCCGAGGCGGATGCACATCCTGAAAACAGTTTTGCTCAAAAAATGGCTGATCATTTCGATATTGAGGTACATGCTTTTCTACGGCGCAGCCATTATGGTGACGTGATCCGTGTCAAATCGGAATCAGCCACCATCAGCAGCACGCTTAAAACTGCGCGTGCTACCAAAGAGGGCTCTGTTATCGACATTCCACCCGAACACGAGGCTCTGCCACATCCTGGTTTGGCCTCTAGCTGGAACCCTGTAAGCAGTGCTAAACGTGAGGGTACCGTGGACTATGCACTGTGGCGCAAACGTGGTGGTTTATCGCTACCTGTGGCGGGTGATTCACCAACCGGTTTGCCTGCGGAAATGCGCGTATTTACGGCAAAAAAGAAATGAACAATTTCATACAACCCAAGGGCAATCGATATTTACGATTTGCTGCTTGGTTCTTGGTAATCACCGCATTTATCTCGGCGATTTCTTATATTGGTTTTAATGAATTTGCGAGGTATAAAATGCAAGCACTTAACCAGAAAATCCGCTCATCGGTTGAGTTTGACGAGTACATGGGGAAAATATTAGCCAAACCAATATATACTCCAGAATCTGGAAGTAAAACTTCGCCAGTTCACTTCCAACTGGATTTTGGAGCAGGTTTATCTGAAGATAATAACTCTTTGGTTTTAATAAGCTCAGATGCTGCTGGATATGAATTTATTTATCGAGGTCCATATCAAAAAAAATTCACAATTCAAGCGGATGAAAAATTGTTGAGTTCAAATTATGGAAATGGCGCCGACAATTTCACTATCACCATAATTCAAAAAAACAATAGAACAACTGGCACTGGGGTTATTGAATCCATTCGTCCCTGGCAAGCTAATAAAACCGTTCACATTCAATTATTGCCGTTTCGAGAACTAAACAAACTTGGTTTACCAGAAACCTTCAAGGTAGAGATCGATTAGGCATACCAAGACATTTGTGCAAACGAAACTTACCTGCAAATCAAATAAGCCGTTACCGCAAATTTTAATTATATAATTAGCTATTTAATAGAGAGGAAATACAGTATTTATACTGTGCATGGATAGGCGCGTTCTTATAGGTTTTACGCAATGGATGAGTTTCACCTGTATCTAGTCTTAATATTATTTTTCGGAGGCAATAGGTATTTCGTGTGACCACCACGCACAGGACTATGGTCTTCCCTTATGGGAATGCTTTTGGGTACCTGAGTGAATCCGACATCGCGTGCCCAAGACCTTGGGTTTGACGAAGAGAAGTCGCTGCGCATTACAGACATGCTGATGTTCCGCGATGTACACAAGCAGTCTGAGCAGCAAGAAACATCACCTTGATGTTTCTTGCTGCGTTTTCAATAGCACCCAGCGCAGATAACACCTACGCCAGGGCCCGATTCCCTTAAAACGGCGATTCCGCCAGATTCACCGGATGCAAAGGTGCTGGCGCATCTGGCGTGGTGCCCAGGGACCCCAGGGCCATCTCGCCGCCCAGGGCTAGCAGCAGGTCGGGGATGAGCTGGCGCATTTCGCCGGTGGAGATGGCGGCGTCGGCGTCGAAGTTGTCTTCTTTTTCCTGCGAAGTGCCGTCGAATACGCCGTCCAGGAAGGTGACTTTCTTAATCTGCATGCCTTCGGTCAACATGAAGGACACGCGGCCTTCCCAGGTCATGGCCAGCTTGGTGGGCAGCTTGCCGTCGGCTACGTGCTGGCGCACTTCATCGATGTCCAGCGCATGGCGGGCGTATTTGACGACGGCCTTGGATTCGTCAGCGGCCTTTAGTTCGCACTCGCGGTCTACCGTGAAGCCAGCAGGCGGCTCCTGGGTGGTCAGCCAGTTTGCCATGGCGGTAGCGGGCGAAATCGCGGTGTTGATCTGCTGTACGGCAAAGCCGTCGATGGCCTTGACCAGGGCGGTGATGATTTCGTCGGCCCGGCCCTGGCTGCTGGCATCCACCACCAGCACCAGTGCGGCCGGGTCGATCCAGACGGTGGTGGCGCCGCGCTTGCTGAAGGCCATGGGCAGCAGCGACAGCTTGACGTCTTCACCGATTTCCTTGCGTTCCTTTTTGCCAGGCTTACGGCCGGTGGTGGCCTCGATCTGCGCCAGGCGTTCTTCGGACTTGCGTTTGATGACCGAGGCGGGCACGGACTTGCTCTCGAACATGATCTTGAAGATCAGCTGGCCGCCGATGGATTCGACCAGCGGGCCGTGGGCCGTGCCGCGGGGCTCGACCCAGCCCATGGACATTTCCTGGCTGGCGCCACATTCGACGAAACGGTCTTTGTCTAACTCGGCTTCTATTTTCAACAGATCAGGGACCCAGCCGGCCCCAATGCGGTACACCAATACGTTTTTGAACACGGGAATTCTTTCTGCATAGGCCCGCAAGGCATGCGGACACGTTCTAACAAAGGAAATTGACGGGCAGCGGCCCTTTGGGTGGATATTGTCGCTGCTGGCTTAGCACCTCCAGCTTTACAAAGCCATATTCGCGGGTCATGGGGGGTATACAAGCGGATACCACACTTGCATTCAACCTACAGCCACATCCGACTGTAGGCCCTGGTTTTCCATGATCCACCAAGGAGTTTCATATGGCTTCCGTACACACCGCGTTCAAGAGTCTGGTTCTGGCAGGCATGCTCGCCACGGCGGGCCACGCCGCCTTTGCCGCCGATGCGCCCCCACCGCCCTCCCCGGGCTCCGGCATGGCCCAGCATGACCCCGCCAAGATGCACGAGCGCATGCTCAAGCACATGGCCGCACTGAAAGCCAAGCTGCAATTGACCGCTACCCAGGAATCCGCCTGGACCACGTTTACCGCCAGCATGCAGCCCGTGGCTCGTACGGGCCCCCGGCCAGACCGTGCTGAATTCGCCAAGCTGACCACGCCCGAACGCATCGACAAGATGCGCGCCATGCGTGCAGAGCGTGATGCCGCGATGGACAAGCGCGCGGACGCCACCAAGGCCTTCTACGCCGCGCTGACGCCCGAGCAACAAAAAGTGTTTGACGCCAACGCCATGCCGCACTTCGGCCCCGGCGATCACGGCTCCGAAGGCCACCCGCACAAGGGTTAAGCCGTTCCAGCCCGTCCTGCATCCGTGTGAATGTGGGGTATGGTGCGGCGCCGCATAAGTATGTGGATAGTTTTGGCATAAGACCAAGCTTATCCACAGGCTGGCTGCTGCGCCCTGACTTATCCCTGTTGGCGAAGCAAACCCAAAGCAGGGTCACACACAGCCGTCCACACGGGCTAAGTGCCTGGTTGGCAAGAAGAAAATGGGCTTATCCACAGACCAGCCCGGGGCTTATTACTACTACTATTCTTTAAATTAAAGATATAGAAGAAGAATCAAGACAAGGTCAGGCCTGGGGGCATCTCCGTAAATACTATGGTTTTGATAGCTACTTGCGCAGGAAATAACTGCGCTGGGGCCTGGTTTTATCTATAAAACCGCAGCTGCTCTGCAGGCATAGGCCGGCCAAACAGATAACCCTGGAAGGCCAGGCAGCCATGCTCTACCAGGAAGTTGCGCTGTTCAGCGGTTTCCACACCCTCGGCAATCACATTCAAGCCCAGGCTTTGGCCCAGGCCGATGATGGTGCGGGCGATGGTAGCGTCGTTCGGGTCGGTCATGACGTCGCGCACAAAGGACTGGTCGATCTTCAGCAGGTCCAACGGCAGGCGCTTGAGGTAGGACAGCGAGGAATAGCCGGTGCCAAAGTCGTCCAGTGAAAAGCCCACGCCGTGGGCGCGCAGGGCTTCCATTTTGGAAATGATCTGCTCGATGTCTTCGGCCAGCACGCTTTCAGTCAGCTCCAGCTTCAGCTGGGCCGGGTTGGCGCCGGTGTGGGCCAGGGTGTCCAGCACCTGCTGCACAAAGCCTGCGTGCTTGAATTGGCGCGAGCTGACGTTGACGGCCATGGTCAGGTGCCGGGTGGCGCTATGGTCCTGCCAGGTCGCCAGCAGGGCACAGGCCTGTTGCAGTACCTGGCGGCCCAGCTCCAGGATCAGGCCGGTATCTTCGGCCAGCGGGATGAAGGTGGCGGGTGACACCATGCCGCGCATCGGGTGTTGCCAGCGGGCCAGGGCTTCCACGCCTGTCATATCGCCCTGGGCGTTGTGCTGGGTCTGGTAATGCAGGCGCAGCGCGTCTTGCGCAATGGTCAGGCGCAGGTCGGCTTCCAACGAAGCTCTTTCGCTGACCGCCGCCTGCAGTTGGGGGTCGAAAAAGCCTAGGGTGTTGCGCCCGGCGGCCTTGGCCTGGTACATGGCGATGTCGGCCTGCTTCAGCAGCTCGCCCACACTGTTCGGCGCGTGGCTGAAAGGGGCGATGCCGATGCTGGAGGTGCTTTGGTGCTCATGTCCGTCCAGCTGGTAGGGTTGGCTCAGGGCTTGCAGGATTTTTTCGCCCACGCGCCGGGCCTGTTCGCCAATGGCTTGCGGGTTGTCGCCCAGGTTTTCGAGCATGACCACGAACTCATCGCCACCCAGACGGGCCACGGTGTCCATATGCCGCACGCAGGCGCTCAGGCGCAAGGCGGCCTGTTGCAGCAACAGATCGCCCTTGTCGTGGCCCAGGGTGTCGTTCAGGGTCTTGAAGTGGTCCAGGTCGATGAACAGCAGCGCGCCACCCTGCCCGTTGCGGGCGCTGGTGGCCAGGGCGTGCTGCAGCCGGTCTATCAGCAGCTGGCGGTTGGGCAGCTGGGTTAGCGGGTCGTAAAAAGCCAGTTTCTGGATCTCGCGCTCGGTGGCCTTGCGCTGGGTGATGTCGTTGCTGATGGAAAGTATGGAATGGGGCTGGTTGTCCACGTCGGTGATCAGGGTCCAGCGCACCTCAATGTCCACCGTGCTGCTGTCTTGCCGCCGGATGGACAATTCCCCCTGCCATTCACCGGTCTGGATGACGGTGGCGTGCGCGGCTTCCGCTGCGGCCGGGTCGCTGTAGACCTCGCTCAGCAGGTATTTGCCCACGGACTCCTTAGCCGTGCGGCCAAATAGCTTTTCTGCGCTCTTGTTGATATACAGCAGGCGTTTGTCTAGCGTCCGTACCGAGATGGCATCCTGGGCCTGGTCTAGCAGCGCGGCCTGGTGATGGATGTGAGCGTCCGACCGGCGTTTGCTTTCTTGCGCACGCAGGTGGTCTATGCCAAAGGCAATGTCGTCAGCCAGCTGCTTTAGCAGCGGGATTTCTTCGGAGCCGATGTTCACCGTACTGTTTGCGTACAGATAGAACAGTCCAAAAGTGCGCTCCTTATTACGTAGAGGCAAACTGGCGATGGAGCGCAGGTCGTCTACCCAGGACTCTTTCAGCCAGTTCTTGAAGATGGCTTCCTTGCGGATGTCTGGCACGACGATGGTTTCACCCGATCGCATGGAACGTCCTGCGGGTCCTTGCCCATAGGGCGAATCGGCAGACCATGACATGGGCCAGGCGGTGAGGTATTCAGTGAGGTCACCTGCCTGGGCAACGATCAGGATGGATTTCTCAATATTGTCCTGGGCGAATCCCACCCAGGCCATGCGATAGCCGCCGATGTCCACGGCAATCTGGCAGATTTCATGCAGCAGGATGAATTCCGAAGTAGCCCTTATCAGGGCTTCATTGCAGGCGCTGACCATGCTATGGGCGCGGCCGAGGCGCGCCAAGTCCTTTTTTGCCCGCACGTGCTGGGAAACATCGTGGGCCAGCACCATGCGGGCATGCCGGCCGTTGAACAGCAGGCTGTCGCAAGACACCTCGACGTCGATGGTCTGCCCGTCCTTCTTGCGGTGGTTGCACGGCAAGGCGCGGATGTGTTCTTGGTCTGGCAAGGCCTCGGTTTGCAGCGTGTGCAGGTCCATGGCCAGGAATTCGGCCCGGCTATAGCCGTAATGGGCGATGGCGGCCTGGTTCACCTCCAGGATGGTGTGGCCAGCCGCGTCCGTCACCCACATGGGCAAGGGGTTGCTCTCGAACAGCGTGCGGTACTGCTGCTCGGAGGCTTGTAGCTGTTGCAGCTGTTGTGATTGGGTGGCTGGTGTCTCCATGCGCTGCAGGTCTTCCTGCGGAGGAAGTGGCTGCATCGTGTCAGGGGGCGCTTGGGTCGACGTCTCTGCCATGGTCCATTTCTACAGGAAGGTAGGCGCTGCGCCACACAAAGGCTCCACGCTGGAACTGTATGTTCTCACGGAACAGCCTGTGTCACCACAGGCTGTGCGTGGCTTGTGTATGCCGTTTCAGCCTTCGATGTTTTCGTGGCTGTCGGCCGCGCCCAGGCGCCAGTAGCCGGCGGCTTTGATCCATTCCGGGCGTACGCCACGCGCATCGACCAGATGGCTGCGCAAGGCCTTGGCGGCATGGGTTTCACAGGCCACCCAGGCATAGATATCGCCGGCCGGCAAGGCCAGGTCCTTCAGCCGGTCCAGCAGCAGGTTGGACTGGCCATGGGCACGGCCCAGGCGGTGGACCCAGACCATGGTGACATCGGCCGCGCTGTCCATGGGTAGCTCGTCGGCGGGGCCATCCACCTCGGCCAGTACCAGGGTGGGGGCGTCGGCGGGCAGCTCGGCCAGGCGGCGTGCAATCGCCGGTAGAGCGGTGTCGTCGCCGATCAGCACATGGCCGTCAAAGTCCGTGGGCAGGATGAAGGAGCCGCGTGGTCCGCCCACGCCAATGCGCTGGCCAACCTGCGCCTGTATCGCCCAGGTGGTGGCCGGGCCGGCGTCGTGCAGGGCAAAGTCGATTTCCAGGGTCAGGGCTTCGGGGTCAAAGCGGCGCGGCGTGTAGTCGCGCATGGTGGGGCGAGGGCCGTCGTGCGCTGCACCGGCGCCCGGCGGGCCGCTGGGCAGTACCAGCTCGCCGCTGACCGGGTCGGGGAAGAACAGCTTCACATGGTCGCCAAAGCCCGGGCTGCTGAAGCCCTGCAGGTCTGGGCCGCCCAGGGTGATGCGCACCATGTGCGGGCTGAGGCGCTGGGTGGCGACCACGTCTAGCAGGCGAAAGCGCAGCTCATGGCGAATACGGGAAGGGGTGCGGTTGGGGGTGGTGGTTTCCATTTAGATGCGTTCCAGGTTTTGTGCGGCTTGGTCCAGCACCTGGGCAAAGGCGTGGGCTTGTTCTTCGGTCAAGGGGGGGCCACCCAGACGCATGCGTACGGCCATCTTGAAGTTTTCCAGGGCGCGCATGACCTGCGGTGGCCGGCTGGAGTGCAGCTCGGCACCACTTTGCATGCGGGCCAGCATGGCGTCGGCCATGGTGCGGTTTTCGGCCAGGTGGGTCTGGCCGGCTTCGGTGATGCTGTAGAGCTTGCGGCCGCCGCCGTTCTCGGCCATGGTGGTGTAGCCCATTTCTTCCAACAGGGTCAGGGTGGGGTAGATCACGCCCGGGCTGGGGCTGTAGCTGCCGCCCAGGCGGTCGCCGATTTCCTTGATCAGCTCGTAGCCGTGGCGTGGTTTGTCGGCAATCAGTTGCAGCAGCACCAGGCGCAGGCCGCCGTGGCCAAATATCCGGCCGCCGCCACCGTGGCGACTGGCACCACGGCCACCGCGTTCCAGTCCTTCTTCGAAATGTCGCATAGTGTTCTCGATGTAATTTAGATGTTGTTACGATATATCTAAATTAGATCGAAAGTGAGTCTAAACAGAATAACCCTGTGGCCGCCGAGGGGCATTGCCGACTCAGTTTGTGAATAATTACTATGGTTTTTGTAGCTACTAGCGCAGGTAACACCTGCGCTGCGGGCCAATATTTCATATAAGACCGGGCAAGCTGGTGTGCGGCTGCTGCCGCGAGCGCCTGTGGTTCAGTGGGCGCTGGCCAGCTGCGCCAGGCGTTTGCCGAGCGTGGCCTTGGTGCAGCGCTGCAAATCCATCAGCAGCGCGCTATGGGGCTGCGCGATGCCCCAGCGCTGGCGCAGGTCGTGCTGGATCTGGCACAGCAGGTGGGCGGCCATTTCGGCATCGGCCAAGGCGCGGTGGGCCTGGCCGGTGCGCGGCAGGCGGTGGAAGTCCACCAGCGAGCCCAGTTTGTGGTTTGGCGCCTGCGGGTACAGGCGGCGCGCCAGCAGCAAGGTGCAGACAAATGGCTGCTCGGCAGGCTGGTCAATACGCGCCAGCTCGGCCTGCCAAAACTTGCGGTCGAAGGCCGCGTTGTGGGCGACCAGGGGCACATCGCCCACAAAACGGCTGGCCTCGGCCATGGCCTGGGCGGCGCTGGGCGCGTCGACCAGCATGGCGTTGCTGATGCCGGTCAGCTGGGTGATGAACGCCGGGATGCGCACGCCGGCATTCATCAGGCTCTGGTAGCGGTCTACCACCCTGCCTTGCTCCAGCATCACGATGGCCACTTCGGTGGCGCGGTCGCCCTGGCCGGGCGAGATGCCGGTGGTTTCAAAGTCGATCACAGCCAGGCGGGTCATGCGGCCTGCCCTGGCAACACCTCCTGCAAGCTGTTCAGCTGCTGGTGCAGGCTGTTTTTCAGGGCAAAGCGGTCGATCATAGGGGCGCGATTCTAGTGTGGTGTTCCATCAAGCGCGCAACGCCACACTAGCCAGCGCGAAGGGGCCGGTCCGCCAAAAACAATGTGTCGCTGGGCTTTTCGCAGTCTGTTGCGCCATCGCGTGGGCAGCGGCGTACCATGCGCAGCCATGGACGTTTTGAACCCGGTGCCGGGCGCACCCGCAAGCGCCGAGGCGCTTTTTTTTGATGGCACGCAGCGCCTGCAGCAGGGCGACCTGGCCGGCGCCGAAGCCGCATTGCGCACCGCAGTGCAGCTGGCCCCTACGCTGGCCGAGGCGCATGCCAACCTAGGTCTGGTGCTGGAGTTGCGGCATGCGTGGCCCGAGGCCGCCGACTGCTACCGCCAGTCGATCGCGCACAACTCCACGTTGGTCGATAGCTATGTGAACCTGGCCGGTGTGCTGATACTGATGCATCAGCTGGACGAGGCCGAAGCCGCCTGTGCTATCGCCCTGCGGCTGCGCCGCGACGACCCGCATATCTGGTGCAACCTGGGCGTGGTCTATGCACGCATGGGGCTGGAGGTGGAATCCGAAGAATGCTGCCGCGAAGCCCTGCTGCTGGAACCCGGCTACCCCAAGGCCCGATTCAACCTGGCCTATCTGCTGCTGCGCCAAGGGCGCTGGGAGGAAGGCTGGGCGCATTTCGAGTCGCGCGACTGGTACGCCTCCATGGCCCGCCTGATGCACTGCCCACGGTGGCGCGGCGAGCCGCTGACAGGCCAATCCATCCTGGTGGGCTACGAGGCCGGCCATGGCGACATGCTGCAGTTCTGCCGCTATGTGGCGGAGCTGAAGACACGCGGCGCCGGCCTTGTGACCCTGGTCTGCCATCCGCCGCTGAAACGCCTGTTCGCCAGCCTGGCAGGGGTGGATGTGCTGGTGGGCTATGACGAAGACCTGCCGGATACCGCTTGGGACTGCTGGACGCCTTTGATGAGCCTGCCATCGCTGTGCCAGACCAGGGTGGACAGCGTGCCGGCTCCCCTGCCGTATCTGCACGCCGAGCCGCCCCTGCTGGCCGAGTGGGCGCACCACCCTGCCCTGGCCCAGGTGCCGGTGGGCCATCTGCGCGTGGGCCTGGTGTGGAAGGGCAGCACCAGCTTTGAGAACGATGCCGAGCGCTCGCTGGCCAGCCTGTCCACCCTGTTGCCGCTGGCCGCTGTGCCGGGCGTGACGTTCATCAGCCTGCAAAAGGGTGCGGGGGAAGACGAGGCCGCGCATCCACCCCCGGGCATGGCTGTGCGCGCCCTGGGGCCGCAGATACGCGACTTTGCCGATACCGCTGCCATCCTGGCGCAGCTGGACCTGTTGATTTCGGTCGACACCGGCGTGGCCCATCTGGCCGGTGCGCTGGCTGTGCCGTGCTGGGTGATGCTGCCCGACTACCTGATCGACTGGCGCTGGCTGGCAGAGCGTAGCGACACGCCTTGGTATCCTGGTGTGATGCGTCTGTTTCGCCAGCCTGCGGGCGGCGGCTGGGCGCCTGTGGTGGATGCGCTGGCAGCCGCCTTACACGCGTTTGCGGCGGGTGCTGGCGATGCCGGGGGCGCTGGGAATGCTGGTCTTCGCCACGCTTAGGTTGCTTGCGCTGCTGCGGCTGAGCTCGTTGGCAATGGTGCGGTTTTTGCTGTCCATCGCGTGGTCGAACATGGCGCGCCCGGCGGCGTCGGGGTCGCCCGAGGCAATCGCGGCGACGATGGGGCGGTGCTCGTTGGCGGTGATGGGCATCAACCAGCTGTCGGCCAGGTTCAGGCGGCGAAACAGCGACAGCTCTTTGATCAGCTTACGGTAAATCTCGGTCAGCTTGCGATTGCCCGCCAGCTCCACCAGCCGGTCGTGGAACTTCAGGTTCAGCAGGTGGTAGTGGTAGGCGTCCTGGGCCTTGACCTGGCGCTCCATCTCCGTCACCAGACCCTTGATTTCTTTCAGTTGGACGGTTGTGATGTGGGTGGCCAGCTGGCGCCCCACCAGCTCGTCCAGCGAGGCGCGCAGGTCAAAAATCTCTACGGCTTCATCGGTGGGAATGTCGCGTACGAAAACGCCGCGGTTCTTCTCGAAGCGCAGCAGGCCGCCTTCTTCCAGCATGCGAAAGGCTTCGCGTACCGGGCCCCGGGACACACCCAGCTTCAGGGCCAGCGTGGCTTCGATCAGCTTGGTGCCGGGACCGTATTCACCTACCAGGATGGCGCGCTCTATTTCCTGTTGCACCACGCTTGTCAGCGAGCTGCTTTGGAGGAGGGCGATGGTGGGATGGGGTGCAGCAGACATGCCCCGAATTGGAGCACAGTTTGTATAAAAAACCTGGCAAAAAGCCCCAGAATCCAAGCGGTTCTGGGGCGATACAACAACGGTTTATTTCTTGCCCATCGTGGTGGCGGGTGGGCCTTTGAAGCGGCGGCGCTCAAAGCCAAACCACACCACGGCCGTCAGCACCAAAAAGCCCAGCGTGATCTGCAGGGCCGCATCGTTTGGTGGCTGTACACCCAAGAACAGGATCAATGCTGCGGCCAATGCAACCAGCAGCGCCACCAGGCGAAATACCGGGCCCATGTCCCACGGACCCATCTTGTTCCAGCTACCGCCATAGGCCAAGCCACCCAGCACGATGGGCAGGCCGTAGGAGATGAAAATGAAGATCACCGTCACCGACACGATGGTGGTGTAGGCCGGGGTGTACAGCGTGAACAGGATGGCGATGATGGATGCCGTCCAGATCGCGGCTACCGGCGACTTCAAAGTGGCATGTACGGTTTTCAGCGCGCCCGAGGCAGGCAGGCCACCGTCGCGTGCAAAGGCAAAAATCATGCGCGATGCCGAGGTCACGGTAGCCAGGCCGCACAGAAACTGCGAGGCCGTGATGGCCCAATACAGCACGTTCTTGATGCCGGTTGGCAACACCGCGTCCATGGTGGTGAAGAACACATTGCCGCCACTGGCTGCGGCCTTGTCCATGTCGGGAATGGCGATCACGAAGGCGCACAGCATCAGATAGCCAAACAGCGAGGAATACAGGGTAGACGACACAATACCCTTGGGTACTGCGCTGGAGGCGTTGACGGTCTCTTCTGCCGTGTGGGCGGATGCATCGAAGCCGGTAATGGTGTAGATCGGTAGCAGCAAACCCAAGCCGAACAGCAGCCACATGCTGTGGGTTTCTGGCCATACATCACCACCGATGGCGCCGCTGTAGTTCTTGAACGTGATCAGACGTGCAAAGTCATAGCTGGGCGCATATGCCAGCAACGCCACGGTCAGGAAGATTGCTGTGGCAAAAATCAGATAACCGCTGATGTCCGTCAAAAACGCTGTTAATTTGATGCCGATATGGTTGGCGAGCGCTTGCAGAGCGGTGATGCCGATGACGAAGGTTGCCTGGGTCTGGAAGTTGGCTTCCCACCCCAAGCTGGTGCCAAATGCACCGATAAAGAAGTAAAACGTGCCCACATTGATGGCACCCAGTACCGTCACCAAGCCCAGCAGATTCAGCCAGGCGGTCAGCCAGCCCCAGCCTCGGCCGCCGAGGATCGAGCTCCAGTGGTACAGGCCGCCCGCGGTAGGAAAGGCCGAGCCGATCTGCGCCATGCCCAGTGCAAACACCAGACTGATGGCGCTGCCGATCAGCCAACCTATGCCAATGGCCGCACCGCCCACGCCGGATATGCCCTGGGACAGCGAGTTGATGCCACCCGACAAGATACAGATGATGGAGAACGAGATCGCGAAGTTCGAAAACGGCTTCATGCTGCGCGACAGCTCTTGTTTGTAGCCCATGCTTTGCAGCACGCTGGCGTCGTCGGCGGCTATGCCTGACGTGTTCGCAGAAAGTGTCATCAAGTACTCCTGAATAGGATGAATGGAAAATGAACATATGCACATCCCATGCCTGATGCTTCCGCAGGTATTTGGACCATGGAAATTGCCCTGCGTGTGTAACCGCGATTTGCGCGCTGCACAAGCAAAATCTGCAGATTGTTAACAATCTACAGTAGAGCAATTGACAAGCTGGGTGCAAAGCGTTTCAATGCCCAAGCCCTGAAACACAGGCACAAAGCACGGCGTAGCGGCCCAATTTGGTGCGCCATGGCCTTGGAATACAAAACGGTGAGAGACAACATGGCATCCAAGAAAACACCTGCCCAGCACCCTGCCCTGGCGGCCCTCCAGCAATCTGGCGCGGCCAAGGTCAAGGTCGCCGTCAGCGACATCGACGGCGTGCTGCGCGGCAAGTACCTGCACATCGACAAATTCATGGGCGCGGCCCAACCCTACCCAGCCGGCGGCTTTGGTTTTTGCGATGTGGTGCTGGGCTGGGACATGATGGACAGCTGCTACGACAACACCACCGTCACCGGCTGGCAGCACGGCTTTCCCGATGCGCTGGCCCGGCTGGACCTGGGCACGGCGCGCCACGTGCCATGGGACAACCAGGTGCCATTTTTCATGGGTGAGTTTGTGCTTGCCGACGGTACGCCGCACCCGCTGTGCCCGCGCCAGACCTTGAAGCGCGTGCTGAAACGCGCCGAGAAAATGGGCTTGCAGGTCATGACGGGCATGGAATTCGAGTGGTTCAACTTTCTGGAAACGCCGCATAGCTGGGCCGAGAAAAACGGCGTCGGTGCCACCAAGCTGACACCCGGCATGTTCGGTTATTCGCTGCTGCGCATGAACCAGAACCGTGATTTCTTCAACGCCATCATGGACGACATGCTGGCCTTCGGTGTGCCTATCGAGGGCCTACATACCGAGACTGGCCCTGGCGTATTTGAAGTGGCCATAGGTTTCAGCGAGGCTCTGGCCCAGGCCGATCGGGCCATTCTGTTCAAGACCGGTGTGAAAGAAATCGGTGCCCGCTATGGCATCATGCCCAGCTTCATGGCCAAGCCGCATGCGAACCTGCCGGGTTGCAGCGGCCATATCCACCAAAGCTTAAGCGATGGTAAGAACAATCTGTTTTATGACGCCAAGCAGTCGCGCAAGATGAGCAAGCTGTTTGAAAGCTATCTTGCGGGCCAGGTTGCCTGCATGATGGATTTCGGCCCCATGATCTGGCCCACCATCAACAGCTACAAGCGCCTGGTGGATGGCTTCTGGGCGCCGACCAAACCCACTTGGGGCATGGACAACCGCACTGCCAGCTTCCGCGTGATCGCTGGCAGCCCCAAGGCAACCCGCCTGGAAACCCGTTGCCCTGGCGCTGACGTGAACCCCTACCTGGCCATGGCCGCCGTCATTGCCGCTGGGCTGGACGGTGTGGAAAAAGGTTTGAAGCTCACAGCTCCACCTATCACCGGCACCAATGGCGGTGCCGAGCACATTGCCCGCGCACCGCGCACCCTGATTGAAACCACCCGCGTGTTCCAGCAGTCGGCCATCGCGCGCGACTGGCTGGGCGACACCTTCGTGGACCACTTCGCCGCCACCCGTGAATGGGAATGGCGCCAATGGCTGGACGCCGTCACCGACTGGGAACTGAAACGCTATTTCGAGATCATTTGAACCATGACCATCACCAATTTCGCCTTTCCCACGCCCATCAAATTCGGTGCTGGCGCGCGCAAGCTGGTGGCCCAGCATTTGCTGGACCAGGGCCTGCAGCGTCCGCTGATCGTGACCGACCGGGCCCTGGCCGCCCTGCCGGTGATGGCCGAGTTCGTCAGCCATCTGAATGGCCTGGTGGTGGGGCTGTATAGCGGTGTGCATGGCAACCCGACCTGCAGCCAGGTGATGGACGGAGCTATCGCTTTCAAGGACCACAACGCCGATTGCGTGATCGGCTTTGGCGGCGGCGCGGCACTGGATGTGGCCAAGGTAGTGGGTATTGCGGCCACGCACCCGGGTGACATTCTGGAATACGTATGGGACCACCCGCAGGTGCGCCCCATCAACCAACCGCTGCCGTATTTCGTGGCCCTGCCTACCACCTCCGGCACAGGCTCCGAGGTGGGCCGCTCCAGCGTGGTGAGCGAGAACGACACCCACCTCAAGCGCGTGATCTTCAGCCCCAAGATTCTGGCCCAGGTGGTATTTGCCGACCCTGAGTTGACCCTGGGCTTGCCGGCCCACGTGACGGCGGCTACAGGCATGGACGCGCTCACGCACAACATCGAAAGCTATCTGTCACCGGCCTACCACCCGCTGTGCGATGGCATAGCGCTGGAGGGCACGCGCATTGCCGCAGCCGCCCTGCGCACGGCCGTGCACGAGCCCAGCAATCTGCAGGCCCGGTCCGACATGATGATGGCCTCGATGATGGGCGCCATCGCCTTCCAGAAAGACCTGGGTGCGGTGCACTCCTGCGCGCATGCGCTGGGCGCCGTGTGCGACCTGCACCATGGCCTGGCGAACGCGCTGATGATCGACACCGTGCTGGTCTGGAACCAGGCGGTGGTGCCGCACAAGTTCGACGAGCTGGCCCATGTTTGCCAGGTGCCGGGCGGCGGCAAGGCTTTTGTTGCCTGGTTGCGCGAACTCAAGCACGACATTGGTATCACAGGCCGCTTGGCCGACCACGGCGTGCGTTACGAGCACCTGCCGCGCCTGGTGGAAATCGCCACGGCCGACATCTGCCACCAGACCAATCCGCGTCCTTGCACGGCGGAGGATTTCGAAATGCTTTTCAAGGCGGCGATGTAATGTCCAACCCCACCCGACCCGAGCGTTTGAAGATCGGCATCAGCGCCTGCTTTTTGCACCCCGACCCGACCCGCGCGGCCTTCGCCAAGAAGACGCTGCAGTACGTCGAGCAGTCCATGGCGCACTGGATCATGTCCGGCGGTGCGTTGCCGGTAATGGTGCCCTCGCCTGTAGGCGACACCGCGCGAGGCGAGGTGCATTTTGACGACTACGCGCAGTGGCTGGACGGCCTGGTGCTGCACGGTGGCGCTGACGTGTGGCCCGGCAGCTATGGCGAAACCCCGTTGCAGGAGCGTTGGAGCGGTGACCGCATCCGCGACGAATACGAGCAGGCCTTGGTGAAGGCCTTTGTGGCCGCAGGCAAGCCCGTGTTCGGCGTGTGCCGCGGCCTGCAGCTGATCAACGTGGCTTTTGGCGGCACCCTGTACCAGGACATCGCCACCCAGCGCCCAGAGGCCGTGCTGCACCGCGACGCCGATGCCTACGACCACCATTTCCACCCGTTGCAGATCGTGCCCGAAACCCGGCTCAGCGCACTATTACCGGACGGCAGCAGCTACAAGATCAATAGCATTCACCACCAGGGCATCAAAGACCTAGCGCCCGGCTTTGTGGTCGAAGCGCGCAGCCCCGAAGACGGCGTGATCGAAGCCATTCGCAGCACCGGCCCGGCCTATGTGGCGGCCGTGCAGTGGCACCCTGAATTCCACCAGCCGGCTCTGGGCACGCTGGACGACACCCCTTTGCTTGCCGACTTTCTGGCCGCAGCACACGCCGCCAAGGCCGCCCACACCCAATCACATAAGCCATGACTACCCTCGCCATCCACAACCCCGCCAGCGGTGCCAAGATTGCCGAAGTGCCGGCCGACGATGCGGCCTCGGTCGCCGCCAAAGCCCTGGCCGCGCGCGCGGCCCAGCCCGTGTGGGCGGCCGCGCCGTTGGAGATGCGCAAGGCCTGCGTGCTGCGCTTCCGCGCCGCCGTGGTGGCCGAGCTTGAAGCCCTGGCCGCCACCATGACCAGCGAGACCGGCAAGCCCATCGCCATGTCGCGCAACGAGCTCAACGGCTTGCTGGGCCGCATCGACTTCTTCCTGGCCGAGGTGGACACCAGTACCGCCACCGAGACGGTGCTGAACGAGGGCGGCATGACCGAGCAGATCCAGCACATCCCGCTGGGTGTGGTGGCGAATATCTCCGCCTGGAACTACCCTTGGTTCGTGGGCTGCAACGTCATCCTGCCGGCCCTGCTGACCGGCAATGCCGTGCTCTACAAGCCATCTGAATACGCCACGCTGACCGGCCTGAACATCGTGCGGCTGTTGCATGCGGCCGGCGTGCCCACGGATGTGCTGGTAGCGCTGGTCGGCGGCGGTGATGTGGGAGCGGCTCTGCAGGCGCAGCGCATCGACGGCCTGTTCTTCACCGGCTCGTACGCCACCGGCGCCAAGATCGCCCAGGCCCTGGGCCCGCGCATGGTCAAGCTGCAGCTGGAGTTGGGCGGTAAGGACCCGACCTATGTCTGCGACAATGCGCAGGTGCAAAACGCCGCCGCCTCGCTGGCCGATGGCGCCATGTACAACACCGGCCAAAGCTGCTGCTCGGTGGAGCGCATCTATGTGCACGCCCATGTTTTTGATGCCTTTGTGGCGGCCTTTGTGGACGCAGTGCACGGCTTCAAGGTGGGTGAGCCCATGGCCGACGACACCTATATCGGTGCCATCACCCGCAAGGCCCAGTTGGACGTGCTGGACGCGCAGGTGGCCGATGCGGTAGCCAAGGGCGCCACATTGCTCACAGGCGGCAAGCGCCTGCCGGGCAATAGCTATGCGCCCACGGTGCTGGTGGGCGTGGACCACAGCATGGACGTGATGCGCGAGGAAAGCTTCGGCCCGATCATCGGTATCCAGAAGGTGGCCAGCGACGCCGAGGCTGTGGCATTGATGAACGATACCCGCTATGGCCTAACTGCCGGCGTTTTCACCCCCGACGAGGCCCGCGCCCGCGCCGTGCTGGCCCAGGTGAACGCCGGCAGCGTCTACTGGAACTGCTGCGACCGCGTCAGCCCGCGCCTGCCCTGGAGCGGCCATGGCGATTCGGGCGTGGGCCTGACCCTGTCCACCTACGGCATACAAACCTTCACCCGGCCCAAGGCCTGGCATCTACGCCAGGTTTGAGCACCCCGCGGGGCTTTGGCCGTTGTTCAGCTGTGTCAGTGGTATTGCGGTGGGCATGCTGAACATGGCGCCTTGCGAATAGTCGATGCCCAGCGCCAATATCTGCGCCTGTATGGAGGCGGTATGCACAAATTCGGCAACGGTTTTGAAACCCAGTTCGCGAGCGAACTGCACGATGCCACGGATGATGACCAATGCGCTGGGGTTGTTGTCGAGATTACGGATCAGACTACCGTCGAGTTTGATGATGTCGGCATTCAGGCGCAGCAAGTGGTCGAAATTGGAATATCCGCTGCCGAAGTCGTCGATGGCGATGCTGCAGCCCATGGCTTTCACTTCATCGATGAAGGCCCGAACTTCGAGGTAATTCTGAATACCTTCTGACTCCAGTATTTCAAAGATGACCTGTCGGCCGATACCGGTTTCACTGAGACGGCGTTTGATGAAGCCGGTGGTTTCCGGGTCAACCAGGTCTTCGTATGACAGGTTGAGGGAAAAACTATAGGGCGTGTCCTGGAACACGGCGAAGCTCTTGCTCACCATGATGCGGGTGATTTCGCCATATAGGCGCAGCTTCTTGGCAATCCCCAGAAATTGCCCTGGCCCTACCGGAGATCCGTGCTCATCCAGCAGGCGTACCAGACATTCAAATTTTTCGATCTTTCCATTGCTGTTGCTAACAATCGGCTGAAAGTACGGAACGATGCGATCTTCATGCAAGGCCGTCTTTAAGCGTTGTGCCCACAGCAGGTTCTGCTCATATTCTTCACGTACCTTGAGGGCTGGGTCGTAGACTGCGTAATGGCGGTGCTGAAGGCGAGCCAGTTTCAAAGCAATATTGGCAGACGACAGCAATGTCTCTCCAGATGGGGCTGCTTGTGTGGACTCATTCTCGGTAGTCACGGCGCCTAAGGTCACGTTGACCCCGATTTCTTGTTCCTCCCAATGGAAAAGCGCAGTGTGTATGTAGGTAGACAGCGCATGCAGGTAGGTGTTCAGGGCGGCGCGGTCCAGTGCTGTATGGATCCGGATAGCGAACTCGTCACCGGGTAGTTTGTACAAGGCGGTACGCCCACTATTCAGACCGGTATCAAGAAACTTCTGCAACTTATCGCGCATCGAAATGAGGATGTGGTCACCGCATTGGTGGCCATAGAAATCGTTGATTTCTTTGAATGCATCGATATTGACCTGGATGAGGCTTTCTTGCTGTGGCGCCGCGGTTTCGCGTAGCAGTTTGGCCCGATTGGGCAAGCCCGTGAGTGAATCGGTGGACAGTGTTTCCAGCAACCTCAGAATATGGGCTACTACATACAGAATGACCCCTGAAAGTACCAGTAATACCAAGCCGGTAGTCAAGGCGATTTGGTAGTTGGTCTGGCGCATGGGCTCCAGTACGGCGTCAATTTCATCCTGCGGCACACCGATGCCGAAGACCATGCCCGCGCGGGTGCGCGACAAGAACATGGAATAGCTACGTCCTTGCACACCTAGCTGGTGGGTTTGTATCGGCAGTTGCATCTGCCCACCGCGGAAAGAGGTGCTCCCCGGTGGTGGTGTTGCGGGAAGCTCCAATGTCGACAATGCGTCCATCAGTGCTTGGTTGGTCGATGACTCGGACGACTGCGACAGACTGGACAGCTGGCGATTGTTGTTGTCCATCACGAACGCGAAGCTGCCCGGGGTGACATCGGCACCGCTGACCAGACGGATGATTTCTTCCGCGCGCCACGAGGTGGTGGCCAAGCCGATGAAACGGCCGTGTTCGTCGTGCATGGGTGTGGCCACCGTGACCAGGCCGTCGCTTTGCACGGCGTCGTAGTAGATGGGAGTCCAGTGGAAGATTTCCTTACCGGGTGATTTGTCGTTATCGTTCGTTGGCAGTGCGGCCACATACCAAGCTTGCTGGGAATAGGTATAGGCACTATCTGCATACGCTGGGATCAGTTGCACGGAGTTGTTTTTCCAGCCTGCATAGGCGGCGGCAGGCCAGATGTTCGGCGCAAACCAGATTCCTCCGCCCGACGCTTCGGGAAAATCACGGATCTTTTTCAGCAATGCGCTTTCTAGTTCGGTCCGACGCGTACGGCCGTTCTGCTGCTTCATGCTGTAGAGCAATTCGCCCAGGCGCGCTAGTGCGGCTGCGTTCTTCTCCATGATCTGGTGGCGGGCGTCGATACGGTCCAGGTTGCCATGGAAGGTTTCATCAATCTGGCGCGCGCGCAGTTTTGACATGGCCTCTTGGGAATAGCTCAGATTGAGCGAGGACATCACGCCCATGCCAGCCAGGAACAGCGTTACCAGCAGCAAGAGGATGAGCATGATGAGTTTTTTAATGGAGCTCATGCCTCCCTCAACCGTTGAACGCATTGGGGAGCCCATCAGTGCATGGTTTCCTGGGTACGCCGAGCTCGTTGCCGTGCATTTGCCAACTGCTCCGTTGACAGTTGGCGTGCAATTTCGTCGCGTGGTGCTGCCGCTGCACTTTGGCCGCCGGCGACCGCCAAGCTCAGCCAGACATAGGCTTGTATGGCATCAGCATCTACGCCCAGGCCCTGGGCATAGAGAGTGCCCAGGCGGTACTGGGCTTCAGGAACCCTTTGTTCCGCGGCGGCGAGCAGCCATTTGCGGCCTTTTGCCGGATCAGCGGTGGCTATGCCTTCACCCTGGGTATACATCTTGCCCATGTACAGCTGGGCATTGCCATGCCCTTGTTCCGCCGCTTGGGTGAAGTAGCGCAAAGCCAGTGCCAGATCGCGCTTTATGCCGTTGCCTTGGTAGTACATCTGGCCCTCCATGAACTGGGCTTCAGCCAGGCCTTGTGCGCTGGCCAGTTCGAACTGTTGCAGGGCTTTGGTTGGATTCTGCGGTAAGCCCTGCCCGCGAAGATACAGCTGCCCTAAATGCAGTTGCGCTTCGGGCAGACCCTGTGCTGCCGAACGCTGGGTCCATTGCACGGCTTCCGGCAATAGCTGCAGTACGCGGGCACTGAAGCCGAGGTTGTATTGCGCCCGAGCATCGCCAATTTCTGCTGGTTTTCGGCACGCGGCGTGGGCTTCGCGGTAGTTCTTGATGGCGAACGGCAGGTAGCAGTTGTCCAGGACGGCCTTGTCTTGCGTGGTTGTGGCGGAGCGCGCGGACGTTGATGGGGCTGTCGACATCGCAGATCCTGGAGCTGCACCTGCTCGACTCACCTGTTCGGCAAAAGCCTGGACGACTGCAGGGCAAGAGTAGCGGTAGCCGGTATCCAGTTTTTCCAAATTGGCAGCGGTTTTTTCGCGGCCAGCATAGCTGTCTGCGATGGCTGCACAACGCTTGTCGCGTTCAGCCCGTACCCTGTCCAGGGTGGGAGAACGACCCGGCCCATGGCGTTCCAGGTAGCGGCTTAGCGGATCAATCGCTGGTTGTTCTAGCAGCTCGTTGATTTCACGCGTGGCTGGTGTCGTTGAAGCTTCCTTGGCAGCAGGAGCTACGGGGACATGGCTTGCACAGCCAGTGAACAACAAGAGCGACAAGCATGTAGTTAACCAATGCCGTATTGAAGCAAGGCTTATATGCTGTGATCTCGTAGAGGGGGAAGAGAGCAAAGGCACCGTATGAGTGTTTTCGGACACCATCAAAATGCGGTCCTTCTTAAGATATCCAGATGCTTGGTCCGCATAAGCGGTAAAAACGTGTGGGAGTTAGTGAAGCGAGCGAACAAATTGTCACTGAAATGGTTACATGTTTTACATATGCCTTGCAGCGCAAAAAAGCCTTCGGTGTGTGTTATTGCCAGAACTCTGTTCTTTTTGTTGAATCCTGATGGCGCTGCCGGTGCGACTTTGGGATGCGGCATGGCATTAATTTTGCTGGGCAGTAATGTTTGCATGCGACTCCACTACAGCGGCTGTCTTCATTTGTAGACCTACCGCTGCCAAAGTTATCCAAAGGTTGCCTATGCCCCAGTTTGTCCATACGGTAGGCGCCCATAGCTACCGCTTCCGCGATCTCCGCGAGCTGCTCGCCAAAGCCACGCCGCTGCGCTCCGGCGACCTGCTGGCCGGCGTGGCCGCCGGCAATGCACAGGAGCGTGTGGCCGCGCAAATGGCGCTGGCCGATCTGCCGCTGGCCACCTTTCTGCAGCAACCTGTCGTGCCCTATGAGAGCGATGAAGTCACGCGTCTGATCATCGACAGCCACGACGCTGCGGCCTTTGCGCCCATCCAGCATCTGACGGTGGGCGACTTCCGCAACTGGCTGCTCAGCGATGCGGTGGACGGCGCCACGCTGGCCGCGGTGTCGCCCGGCATCACGCCCGAAATGGCGGCGGCCGTCAGCAAGATCATGCGCAACCAGGATTTGATTCTGGTGGCCAAAAAATGCCGGGTCATCACCGCCTTCCGCAACACCATCGGCCTGGAGCAGCGCCTGTCCACGCGCCTGCAGCCCAACCACCCGACCGACGACACCAGCGGCATCGCCGCCAGCGTGCTCGACGGCCTGCTGTACGGCAGCGGCGACGCGGTGATCGGCATCAACCCCGCGACCGACAACGTGCCCCAGGTGATCAATATCGTCACCATGTTGGACGCCATCATCCAGCGCTACGAAATCCCCACGCAAAGCTGCGTGCTGACCCATGTGACCAACACCATCCAGGCCATAGAGCGCGGTGCGCCGGTGGACCTGGTGTTCCAATCCATCGCCGGCACGCAGGCGGCCAACCGCAGCTTTGGCATCGACCTGGCCATCCTGGCCGAGGCGCGCAGTGCGGCCTTGTCGCTGAACCGCGGCACGGTGGGCGACAACGTCATGTATTTCGAAACCGGCCAGGGCAGCGCGCTGTCGGCCAACGCCCACCATGGCATGGACCAGCAGACCTGCGAGGCCCGTGCCTACGCCGTGGCCCGCGCCTTCCAGCCGCTGCTGGTGAACACCGTGGTTGGCTTCATCGGGCCCGAATACCTGTTCGACGGCAAGCAGATCATCCGCGCCGGCCTGGAAGACCATTTCTGCGCCAAGCTCTTGGGCTTGCCCATGGGCTGCGACGTTTGCTACACCAACCACGCCGAGGCCGACCAGAACGACATGGACGTGCTGCTGACCCTGCTGGCCGCCGCCGGCTGCAGCTTCGTGATGGGCATTCCCGGCTCGGACGACATCATGCTGAACTACCAGACCACCTCGTTCCACGACGCGCTGTACGCGCGCCGCCTGCTGGGCCTGCGCCCGGCGCCCGAGTTCGAAGACTGGTTGCGCCGCATGCAGATTTTTGAAGGCGAAGGGGTAGCGCAGCTGGCGTCTGCATTGCCAGAACCGTTTGCCCAAGCACTGTTGGTGATGGCATGAGCGTAGTCCCGAATCCTTGGCATACCCTGCGCAGCCTGACCGCTGCGCGCATCGCCCTGGGCCGCACCGGCATCAGCCTGCCCACCGCGCCGCAGCTCGAATTCCAATTGGCCCATGCCCGCGCCCGTGACGCCGTGCACCTGCCGCTGGACACCGCCCAGCTGGCGCAGGACCTGGGCGAGGTGCTGCCCGGCCACCCCGATGCCATCCAGCTGGCCAGCGCGGCGCCCGACCGTGGCACCTATCTGCAGCGCCCCGACCTGGGCCGCCGGCTGGACGCCACCTCGCACGACTTGCTGGAGTCCTTTTACCAACCCGCCCGCCCCTACGACCTGGCGCTGGTAGTGGTGGACGGCTTGTCCGCCCTGGCCATCGCGCAAAACGCCGCACCCTTTATCCACGCCCTGCTGCAGCGTCTGGAGCCAGAAGACTGGTCGCTGGCGCCCACCACCATCGTCACCCAGGGCCGCGTGGCGATTGGCGACGAGGTCGGCCAGCTGCTGGGCGCGAAGACCGTGGTGGTGCTGGTCGGTGAACGCCCCGGCCTGAGCTCGCCCGACAGCATGGGCTTGTACCTCACCTGGGCACCCCATGTCGGCCTGACCGACGCCGCGCGCAACTGCATCTCCAACGTGCGGCCCGAAGGCCTGTCGTACTCCGACGCCGCCTACAAGCTGCACATGCTGCTGCGCGAGTCCCGCCGCCGCCAGCTGTCGGGGGTGGATTTGAAGGATGAGACGGTGGATGTGCTGGCATCGGACAGCGGCGCGATGCGCAACTTTCTGCTGCCCTGAGCCGGGACTAGAGCCTGCTGGCCGACTCCCATAGCTGGGTTGGTTGCAGCTGCGCGTACCAGGTGCTGAACTGTGAGCGGTAGGCCTGCCACGGTTCTGCCAGCACCGGGCGCGGGTCTTGGCTCAATGCATAGGCCATGCCTTCAACAAACCATGTGGGCTTGAACAGCAGTTGCACCACGCCGAGTTGCTGGCCTTGCAACTGGTGAATCAATTCATGCCGCACGTAGTACGGCTTCCAGGCACGTGGGCCGATGACGGTGCCGATAGTGCCGAGCGTGACGGCAGAACGATCCCCCAGGCCAAACGATTCCGCGCAGCCTTGGGTCGCGCAAAAAATGACGCGTGGCTCGCCTTGCAAGGCTTGCAGGTGGCTGGTCACAAAGGCATTGGCTTCCTGGTAGAGGGCGGTAGCCTGGGTCAGCTGCGCCATGTCATCTACACACACATACGCGGTGGGACAGGACACGCCCGCTAGCGTGGGCGCGATCACGCGCACCGGCCGTACCAAGGCCCAGCTGGCAACCGGTACCACGACCCCGAGTAGCAATGCCCAGCGCAAAAGTGAGGGCTTCTTTGGTGCAAAGGGCATGGTGAATCGCAATGGCTGCGGAGGGTGAAACTGGCTCAATCTTAGAGTGCCATGAAGGGATGGACCGCTTGGCCCATCCGCCGCGTACGGACGACGCTGGAGCTCATTCCGCCGGACGCATCAGCCCGGCCAGCTCTGTATGGCCGCGTGCCTGCAGCGTGTCGGCAGCACCAATGCGGTCGCGCAATTCGCGGTTTTGGCTGAGCTTGACTTTGCCCACCAGGGAGGTGATGGCGATCTCGATGCCTACGATGTTGCGCAGCATGCTGTCGATGTACTCGGGCGCCGAGTCGCCCATCTTCCATGGTGTGGGCTCAGTCGCTTCGTGGCGCCGCGTCAGACGTGCCACGATGCCGCGTACAAAGCGTTCATCGTCACGCACGGTCAGCACGCCGTGGGCGTGCACCACCTCGTAGTTCCAGGTCGGCACCTGGCGGTGGGTTTCGTGTTTGCTGGGGTACCAGGTGGGCGAGATATAGGCCTGCGCGCCACGAAAAATCACCATCACCAGGCTGCCCGTGGGGCAGCGCTGCCACACCGGGTTGGCGCGGGCCACGTGGGCCGACAGCAGGCCATGCGGCCCCACCCCGGGGTCGAACTCGAAGGGCAGGTGGTCGGCATCCAGCCCGCCGTCTGCCTGGGTGACCAGGGTACCCAGGGGGTGCTCGCGGATGATGCGCTGCAGTTGTTCAGGCCGGTTTTCAGCGAAGTGCGCAGGGATGTACATGGTGTGGGTTGGAAGCGCTAGAGATGGCTGAATATCGCGTAAAACTGGCACAATCAGAAGAGCCAGTTTTGTTAATTTTTCATGGGCCAGTCTAAATCTTCGTCCGATCGCCGCGCTGGTGTGCCCGGTGCCGGGCGCCGTATTTACGACCTGTTGCGTGCGCAGATGGCCGACGCGACTTTGCCGGCGGGTGCGCCCGCACCGTCCACCCGGGCCCTGGCGGCCGACCTGGGCGTGTCGCGCACCACCGTCACCGCCGCCTACGAGCAACTGGCGGCCGAGGGCTTTCTCATCACCTCCAAGGGCCGGGCCGCTCGGGTTGCCGGCTCGTCGGCTGCGCCCGCAACGCCACGTACAGCCGTGGGTCGGCGCGGCAAGCCGGTGCCTGCGCTGTCCGCATTCGGCCGCCGTGTGGCGGGCATGCAGATGCCGGGGCTGCCGGCGGCGGAGCCGGCCCGCATCGATTTTCTGTACGGGGCGGTGGCCTCGCGCGACTTTCCTACGCTGGCCTGGCGGCGGGCCTACCAGACTGAATTGCTGCGCCAGCAGCACAGCCTGTACTACGTGCCGCCCCAGGGCGATGCGGCCTTGCGCCGCGCACTGCAGGGCTATTTGCGGCGTGCGCGTGGCCTGGCTTGTGATGCTGAACAGATACTGGTGGTGCACGGTTCGCAGCAAGGCATCGACCTGTGCGCGCGGCTGTTGCTGGACGTGGGCGATGCCTTCGTGTTTGAAGATCCGGGTTACCTGATGGCGCGCCGCTGCTTCGAGGCCACGGGCGCCGCGTTGCTGGCGGTGCCGGTGGACACCCAGGGCCTGGAAACCGCCCGTCTGCCTAGCGACGAGCGTGTGCGCCTGGCCTATGTCACGCCATCGCACCAGTTCCCATTGGGCGGCGTGCTGCCCATAGGCCGGCGGTTGGAGCTGCTGCAGTGGGCGCAGCGCCAGCACGCCTGGATCGTCGAAGACGACTACGACGGCGAGTTCCGCTACGGCCAGCACCCGGTGGACGCGCTGCAGTCCATCCAGGCGGATGGGCGGGTGATCTACATGGGCACCTTCTCCAAGGCCTTGTCGCCGCAGCTGCGCCTGGGTTATCTGGTGCTGCCCGCCGAGCTGGTGCCGGTGTTTCGCCAGGCCAAGCGTCTGGCCGACCGGCATGCGCCTGCGCTGGAGCAACGGGTGCTGGCCTCGCTGATCGACAGCGGTGTTTACGAGCGCCACGTGCGGCGCAGCCGCCGTGAGAACGAACGTCGCCGTACGGCCCTGCTGGATGCGGTGGCGCGCTACCTGCCTGGCGATGCGCGTCTTGCCGGCACGGCAGCTGGACTGCATGCCGTGCTGTGGCTGCCCTCGCTGCGGCCGCAGGACGAGCCGGCCTTGGCCGCGGCGGCCCGTGCGAGCGGCGTTGGCGTCTACCCGGTGTCGCCGCTGTTCGCCAGCCCACCGTCGGGTGCCCAGCCCCGGCCGGCCGGCCTGGTCCTGGGCTACGCAAGCCTGGCGATCGAACAGATTGGGCAGGGCGTGCAGATTCTGGCGGCGGCGGTTGCGGCCTGTTCCACCCGGTCTGGTTAGAGGTCAAATAGGCCGCTAGCGCACAAATAACCTGCGCAGGCAGCTATTAATTTAGGAGCGTGACAAGGTTTCGGCGCTGGCAGCGCCTTAACCCGGAATTTCCGGCTCCACCAGGTTTGCCAGCTGTGCCAGCGACTCCTGCCAACCCAGGTAGCACATCTCCACGGGGATGACCTCGGGAATGCCAGACTGCTCGATGTGCACTTCCGTGCCGCACAAGACGGGCTTGAGGCTGACCGTCACAAAAATCTCACCCGGCAAATTGGGATCGTCAAAGGTGTCGGTGTACTGGATCAGTTCGTTGGGGATCAGCTTCTTGTATTCGCCGCCAAACGAATGGCCCAGCCCGGTGGAAAAGTTCTCGAACGACATCTTGAAGCTGCCGCCGACTTTGGCTTCCATATGCTGCACCTTGCAGACGAAACCATAGGGCGGCAACCATTTGGCGATGGCCGCGGCATCCAGAAATGCGCGGTAGATTTTCTCCGGCCGGGTTTTCAGCACGCGGTGCAGGCGGACAGTTCCAGTAGCCATGCTCGGATCTCCTTGGACAGAAACAGGGAGGGCCATTGTCTGCCGCTCGCGCGGCTAAGGCCAGTGCCTGGTGGGATCTCTATTCGCCAGTCGGGGTTTACTGCAGGCCCAGCGCCTTGCGCAGCTCTGCCTTGGCGGCTTCGAAATCGGTGTTGAATGTGGGGCTGGCCAGCAGGGTTGCGGCCATGGCACTGCCGGCACGGCGGCCTGCATCCAGATCGTTGGGATAGTGCATGCCGCCGATGACGCGGCTTTCGGCGTAGTCGTTGGCGCGCGCAAAGATGGCCGCCCGTTGTTCCGGCAGCATGCTGCTCAACACGATGGCCATCATGGTGGAGCGCGAGGTGTGGCCCGACGGGTAGGACCCGCTTTTGGACGGCTTCACCAGGGGCTTGATGTCCGGGTTGTTCAGGAACGGACGTGTGCGGCCAAAGAAGGCCTTGACCGGGTCCACCACGGCGTCTTCGGTGTCGCCCATGCGCGCGAACATGGCGGTGAACAGGGGCAGATTGGCCGGCTTGAAGTTGGCTCCCAGTACCGTGGAGAACATGGCGTACACCGTTTCTTCGGCGTCGCTGTTGGCCAGTGCAATGCGCTCGGGCGTGGCGGCTTTTTGCGCCGCCAGCACCAGCATCTGTTGGGCGCGGTCTTCGGCGCTACCGTTGGCTACGGGTGCGGGCATGAACGGGATGATGTCCAGCTGCTTATGGGTAAGGTAGGGGCTTTCCGCGGCAAATGCGTTGAAGCTTAAAGCGATGGCACAGCCCAGCAGGGCACGGCGGATGAACATAGGTGGTTCCCAAATAAACCCCGCATTGGATAGAGGAAATATTTCAAATGCGTGACGATTTGGAGACCGTTTTTTAGCTTTGCAGGACAAAAGCGTGTGGCGCCAAGACAGTACGATCAAGCGTTTTCGTCCACCTACTCTTCAGAAAGACTCCCATGCCTCTGCAACGCATCAACCCTGGCAACCGACTCTGCGACGCCACCATCCACAACGGCGTGGCTTACTTGGCCGGTCAGATTCCAGAAGACGCCAGCCTGCCCATAGCAGCCCAGACCCAGAGCGTGCTGGACCAGATCGACACCGTGCTGGCCCAGGCCGGCAGCGACAAGGCGCACATCCTCAGCGCCACCATTTATCTGTCCAGCATGGGTGACTTCGCCGCCATGAACGCGGTGTGGGACGCCTGGATTGGCACCACCGGCATCGGCCCCGCCCGCGCCACGGTCGAGGCCCGTCTGGCCCGCCCGGAGATCAAGGTCGAGATCATGGCGATTGCCGCCGTCAAATAACGATGAAATAGCCCGCTGGCGCAGATAAGACCTGCGCTAGCAGCTATGAAATTTGTAGTAAACCCAGGGGCAAAGCTGTGAGCGATTCATCACCATTGCCAAACGCTGCAGATATTTTTGACCGCTCCTGGCAACGCGCCTGGCGGGGTCTGGGCGTAGCCGTACCGGCGGCTGGGCTGCAGGCTCGCTTGTTGGCTTGCTATGCCGAACCGCAGCGCCACTACCACAGCCTGCAGCATCTGCGCGAGTGCCTTGAGGCGCTGGAAACCAGCCTGCATCTGGCACAGCAGCCGGCCGAGGTCGAGTTGGCTCTGTGGTTCCATGATGCGGTGTACGCGCTGCAGCGATCGGACAACGAGCAGAAAAGCGCAGACTGGGCGCGCGATGCGTTGCTGGCTGCAGCCCTGCCGCCGGTTTTATGCCAGCGCGTGCATGACCTGGTCATGGCGACGCGGCATAGCGCTGCACCCGAGGCTACGGACGAGCAACTTCTGGTGGATATAGACCTTGGTATTCTGGCCGCACCCGCTACCCGGTTTGCAGAATACGAGCGCCAGATTCGTGCTGAATACGCTTTCGTGCCGGGCTGGATATTCCGGCGCAAGCGCCAGGCCGTGCTGCAGTCCTTTCTGGACCGGCCGCATATTTACAGCACGCCCCATTTCTTCGCATTGCATGAAGCCGCTGCTCGGATTAATCTGGAGGCGGCGGTAGCCTAGGCGCTGCTTCTTTCGATCGCCATCTGGTCGATATTGGTGTTGATCCGCTCCACAAAGCTGGCGAGCTGGGCGATCTCGTCCGGCGTGAAGCCGATCAGCGCTTGCGCCTTCAGCACTTCCATCACCGCCCTGACCTTGGGCATGCGCTTGGCCGCCGTGGTGCTTAGCGAGATCAGCCGGCTGCGTTTGTCCGCGGGGTCGGGGACGCGCTCCACCAGGCCGTCGCGCTCCATGCGGTTCAGCAGCTGGGCCATGCTGGGCTGCTCCACCTGCGCAATGCGGGCCAGCTCGGCCTGCGACAGCGCCTTGCCACCCTTGAGCCCCATCAACACCGGCATTTGGCCCGTGGCGAAACCCAGGTCGCGCAGCTCCACATCGGCGATGCGGGCAAAGCTGCGGTGCGCACGGCCTATGAGCTTTAGCGGGTTGGGAGGTAAATGGTCATCGCTCATATATCGTATTGACAATACATAGGAGGCTATATTAATATATAGGCACCTATATTAAATTTCAAATTCAACCATCGCCTATGCAACAGCATCTTTACCTGCCATTATCTGTGCCAGCCCTGCCTTCGCGGCACACTGCGCAGTACTTTGAGTGGCCCATCGCATGACATCCACCACCCCGCACAAGGCCGTGCCGGCCAAGTTCACCCGCTACCAGACCTTTGTGGCGGGCCTGCTGGCAGCGCTGCAATTTGCCGTGATTCTGGACTTCATGATCATGTCGCCACTGGGTGCGCTGATCATGCCCGCACTGCAGATCAGCACGCGCCAGTTCGGCATGGTCGTGTCGGCCTACGCCTTCAGCGCCGGCCTGTCGGGCCTGCTGACGGCGGGCTTCGCGGACCGCTTCGACCGCAAGAAACTGCTGCTGTTTTTCTATACCGGCTTTGTGCTGGCCACGCTGTGGTGCGGGCTGGCGCCGAACTATGAAATGCTGCTGCTGGCGCGTGTGGTGACGGGCATCTTTGGCGGCGTCATCGGCTCGGTGGTGATGGCCATCGCGGCCGACCTGTTTGCCCCGCAGCAGCGCGGCCGCGTCATGGGCGTGATCCAGACGGCCTTTGCCGCCAGCCAGGTGCTGGGCTTGCCCGTGGGCCTGTACCTGGCTAACCGCTGGAATTGGCACGCCCCGTTTTTGGCAATGGTGGTGATCGGGGGCATTGGCGGACTGGTCATCGTCCTGGGTATGAAGCCGGTGGCCGACCACCTGCGCATCCCGCAGGAGAAAAGCGCCTTCATGCACCTGTGGCATACCGTGGTCGAGCCGCGCTATCTGATGGCTTTTGCCACCACCGCGCTACTGACCACCGGCGGCTACATGCTGATGCCGTTCAGCAGCGCGTTTATCGTGAACAACGTGGGTATCGCCATGGAGCGTTTGCCTACGATCTACCTGATCACCGGCGCGTTCACCATCTTTGTTGGCCCGCTGGTCGGTCGGGCGGCGGATACCTGGGGCAAGCTGCCGGTGTTTTTCGTGGGCAGCGCTTTGACCATTGCCATGGTGCTGGTCTACACCCACCTGGCCGCTGTGCCCTTCTGGCTGCTGGTGCTGGTCAACGTGGTGCTGTTTGTCGGCATCTTCTCGCGCCTGATTCCGTTCCAGGCCATGTCCAGCATGGTGCCGGAGGCGACCCAGCGTGGCGCCTACAACGCCATCAGTGCCGCCATCCAGCAGCTGGCTGGCGGGCTGGCATCACTGGTGGCCGGGCACATCGTGTCGTTTGGCGCGGATGGCAAGCTGCAGAACTACGGCGTGATCGGTTATGTGGTGGTCGGCTCCACGTTGACGGCGGCTTTCCTGGCATGGCGGGTGCACCAGGGCCTGCAGTTGCGCGGCACGGCAGCCCCAAGCTTGGCCCAGGCCAGCTAGCGGCTTTTTTCATAGCTGTTCCAGCGCGACGGCCAGCCGCTGGAGATGCGGGTGCGCGTGTTGGTGGACTTTCTGTGTGGCTGAACCTGCTTATTTACCCCGCGGCAGGCCTTGGAACAGCGAAGCAAATTTGTTGACCACGTAGGGCGCGAACAGCGTCATGCCCGAGACCAGAAAGTTCACCACCCGCTCCAGGCTGTCCGGCACCTGGCCGGTACGGCCCAGCGAGAACAGGGCCAGCGCGCCAAAGCCGATGAACAGAAACAGGATCGCCACCATGCCCATCAGTGCGATCACGCGGCTGCTGCTGGCGCGCATCTGGGCCGCCAGCAGGGGCTTGCCGTCCGGGCCTAACTGCAGGCTGCGGGTGGTGTTGCCAGCGGCATCCGTCACCTCGGTATAGACCGGCAAATCCACCTCTTCAGACAAGGCGTCTGCCAGCGACCAGCCGACCGATTGCTTCAAGGCCGCGCGTATCACGCAGATCGCCACCACCGCGCCGAACAGCGCCAGCAGCGGTATGAAATACAGCAGCCAGGTGGCCGGCGGCACCCAGGGTGGAGGTGCGGTCTGGGCCTGGGCTAGAGGAACCAGAACAAGTGCGGCAATAGCGCACAGGCGAGGGCTGCGGAATATGCAGGGCATAGAACCTCCGAGTAGCGGCACCCGGGGCGCCGACCGCCGCCACTATGCGCCTGCTAGCGGCCTGGCGGAAGCGGCTTTGTACCAGGGCTGTCCGCCATCTGGAGGATGGGGCGCGCGCTTGTCAGCGGATGTCGATCTGGTACTCGAAACCGTCAGCCGCACCCCAGGTGCTGCGCCACTCGATGGGCCGCCCGGCAAAGTCGAAAGCCACGCGGTGCACGCGTATCAGCGGGCTGGCCACCGCGACCTTGAGCAGCGCCGCCAGTGCCGCGCTGGCCGATTCCACGCGTAGCGTTTCGGTGGCCGAGGCCACGACCTGCCGGCACTCTTTTTCATACAGCGGATACAGCAGGTCTTCGAACGCGTCGAGCTGCAGGGTCTCGATCGCCTGGAAGCCATCGCGTGGCAGCCAGATGTCTTCGGCCAGCACAGGTTCGTTGTCGATCAGGCGTAGGCGCGACAAATGGATGGCGCTCTGCGCCGGGTCCAGGCGAAGGGCGCTGCGCACCTCGGTATCGGGCTGGGCCAGTTCCCGGCTCAGCACGCGGGCACGGGGCTTTACCGCTTCGCCGCTGCGGCTTTTGAAGCGGAAGAAGCGGAACAGCGAGGAGTCGAAGCGAGGCCGGCGTATGAAGGTGCCCTTGCCCTGGCTGCGCGTCAGCGCGCCTTCGGCCACCAGCAGGTCGATGGCCTTGCGCAGCGTGCCGGTGGATACCGCGTAGCTGTCGGTCAGCTCGGCCTCGGTCGGGATCGCCTGCTCCGGCAGCCATTCCGACGCGGCAATGCGGCGCGCCAGGTCGTCACGGATTTGCTGGTAGCGGGGCAGGCGGTCGTCCATAGGGGGCTTGCAACTGGCGTGCACTCATGTAGATGTTCAAAGGAATTTCGACTGTACCAGTCTGCGGCTGCGCACCGGCATGCGGGGCTGCCTAGGGTTTCTACTGCTTTCGAATACTGGCCTGGCTTCTAGAATTCATACAGTCATCTATATGTTTATATAACAAGGCCTGAAGGAGATTTATGTTTACTTGGTACAAACAAGGAACGCCCACCGAGCGTAAAACCTTCTGGGCCTGCTTTGCCGGCTGGGGGCTGGACGCACTGGATGTGCAGATGTTCACCCTGGCCATTCCGGCCATCATTGCGGCCTTTGGCATCGACAAAGGTCAGGCTGGGCTGATCAGCAGCGTCACACTGGTGTCTTCGGCGCTGGGCGGCTGGGTGGCCGGTGCGCTGTCGGACCGCTTTGGCCGTATCCGCACGTTGAAATGGACCATCGTCTGGTTCGCGGGCTTCACCTTTTTGTGCGCCTTTGCCCAGACCTTTCCGCAGCTGCTGGTGCTCAAGGCGTTCCAGGGTTTTGGCTTTGGCGGCGAATGGGCGGCCGGTGCGGTGCTGATGGCCGAGACCATCCGTGCGGAAAACCGTGGCAAGGCCATGGGCGCCGTGCAAAGTGCCTGGGCCGTGGGCTGGGGCGCGGCCGTGCTGCTGTTCACCGTTGCCTTCTCGTGGTTGCCACCGGACATGGCCTGGCGCGTGATGTTTGCCGTGGGCCTGTTGCCAGCCCTGCTGGTGGTCTACATCCGCCGCAGCCTGAAGGAGCCGGTGCGCGCCGCTGCAGCGGCCGGTGCCGAGGTAGGTGGCATCTGGTTCAACCTGGCCAAGATCTTCCGGCCGGACGTGCTCAAGACCACGCTGCTGGGCGCCATTCTGGGCACCGGCGCGCACGGTGGCTACTACGCCATCATGACCTGGCTGCCCACCTATCTGTCCAAGGAGCGGCATCTGTCTGTGCTCAGCACCGGTGGCAACCTGGCGGTGGTGATCATTGCCTTTTGGTGCGGCTGCATGGCCAGCGCGCAGCTGATAGACCGCATCGGCCGGCGCCGCAATGTCGCACTGTTTGCCGCCTGCTGCATCGTTACGGTGCTGGCCTATGTGTACCTGCCTCTGAGTGACGCGGCCATGCTGGTGCTGGGTTTTCCGTTGGGCTTTTTCGCGGCGGGCATCCCGGCCAGCCTGGGCTCGCTGTTCAATGAGCTGTACCCAGCCGACATGCGCGGTGCAGGCGTAGGCTTTTGCTACAACTTTGGCCGCATCGCGTCCGCCATCTTCCCCTTCCTGGTAGGCTATATGAGCCAGTCCATGCCCCTGGGCGAAGCCATCGGTATCGACGCCGCCATTGCCTACGGGTTGGCCATGGTGACGGTGTTGTGCCTGCCTGAAACCCGCGGCCGTGCGCTGACAATGCAAGCTGCATGAACTCGCGTAGAGACTTCAACACCACGGTGTTGGGTCTGACGGCCGTTACACCTCTGGCCGCCTGCTCCCACCTTATGTCCCACTCCCCAGTGCAAGCCATAGACTGCCACGCCCATGTGTTCCACCGCGGTTTGCCCATGCCGGACAGGCGGCGGGCCCCCAGCGGCTATGACGCGCCCCTGAGTGCGTATCTGCAGCAGCTGGACAGCCACGGCATGAGCCATGGCGTGCTGGTGCAGCCCAGTTTTCTGGGCACCGACAACCGCTATCTGGTGGACTGCCTGAGGCAGCAGCCACAGCGTTTGCGCGGCATTGCCGTGGTCGATCCCACGGTGGACGCGGCCGAGCTGGACCGCCTGGCCCAGGCCGGTATCGTCGGCATACGCTTGAATCTGGTGGGTCTGCCCAACCCTGACCTGCGCGGCGCGCCCTGGGCCGGGCTGCTCAGCCAGGTGCGTCGGCTGGGCTGGCAGGTGGAGGCGCACCAAAGCGCGGGCGCGCTGCAGGGCGTGGTCGATCCGCTGCTGGATGCGGGTGTGCCGGTGGTCGTGGACCATTTCGGCCGGCCTGACGCCAAGCTGGGTGTGGACGATCCAGGCTTCCAGTACCTGCTGGAGCGTGGGCGCAGCCGCCAGGTGTGGGTGAAATTGTCGGGCGCCTACCGCAATGGCAGCCTGGGCGCCGGCGAGGCGACGGCCTTGCGTGCCACGCCTTTGCTGCGCTCGGCCTTCGGGCTCGACCGCCTGCTATGGGGCAGCGACTGGCCGCATACCCTGTTCGAATCGACAACTACCTACAGCGCCGAGCGCGAAGCGCTGAACCACTGGCTGCCGCTGGCGGCGGACCGGCAGCAGGTGCTGGCCGCCACGCCGGCCGCCCTGTTCGGTTTTTGACTTACACAGAAAAACAGCTGCTAGCGCAGGCATTACCTGCGGTAGCAGCTATTAATTCAATAGCGGATTGAAAACGGGCGCTGGCCCGTGTCCAACTAGCTCAGGTGCTTGCCGATCAGCCCGGTCAACTCAAACATGCTGACCTGCGGCTTGCCGAACACCGGCTCCAGCAGCGCATCGGCATTGATGTTACGCTTGTTGGTCGCGTCCTGCAGGTTGTTGGCCTTGATGTAGTCCCACATCTTCTTGACCATTTGCGGACGCGAAGCGGCTTCGCTACCCACTACCGCAGCCAGTGCCGGGCTGGGCGTCAGGCCGCCGGTGGTGGGGGTCTTGCGCGGGGTTTTGGCGGCTGCGGTTTTCTTGGCTGCGGCCTTTTTAGCGGGCGCTGCCTTCTTGGCCGGCGCGGCTTTTTTCGCCGCAGCCGATTTGGCGGCTGCACCAGCTGCACCTGGTCTAGGCGGGAACTTGCTGGGTGCGAACTCGAAGTTCACCTTGCCGGCCTCCGCATCCCAGGCCAGGAAGGCCTTGAAGTTGCGGCGCGTGCGCATGGAGACGAACTTATCCAGCAGATCGGTCTTGCCGGTGGTCAGCAGCTTGTGCATCTGCTCGGGCTCCACCGTTTGCTGCAGGATGATCTTGCCGCTCTTGAAGTCGCAGCTGGGCGTGGGGTGGGCCTGGGTGGGCACGCTCTTTTCGCACACATAGTTGGCACCGTGCTCGTGCACCGGGCTGCCGCATTTGGGGCAGTTGCCCAGGTTGGCTGCGGCGCTGAAGTCCACCAGCTCACCGGTTTCCTCGCCGGCCTTGTCGTCGCCGAAGTCGAACTCCAATTTGTAGTTCTTGGTTTCTTCATCAAACTTGATGAGCATTTCGGCGGTGAACGGCCAGCCGGCTTTGGAACGGAAGCCGTCCAGCGGGCCAATGCGGCGGTCGCGCATGAATTGTTCGACCTCGGCCGGTTCGAAAGTGCGGCCTGCGGGCGATTTGCCGAACGAGAAACCGCAACCTTCGCCGTGGCCATCTGCACCGGTACAGGTGTAGCGGCGGTAGTTTTCCTTGACCACGCCGCCGCAGTTCGGACAGGGCGCGGACAAGGTGGCGTAGTCGCCGGGGATGGTGTCGCGGTCGTATTCCTTGGCCTTTTTCACCAGGCGCTCGGTCATGGCGGCGATCTCGGCCATGAAGGTGGCGCGACTGATCAGGCCCCGCTCCATTTGCGACAGCTTGTATTCCCACTCGCCGGTAAGCTCGGCGTGGCAGAGCTCTTCCACGTCCAGGCCGCGCAACAGCGTCATCAGCTGGAAGGCCTTGGCCGTGGGGATCAGCTCGCGGCCTTCGCGCAGCATGTACTTTTCGGCGATCAGGCCTTCGATGATGCTGGAGCGCGTGGCTGGCGTGCCCAGGCCCTTCTCCTGCATGGCTTCGCGCAGTTCGTCGTCGTCAATCGTCTTGCCGGCGCCTTCCATGGCGCCGAGCAGCGTGGCTTCGGAGTAGCGGGCCGGTGGCCGGGTCTTCAGCGCCTTGGGGTCGGCCGAGGCGGTCTGCACCACTTCGCCCGGCTGTACCAGCACCAGGTTTTTGCCGTCTTTTTCATCGTCGTCGCTGACGGCTTCCTTGCCGTAGATGGCCAGCCAGCCTGGCTTGACCAGCACCTTGCCGTCGCTGCGGAAGGCGTATTTCTTGCCCTCAGTCGCCACCGTGCTGACGCGGGTGGTGACTTGGTATTCGGCGCTGGGGAAGAACACCGACAAAAAGCGGCGCACCACGAAGTCGTACAGCCGCTGTTCTGCCTCGCTCAGGCCGCTCGGTGCTTGCAGCGTGGGGATGATCGCAAAGTGATCGCTGACCTTGCTGTTGTCGAACACGCGTTTGGTGGGCTTCACGTAGTTGCCGTCTACCGCCTGTTTGGCAAACGGCGCCAGGTGCTTCATGCCGCTATTGGCCAGCATGCCCATGGTTTCTTTGACCACGGGCAGGTAGTCTTCGGGCAGGGCGCGCGAATCGGTACGCGGGTAGGTTAGCGCCTTGTGGCGTTCGTACAGGCTTTGGGCCAGGGCCAGCGTAGTCTTGGCGCTGAAGCCGAAGCGGCTATTGGCCTCGCGCTGCAGCGAGGTCAGGTCGAACAGCGCGGGACTGGCCTGCGTGGTGGGTTTGCTTTCTTCCGTCACCGTGGCGGGCTTGCCACGGGCGGCGTTGGCAATGGCTTGCGCCTCGGCGGCGTTCCAGACGCGGTCGGCGCGCTGCTCGGCGTCGGGCTGGCCGTCCGGGCCGGGGGGCGGTTTTTTCCAGTCGGGGTTGAACCATTTGCCGGGGTAGTTGCCGGCCTCGGCATCGAAAGTGCCGTGGATTTCCCAGTAATCGCGGCTGACGAACTTGCGGATTTTTTCCTCGCGTTCCACCACCACCGACAGCGTGGGCGTCTGCACCCGGCCCACCGTGGTCAGGAAGAAGCCGCCGTCGCGTGAGTTGAAGGCTGTCATGGCGCGGGTGCCGTTGATGCCCACCAGCCAGTCGGCCTCGGAGCGCGAACGTGCCGCATCGGCCAGGCCCTGCATCTGCGCTTCGCTGCGCAGCGCGCTAAAGCCGTCGCGGATGGCCTGCGGCGTCATGGACTGCAGCCAGAGGCGACGCACCGGCTTGGCCAGGGGCTTGCTGCCGCCGGCGTACTGCTCGATCAGGCGGAAGATCAGCTCACCCTCGCGGCCCGCGTCACAGGCGTTGATGATGTCGGTCACATCTTTGCGCTTGGCCTGCTTGACCACGGCGTTGAGGCGAGTTTTTGTTTTATCGACGGGTTTTAAGTCGAAATACGGTGGAATTACCGGCAGATGCGCAAAGCTCCATTTGCCGCGCTTGACGTCGAATTCCTCCGGCGCCTGGATCTCCACCAAGTGGCCGACCGCGCTGGTCACCACGTATTTTTCGCTCTCGAAATATTCGTCGAACTTCTCGAATTTGCCAGCGGTCGGTGTGAGCGCACGCACGATGTCTTGCGCCACCGAGGGTTTTTCGGCAATCACCAGGGTTTTTGTCATAACTTCACTTTGCCAATTTTTGAATTTGTGCGGACTTTGTCTGAGCGGCGTCAACCGGGGTGGGGCCACTTCTACAATCCGGCTTTGTCCCATTTCGCGCACAAATTCGCGGATGGGCTCCTTATTTAAGTTAACAGAGTTTTGCCGTGACTTCCAAAACCCGACCGAAAGCCGCTAGAAATCCAGGCCGTCGCATCCAGGTTCGCCGTTCCGGCGTGCATGGCAAGGGCGTTTTTGCGCTGCAGGACATCGCCGCCGGCGATGTAGTGGCCGAGTACGTCGGCGAAATCATCACCTGGCAGGAAGCCCAGGACCGCCACCCGCACGACCCCAGCCAGCCCAACCACACCTTCTACTTCCATGTGGACGCAGACCGGGTGATCGACGCCAACTACGGCGGCAATTCCTCACGCTGGATCAACCACGCCTGCGAGCCGAACTGCGAAACCGACGAGCAGGACGGCCGCATCTTCATCATCGCCCTGCGCGACATCGCCGCTGGCGAAGAGCTGAACTACGACTACGGCCTGATGCTGGAAGAGCGCTACACCCCCAAGCTCAAGGCCGAATACCCCTGCTGGTGCGGTGCCCCCAGCTGCCGCGGCACGCTGCTGGCGCCTAAACGCCGCCTGAGCAGGCTGCACAAGTGATGCGCTGGCCCGCCGAGGCGATCTGGGAGGCGGTGTCGCCGCAGTGGCCGGACTTCACGGTCGAGGTGCTGCCGCAGATAGCCTCCACCAACAGCGAGCTGATGCGCCGCGTGCGCGCTGGCCGCTGCGAGCCCACCTTGCTGGTGGCCGAGCAGCAAACCGCCGGCCGGGGCCGCCTGGGCCGTGACTGGCACAGCCAGGTGGGCGATTCGCTGACTTTCTCTGTCTCCCTGCCTCTGGCGCCGGCGGATTGGGCTGGCCTGTCGCTGGCCGTGGGCGTGAGCGTGGCCGAGAGTCTGCACCCGGACATCCAGCTCAAGTGGCCCAACGACCTTTGGTTGCAGGGGCGCAAGCTGGCTGGCGTGCTGATCGAAACCGCCGGTGCAGGTGAGCAGCGCTCGGTGGTGGTGGGCGTGGGCATCAATATCGCGCCGCGTGCATCCGAGGGCTTGTCCACCCCGCCCGCCTGGCTGCAGGAGCTGCTGCCCGACGTGGATGCGGGGGCAGCCCTGCTGCGCGTGGCGCCGCCGCTGCTGCAGGCCTTGGCGGCCTTTCAATTGGCCGGTTTGGCGCCCTTCCTGCCCGGCTTTGCCCGGCGTGACCTGCTGTGCGGTAACGCGGTGACCCTGAGCAACGGCACCGTGGGCATGGCGCGCGGTGTAGATGCGCAGGGCGGCCTGCTGCTGCAAACCCCTGCGGGTATGCAGACCGTGACCAGTTCCGAGGTCAGCGTGCGCCCCGCTGCGCCGGCCACACCAGGATCGACCGGAGCATGACCATGGGAAGCAAGACCATGCTGCGCGCGTTGCTGCTGTCCCTGGTGCTGGCCAACGCCCTGTTTTTTGCCTGGTCGCATGGCTTGCTGGCCGCCTATGGCCTGGCGCCGGAGCAGCAGTCCGAGCCGCAACGCCTGCAGCAGCAGATCCACCCCGAGATGCTGGTGGTGCTGACGCCCGAGGCCGTGGCGGCAGCCGCAGCTGCGGCCTCTGCTGCCAGCGCGCCGGCTTCGGCTCCGGCCATAGCGGCGAACGAGCCCACCGAATGCCTGGTGGCCGGCCTGTTTGACGCAGCACGTGGCAAGCAGTTGAGCGATGCCTTGGCAGCCCTGCCAGCGGGTTCCTGGACACTGGATGAAGCCACCGATCCAGGCCGCTGGATCGTCTATATGGGCCGCTACCAGACGGCCGAGTTCACCGACCGCAAAAAGGCCGAGCTGCGCGGCCTGCACGTCAAATACGAGGCCGCACCCGCATCACTGGAACCCGGCATTCTGTTGGGCCGTTTCGACAGCGAGGCGGCGGCCAATAAATCCCTGGGCGACCTGGCCCAGCGTGGCGTGCGCACCGCCAAGGTGGTGGTCGAGCGGCCCGAGCAGCACGGCCTGCAGCTGCGCCTGCCGGCGGTGGACGCGGCGCTGAAGACCCAGCTGGACGGCCTGAAGACCGCGTTGGCGGGCAAGCCGCTGCGGGCCTGCCCGGCCAACTAGGTCTATCGATGCCCTCGCTACAACGCCCCGAGGCCGTGGACGTGCTGATCTACCTGGCTAAGTGGATCGGCCTGGCCACGCTGGTGGCGGTGCTGGCGGGCAGTGCGTCTGCCTTCTTTCTGTTTGCTCTGGAATGGGCCACGCAAACCCGCATCGCCCACCGCTGGCTGTTGCTGCTGCTGCCGTTCGCCGGCTTTGGCGTCGGCTGGCTGTACCTGCGCTTTGGCCAGCGTGTGGAGGCGGGTAACAACCTGCTGATTGACGAGATCCACGACCCGAAGGCCACTATCCCGTTGCGCATGGCGCCGCTGGTGCTGTTCGGCACCGTGGTGTCGCACCTGTTCGGCGCCTCCGTAGGGCGCGAGGGCACGGCGGTGCAAATGGGTGGCGCCCTGGCCGACCAGCTCACCCGTCTGTTCCGTCTACACGCCGAAGACCGCCGCATGGTGCTGATGGCCGGCATCAGTGCTGGCTTTGCCTCGGTGTTCGGCACGCCGCTGGCCGGCGCGATTTTCGGGCTGGAGGTGCTGGCCCTGGGCCGCATGCGTTTCAACGCCCTACTGCCCTGTCTGGTGGCCGCCATCGTGGCCGACCAGGTGGGCCTGTTGTGGGGTGTGCACCATACCCATTACGTCGTGCCACTGGTGCCGCCCGTGGCCGCCTGGCCGCTGCTGGCTATGGTGCTGGCGGGCTGCCTGTTCGGCCTGACCGGCAAGCTGTTTGCCGATGCCACCCATGCCCTGGGTGCTTTCATGAAAAAGCACATCGCCTACAGCCCCTTGCGCCCCTTCCTGGGCGGCGTGGTGGTGGCCACGGCGGCCTGGTTCTGGCTGGGCGCAGACCGCTACATCGGCCTGGGCATCCCCACCATCGTGGAGGCCTTCCAGCACCCGCTGGCCATTACGGACTACTTGGGCAAGTTCGCCTTCACTGTGGCCTCGCTGGGCACGGGCTTCAAGGGCGGCGAGGTGACCCCGCTGTTCTACCTGGGCGCCACCCTGGGCAACGCGCTGGCGCCGCTGCTGCAGCTGCCCTTCCCTCTGCTGGCCGGCGTGGGCTTTGTGGCGGTGTTTGCCGGTGCGGCGAATACACCGCTGGCTTCCACCCTGATGGCCATGGAATTGTTTGGTGCCGAAATCGGCGTTTACGCAGCACTGGCCTGCGTAGCCAGCTATCTTTTTTCAGGGCATAGCGGTATTTACAAAGCGCAGCGCGTGGGCCATGCCAAGCTACGTGCCGCACCTGAAAACATACGCCTGGGCGACCTGGCGGCCCACCAGCAAGACCTGGCGCGCAAGGCTGCTGCCAACGACCCCCAACCCTAGGAAACCCGCCGTGCAAATCCAAGCCCACGAAGTCGATCTGAGCACCCCCACCGGCCCCATGCGCTGCTATGTGTACCGGCCCAAGGACGGCGGCGCTGCCAAGCCCCGGCAGTACCCGGCCATCATCCTGTATTCCGAGATTTTTCAGCAGACCGGTCCGATACGCCGCAGCGCGCAGACCATGGCCGGCCACGGCTACATCGTCATCGTGCCCGAGGTGTTCCATGAGCTGAACCCCATCGGCACCGTGCTGGGCTACGACGACGCAGGCCGCGACAAGGGCAATGCCGACAAGGTGGCCAAGACCCTGGAGGCGCATGACGGCGACACCCAGTCCATCATCGACTACGCCGCCAGCCTGCCCTATTACGCGGGCAGCATCGGCGCCATGGGCTTCTGCCTGGGCGGCGGCCTGGCCTACCGCGCGGCGCTGAACCCGGCGATTGCCGCCACATCGTGCTTCTATGCCACCGACATCCATTCGGGCATGGTGCCGTCCCAGCCGGGTAACGACAGCCTGGGCTGCACTGGCGAAATCAAGGGCGAGCTGCAAATGGTCTGGGGCAAGCAAGACCCGCACATCCCCGCCGCAGGCCGCGCCCTGGTCTACCAGAAGCTCAGCGACAGCGGTGTCAACTTCACCTGGCACGAGTTCAACGGCGTACACGCCTTCATGCGCGATGAAGGCGAGCGTTTTGATGCGGAACTGCAGCTGCTGGGCTACCAGCTGGCACTGAGCCTGTTCCGCCGCGTGCTGTACTAAACCCTAGAGCGGCAATACCGCCAGCCGCCACAGCGTCGTCAGCTCGGCTGCACGCGCAGCATGCAGGGGCGCATTGGCGTCGGTAGCCTTGGGGTGCTGCGGCTTGGCGTCCAGCCGGCCCAGCACCTGCAGGCCGTGTTGGGTAAATGCGTCTTGCAGCTCGGTGGGTGTGCGCAGGCCCAGGTGTTCGGCCAGGTCGGAAATGATCAGCCAGCCCTCGCCGCCTGGCGCCAGGTGCTTCTTCAAGCCGGCCAGAAACGCCAGCAGCATGCGGCTGCCTTCGTCGTACACCGCGTGTTCTATGGGCGAGCCGGGCCGGGCCGGCAGCCAGGGCGGGTTGCAGACGATCAGCTGGGCCTGGCCCTCCGGGAACATATCGGTTTGCAGCACCTGCACCGTGGGCGCCACGCCCAGCTGTAGCAGGTTGGCGCGCGCGCAGGCCAGGGCGCGTGGGTCCTGGTCGGTCGCCACCACCTGGGCCACGCCGCGCCGTGCCAGTACGGCCGCCAGTACGCCCGAGCCGGTACCGATGTCGAACGCCACCGCCGTATCGGCAGGCAGCGGCGCCTTGGCCACCAGGTCGATGTATTCGCCCCGCACCGGAGAAAACACGCCGTAGTGTGGGTGGATGCGGTTCAGCGGCGCCGCGCCCAGCGCCGGTATTTCGATGCCCACGCGGCGCCATTCGTGCGCGCTGGTCAGGCCTTGCAGCTCGCGCAGCGTGATGACCGATGGGCCCGCTGCAGCGTCCGCCGGGCCCCAGGCGGCCAGGCAGGCGGCGTGCACTTTGGGGGCGCGGCGCAGCGGCACGCTGTAGTCCGCAGCCATGGGTACCAGCAGCATGTTCAGCACCCGCGCGCGCTGCGCCTGGGCCTGGCGGTGCAGGTGGAAGGCATCGGCCAGCGTACCCGCATCCTTGGGGGCTTTGCGCTGCTTGCGGGCCGGGGTTTTGTCGATGCGCCGCGTCAGCGCCTGCAGCAGCTGGCGTGCGTTATGGAAGTCGCCACGCCACAGCAGGGCCGTGCCTTCACAGGCCAGGTGGTAGGCGGTGTCGGCGTTCATCGTGTCGTCGGCCAGCACCACCTTTTTGGGCGGTGGCGCGCCGCGTTCGGAGTGCCAATGGGCAGACTGCGGCTGGTCGTTCTCGGTCCAGTGCAGGGTGGGGCTGGAAGACAGCGTGGCGGGTGTGGGGGTGGGCATGCTTGCTTTCACGCTGTGGGGGACCGAGTCTTTTACCAGACGGCAGGCCCCCTGCACGTTGCAGGCAGAATTTAGTTTGCTATGGTTTCAGTAGCTGCTTGCGCAGTATTTACCTACGCTACAGGCCAATTTTTCATATGGGTTGCCTTGTTGCCGATGGCCTCATTTCTTGCTGTTTGCAGGCAAGGTGGCCACGGTCCGGCAGTGTGGAGGTAGCTGCATCACAAAGGTTTGCAGTACCATGTAATTATTTCGCATGCGAAGTAATTGGAATCTTTATGGCGTCTAAACCGCGTCTTATTTTTCTGCTGAACAGCGCGCAGCGCCGCCTGCAACAGTGGATGGCCGCCGAACAGGAGCGTACTGCCCAGGCGGGCGAGCGCGTGCCCTCGCCCGCCCAAGGTGGCGTGCTGTTCCTCCTGGCGCGCAGCGATGGTGCCACCATGGGCCAGCTGGCGCAGGGGCTGGACCTGGCGCCCTCGGCGGTGTCTGGCCTGGTGCAACGCATGGAGCAGCTGGACTGGCTGGTGCGTCGGCCCTGCGAGCGCGATGCGCGCACGCAGCGCGTGTGGCTGCGCCCCGAGGGCAGCGCACAAATGCCCGTACTGCGCAAGGCGCTGGGCCGCGTGAACGACCGCCTGACCGACTCTTTCACCGACGTCGAGCTGCAAACCGTGGCACGTTGGCTGGAGCATGTGCAAACCCTGGGAGTCCAAGATGTCTGACCGGCCTACTGCCACCCGATCCCTCACCCCTGTGCTGGCGCCCGAGCCGGTCATGCTGGACTGTGCCGACGGCCAGCGGCTCCAAGCCCACTTTTTTGCAGCCCGGGGCCTCCACCAGCTGCAGCCGGTGTTGGTCTGCTCTGCTACTGGCGTGCGCCAGCAGTTTTATTGGCGCTTCGCCGATTGGCTGGCCGGGCAGGGCCATGCGGTGCTGGTGTTTGACTACCGGGGCGTCGGCCTGTCGCTGGACGGAGAGTTGTCGGCCAGCACGGCCCAGCTGGTCGATTGGGGTCAGCTTGACCAGGTGGCGGCCTTGCAATGGCTGTTGGACCGCTGCGGCGCTGCGCAGGCCGTGCTGGTAGGCCATAGTGCGGGTGGGCAGATGCTGGGTTTATTGCCCAACCATGGCCGTGTGGCCCGGCTGGTGGGCGTGGCTGCATCCACCGGCTGGTTCCGCGGCATGCGGCCCGCGTTCGCGCTCAAGGCCCGCCTGGGGCTGCGCCTGCTGGTGCCGCTGGGCACCCTACTCAAGGGCTATGCACCGACTGCCTGGCTGGGGCTGGGTGAAAACCTGCCTGCCGGTGTGGCCCGGCAATGGGGCCAGTGGTGCGCTGCCGGGGGCTACGCCACCAATGCCGTGCGGCGGGGCTCGGCGCAGGACTTCCACGCGCAGGTACGCACGCCCATCACCCTGTTTTACGCCGAGGATGATGACATCGCCACGCACTTCACCGTGCAGGACCTGTTGCAGACATTGCCCGCAGCGCCCGGCCGTGCCGTCCAGTTGCGGCCTCAGGACCACGGGCTGCGGCACATTGGCCACCTCGACTGGTTCCGCCAATCGCATCAGGCTCTCTGGGTCTTGCTGCTGGGAGCTGTACGTGGCGATGAACCCTGCACCGCAACATCCACCTAAGCAGGCCATACACACCGTTAACATGGGTTTCCCCGTTCCAGGAATCCTGCCCATGCAGCCCACCATCCGCCACGCCGAGCCAGACGACTACGACGCCATTGCCCTGATCTATGCCCAGCCCCTGGCGGCCGCCGGCACCATGCAGATCCCGCTGCAGTCGCGCGAGGTGTGGAAGAAACGCTTGGCCGGCATGGGCCCGTTGGACCGCGTGCTGGTGGCGGTGGTCAATGGCGAGGTGGTGGGCAGCCTGGGCATCCTCCCCGTGCCCCAACCGCGCCGCGCCCACGTGGCCGGCATCGGCATGGCGGTGCGCGACGAGCTGCAGGGCCAAGGCATAGGCACAGCCCTGCTGCAAGCCGCCATCGACCTGGCCGACAACTGGCTGAATCTGCTGCGCCTGGAGCTGACGGTGTACGCCGACAACACCGCCGCCCAGCGCCTGTACCAACGCCACGGCTTTGTGCTGGAAGGCACGCACCGCGCCTATGCCTTGCGCCATGGCCAGTACGTTGATGCGCATGCCATGGCGCGGCTGCATCCGGCGCCGCCTGTGGTGCGGTAGGCTTTTAGCGGGGCTGGTTTTTGTGTGGCTTTTATCGTCGCCAGAAGCAGCCATTGACACTAACAAACCTAATATGCGGGGCAGCGTTTTTCTAAATAGCTTGGGGGAAAACTTGAAAGCTATTTATCTTTTATCGATTGCTTGTCTCCTTGTCGCGATTGGACTATTTTTTCCGGGGCTTCCAAATTCGCCGGCCTTGTTTTTTGCCTGTCGGTCGTAGTCGAAATAGTCGGCTCGGCAATTACAGGAAAGAAGAAAAATGACGGCACGCGTTAAAGACGTAGTTCGGCCATAACCCGTCATTTAAAGTGTCACCGTGTTTAACGTCCTTCCCCTTCCTAAGTTGCTCGATGATTGGTTCGCATGGGCTAACTGGATAGCGACGGTCGGTCAGGCCCATGACGAAGCCGAGAGCCCTAATGGGCATCAGGAGTTTCTTTGGGCGGTTGAAGATAGTCCTGAGATGGCATGGGAAGCAATATTGACTGCGTTGCATGACCCAAGAGGTGCTTCACACACCGGAGTCCTCGCCGCTGGGCCACTTGAAGAACTTCTTTCGATATACGGCCCCGCATTTATTGACCGCGTGGAAGTTCGGGCAAAGGATGACCCACCTTTTTCTGCATTGCTGTCAGGTGTCTGGCAATACAACATAAGTGACGAGATTTGGGTGCGGGTGCAAGCTGCAGCGACCTCCGAAAATGCTTCTTGAGGGTCTTATTTCGGGTGGGCACAAGGTCGGAAAAATGCTCCGCTGGAGCGGACCCAAATCCGGCAGAATGCGGCCACAAGCAGCCTTTCGTGGACAACGCGAGTTGCTAATTTCAATATCCTCATCTCGATGAAACAGACCTACGCAACATTGCTTGGCTTTGCGCTTGCGCCACTGGTACCTGCTGGTGTGTTTTCGGCGACGAGTCCCGGATTAACAGGTAGCAGTGGGGCGACGGCCATCGGTTTGGTCCCCATCTTCTATGTCTTCGCGCTGCTCTTTACGGGCGTTTTGGCTGTTCCGCTTTATCTGTGCCTCAAACGTTGGGGGGGCGTGACGTGGCGGTCTGTGCTGATTGGTGGGACGGTCATAGGCGCAGCCGCGATGACGGTGATGCAAGCGACGGCTGAAGCCGCTGTATTTGGCGCAGGTATTGGTGCGAGTGAAGCGCTTGTGTTTTGGGCAATTCGGCGCTTGGGGCGAGTGTCGGCTTTTGGGAAGCCTTAAGTTCCGCTTGAGCCCGACTTAGTCGGCAGGGCTTCAGGCAGAATCCGGCCAATACCAGTCAGTGACTGCTTGAGAAAGCGGACGCTCAACGAGGCTGTAAAAAAACTATCTCATGCACAGCGGCAGAGCAATTCCGGGGGTACTCGAACCCCTCCCGTACCGGTGATCGTGGCATATACGCCGTTCTGATGCATCGACTTTTAGCGCAATTCATAGGGCATCTATTTGGATAGGTTTTTTTACAACCTCAACGTTTGAGTTAGGCCGCATCCGCAGCGCCTAGCCGTTGTACCCGCCTCGAGTACCGTAGTCGACGCCGTCAGACCCGCCGACCCCAGGTTGGCTAAACCAACCTCCAGGGTTTGCACCGGGCGCGACTACAGGGATTGGCGGCCCTGCATTAGCTGAGAGCGGCAATACATTGTTTTCTGTTGGAGCCGCTCCGACGGTTTTTTCTATGTGCTTCCAGATCCTGGTAGGCAGAGTCGGGCTATCTTCGCGAAGCCGTGCCCATTGCGCCTCAATTTTGCCCAGCGCCTCTCGTAGTTTTTCGTCGGTGGGCTGAGGCATACTGGACAATATCTCTAATTGATGTTTTATATTGGCGTATCGTCCTCCTGCAATACGATGCTTATCGGACAATTCCGAATGCTTTAAAAACGTTTGCAGGCTTACGAGCACCGCTGACACGACACTAAGCAATCCTACAAAAATTTGAATTGTGACGCTGGGCGCTTTGGTTAGAGATGCAAATACACTCGTGCCGACTATCGTACTTAGTGCGATTGCTGGCACCCCAAGCGCTAGATGCATAAAGCTGCCGCGCCTAGAGCACTCATAGTGAGCAAGCTGCATTCGATGCGCGCGGAATCGCCAACCGTCGATGAGTTGTTGTGCATGCATGATGAACTCCTTAATTCTGCGGCCTAACGTTCGAACTAAGCTGGCGCCAACGGTGTGGCGCGATGGGCGGGTTGCGCAAAATGGGCCGCAGGCCCTGCCCCGGACGACTAGCGTGATACGCCGTTGGTGCTCAGCTTGAGCGAGGGGTTCGGCCTCAACTGGCACCGACCAACTGCTTTGATGGGCAACTACGTTTCCATTCGACGCGCTCTTTAGACAGTTCAGAAATTAGCGCATTGACCAGCGCTTTGCCACCAGGAAATGGAAGGTACAGTCCGACCACTCGGGGGGAAGTGATTGTCTCCGATGAATACAGCAGAGCTTTTATTGATCCCACCGCCACTATCGCATTCTGCGCAGTAGTTCGATTCAGTTCGCTTTGTATTGGTAGAGCCGCGGCTACCGATTTGCCGTTCACGCCAAGGGTCTGGACGATGAGGGAACCGCGGAGACGATTTGCTTCTGCCTCAGCTCCAATGACACCTATTCCGGAAATGTTGACATTGCCTTCGACTGCGACTACGGACGAGGATACGCGGAGTCCAACCCCAACGTACACGGGAATGTTGAAGACAAAGCCGTCAACACCCTTCGTAGAAGTAAGGCGCTTCACCTCATATCTTTCACTTCCAGGAACCAATCCTGCAAACTCAGCCGTGAAAAGGCTAACTTCTTGATAAACGTTTTCAGTGGACTTTCGCATCAGCTTTGTGATTGCCACTGGAACATTAATTGTGTCGGCATTGATGTAATCAACAGTTACGCGATACGAACCATCCTTCACTGCAGCCTTTGAAGCCCCATAGGTTACTGCCCCCGACTTGTCAAATTGCTCTACGAGCATTCGAACGGCATTGTCTGGGAGGGACTCCAGGAGTGCGACGCTTGAGTCCGCCTTGAGTTCTTTGCATGCACCGGTCAGAACCATGTCAACAGGGAATGGGTCTACCGGGATGTAGGTATAGCCTGACTCAACCTCTCCGATTGATGCAGCGACTTGGCCGTCCCTCTGCCTGAAGGCGCCTCCGTCAAAGAGGGTTCCACAACCGGAAGTGAGAAGCGCAAGTGCTGCAACGGGGAGTATCTTTTTCATTTGTGGGCTCGTTTGTTGATGGCGACACTGCTTGCTGTGATCGGTTGGCTAATCGTCATCGGCAAGACTAATGAGGACTGCGGTGTTTAGGCCTACGAATGTCGACCGCAGAACCTGCGGGATAAGCGGGGAGATGCGGGATATTCTGGACACGCCTTCCTCCTGAGAGTGGCTTGCAGCTTACGTTTTTAACGGTACTACTGTACAAACATACAAGAATAAAAATTCCGTGAAACCCGACAGGCTTGCTCTTGGGAAACTATAGCTTGCAACGAGGTGAAATGGGGGCGCTCACAGGGCAAAATTATGACTGTGGAAACGCTGGGTGGCGCATCGCAGACCCCTTTGGAGAGCGATGCCCACCGTCGGCTTGGGGCCCGAATGCGACGTTCACGCCTCTCCAAAGCAGACATTGAAGATGGAAGTGTGGACGCTGCACACACCAAATGAAACCAAGAGTTGATGCCACCGCCTCAAGGCTGGGCACCTCATTGATTGCCATGTCGATACGCATCACACAGCTGCCGTACACCTATAGCGTTGCTGCCATTGCACCAAGTAATAGGTAAGAAATATGCATAGGCCAGCGATGGCCGCGCAATGACCAAAGAAGCCTGCGACCGATTCATCGAAGTTCCACCAGTCCAGCGTCATCTGAAATAGCAGTCGGGAGCGCAGGTTCAAAGCCGTCACGCTGCATGTGCCCTGAACTGCAATGCAGATGGCGATCAAGCGCAGGCAAGCCGTGCGGAGCATGTTGGGCCGTTTGATGCCCAGGAGCTTGCTGGTGACCGCCATCAGCATGGGCCAGCGTAGCCCCAGGTGGATTGCCACGATGATCAGCAACCAATAGGCGATGCCGGCATGGATTTGCCGCGCCGTGAAATCGTCTGCCAGGCGTAGATCAGCAAACAGTGTTTCCGAAATCACCAGGCTCGTGGCCAGCAGCGCCAGCATGCCAGCCATGAGTACGAAGGTGAGGGTAAGGTTGAATTTCTCGCGTCGCTCTTGCGCTCGCTTTGGCAGCGTGGCAAACCACCGCCGATGCAATATGTTGTGGACGGCGATCAGCAGAAACATGCTGATGCCTGCTAGTTCATGTGCCGTATTGCCTTGCCAGAAGTATGCAAAAGCGAACAGCAGCAGCCCGGCGGCAATCAAGTCCAACACCAGTCTGAACAGGAAAGCAGGCTTCAATGCGCGGCTCCATTTGTAATATCGGCTATTCCACAGGCTTGCCGCGAAAGTCCGACAGGCGGTTGGCCGTGTACAGGTAATCCTGGCCCTTCTGTGATGTGTGGCAGGACATGCAGCGTGCGGTGTTTTCCTGCAGGTTGACCTTCTGGTCAGGCCAGTACCACTGGAACTGCCAATCGCCGGTGCGGCGGCGCTCCTCGAAGTCCGCGCCCCAGGCTGGGCCCTTCTCCATGACGAAGTAGCGATAGATCTTCTCGTCCCGGTAGTCTGCCAGTACGAAGTGCGTGCCATTCTGTACGGGTTGCCCCTTCTGGATCGCCGCAATGGCCTCGCGCGTGGTGGAGATGTGCTCGGTCACGTTGCCGCGCCGGACCGTGGTGTAGTGCACCAGCCCCTCGAGCTTGGGGAATGTGACCCGATTGGCTTCCGCTCGCGCCTGCAGGGCAAGCGTGAATAGCGCACAGCCTATCAACGTGACCAGCGCGCTGATGCGGGCGATTTTTTGCCTGGATAGGTTCATGGTTGTTCTCTGGTTTCTTTCTGCCAGAACTGAATGGCTTCGCCAATCCAGCCCTGGGCGCTGGTGCCTTGGCCTGTGCCGAATCCATGGCCCAGGTTCGGGTATTTGCGGTATTCGACGGGCGTGCCGTTGCGTCGTAGTGCAGCCACCCGCGCTTCCATCGCAGCGGGCGGGGCAATGCCATCCAGATCGCCCACAACCGCGAAAGTGGGTGGCTCGGATGCGGTGACCTCTGAATGGCCGGTGTAAGCCATGACCACCACGGAAGGCTTTGGTGCCGGCTGTCCGCCAAACGCTGCAATGCCGTGTGAGCCGATGGCTGCAGCCATACGTGCCCCCGCGGAGCTGCCCCATAAGGAATAGCCTGCCGTACTGACCTGCAGCGCGCTGGCGTTGTGGAAGATGTATGCCACTGCTGCGGCCAAGTCCTCTGTGGCCACGTGCCCACCTTGGCCCGCTCGGTATTTCAGGACGAAGGCATTGAGCCCCTGTTTGCTGATTTCCTCCGCGTATGGAAATCCTTCGTGCACGGAGCCCACATAAGCAAATCCGCCGCCGGGCGCAATGACTGCGAAGGGGGCGCCGGGCTTACCCCGAAAGAAGAACAGGCCGGTGTGCTCCAAAGCCGGGTCGATGTGTTTCTCGACTGCGCTATGAAAGTCATAGAAGACGGTGTGGCCAGTGTTGGCGTCGTCCACCATGCGGTTCAGTGCGCCGACCACGACGGCAGGGCTGACATGGCTGTGATAGGGCAAGAGTTTCCCTATGTCAGACAGCGGCATGGACTCGTCATAGGTCCGCCCATCCCACGGCAATATGCGCTGGCTGAAGCCCCTGAATGCAGGGTGATTCAGCAGGACGCCGAGCCTATCGTCCGAGCGCAGGTGGGGGTGTCGCAGCGTCGCACCACCTTGCTGCCTGGCATAGACGGCCGCCGTGTCTGCGGAAGCTGCACTCACTTCACTGGCGTCACTGCAAGGCATGGCCATGAGCACGGGCAGCACGCCGCCGGCCAGCTTCCGGGCCTGGTGCAACCAATGCGTGTGCTTCATGGAGTGCTCAGCCATTGCGGTATCCGGTAGCCAGCGTTTCAGCGCTTGGGAGGTGCCTCTACCCCTGAAATCTGCATGACTCTTGCGGGCAGGCGCTCACCCTGGATGTGGATGGCGGCCACCTCTGCATTGAGTTGTTGTAGTTCCGCTGACGTAAAGGAGATCGCCGCTGCGCCCAGGTTTTCGTCCATGTGCGCCAATTTGGTGGTGCCTGGAATGGGCACGATCCATGGTTTTTGCGCCAGCAACCAGGCCAGGGCCAATTGGGCTGGCGTGGCATTTTTGCGTTGCGCCCAGGTTTGCACGACTCTGACCAAGGCCATATTGGCCGGCAAGGTGTCGGGGGCGAATCGCGGCACCACCGTACGGAAGTCCATCACCGGAGCGGATGCAAAGCGCGTGTCGGCCGTGACCGACCCGGTCAAGAAACCCATGCCCAAGGGGCTCCAGCATACGAAGCCAATCCCCAGTTCCTCGCATATCGGAAGCACCTGGGCTTCCGGTCCACGCCACACCATGGAGTATTCATTCTGGATCACGGTGAGGGGCTGCACAGCGTGCGCGCGGCGGATGGTTTGCACGCCGGGTTCGGACAAACCGAAGTGCAGCACTTTGCCTTCGGCGATCAAGTCTTTCACCGCGCCGGCTACATCTTCAATCGGGACCGCTGGGTCCACGCGGTGCTGGATCAGGATGTCGATGCGGTCGGTCCTGAGGCGCCGCAGCTGGGCTTCCACCACGCGCTTGATGTGTTCGGGGCGGCTGTTGAGGCCGCCACTGCGTTGGCCGGTTGACGGATCAATATCAAAACCAAACTTGGTCTCCAGGACGATCTTGTCACGTATCCCCTGCAGCGCCTCGCCCACGATGTCTTCGGAGAGGAATGGCCCGTATGCCTCGGCCGTGTCGATCAGCGTGACCCCCTGGTCCACGGCCCGCCGAACCAGACGGATCGCTTGAGGCCGGTCAAATGTGCTGCTGTAAGAGTCGGCGACCGCGCCAGGCGTGGCCCCCGGCCGCCATTGGCAACCCAGCCCAACCGGAAATACTTCCACTGCTCCCAGTTTGCGCCGAAGCGTAGTGGTGGTTTGAGCGACCGTAGGTGTGTTGGCCGTACTGGCACAGGCAGAGAGCAGCCATGGCGCTATGCCCAGGCTGGCGGCCGTGGCCAGCCATTGGCGGCGCGCCATGCCATGGGGTTCTGTGGCGCAGGGGGTGTTCTTGTGGCGTGTGGGCATGGTGAAACTCCTATCTTGAAGACGCACGTGGAGGCATGGGGGCGATGGAAATGGTGTGCAATCAGATGTCGAGCCGCCGCCCAGCCATCCAGCGCACCATGGCCGGATCGCGGTGCGAAAAGAAGCTGCTGGTATTGGTGTCCAGTGCCGCGATGCGCGCCATGTCCACCTCGTCCAGCTGAAAGTCGAACACGGCAAGGTTTTCCGCCATGCGCTCTTTGCGCACGGACTTGGCCAGCGCCGATATGCCGCGCTGTACCAGCCAGCGCAAGATCACTTGTCCCACGGATTTGCCGCAACGGGCGCCGATGGCCGTCAGCACTTCGTTGTGGAACAGGTTGTTGCGGCCTTCGGCGAACGGGGCCCAGGCCTGCGCCTGTACGCCTTCTTCCTGCATGAATGCCGCGCTGTCCAGCTGCTGCTGAAAGGGGTTGACCTCCACCTGGTTGACGGCAGGGGCAATCTCATTGAAGGCCTTGATGTCCATCAGCCGGTCTGTATGGAAGTTGCTCACGCCAATGGCGCGCAGCTTGCCTTCTCGATACGCGTCTTGCATGGCACGCCAGGAGCCATGTACATCCCCGAAGGGCTGGTGGATCAGGTACAGGTCCAGGTAGTCCAGCTGCAGGCGGGTCAGCGACTTGTCGATGGCCTGCCGGGTGCGTTCGTAGCCCGTGTCTTGCACCCACAGCTTGGTCGTGATGAACAGGTCCTGGCGGGCAATGCCACTTTGGCGGATACCTTGACCAACTGCTGCTTCGTTGGTGTACGAGGCGGCTGTGTCGATGAGCCGATAACCCGTCTGGATGGCGTCCACCACACAGCGTGCGCATTCCTGTGCATCCGGTATCTGGAAGACGCCAAATCCCAGAATCGGCATCTTCACGCCGTTGTTCAAAGTTACTGTTTCCATGGTGGTCCTGTGCGGTTCGAATGGAGCAGACTTTAAGCAGGCAACTCGCATCTGAATAGATGCAAATCAATTGTTTGATTGGCATTCAAAAAGGGATAATTGGTAGCAAAAGGATCACGCTCCATGGCCATCAATGAACTGCGTTCCGTGTCCACATTCATCAAGGCGGCCGAGCTGGGCAGCCTGCGCAAAGCCGCACAGGCGCTGGACGTCAGCCCGCAGGCAGCAAGCAAGGCCTTGGCCCAACTGGAGAAGCATCTGCAGGCGCGGCTGTTTCATCGCACCACGCGGGTCATGTCCCTGACCGATGCCGGGCAGCGGCTTCTGGAAGATGTTCAGCCTGCGCTGCTGGGGGTGCAGCGCGCCCTGAAAAGGGCCCAGGCCACCAAGGACGAAATCGCGGGGCCACTGCGCATTACTGGCCCCCGCACGACCTTCCAGCCCATTCTCTGGCCCGTCATAGAAGAGTTCTGTGAACGTTATCCCGGTATCCAGCCCGATGTGCTGCTGGAAGATCGTGTGGGCAATTGGGTGGAGGATAGGGTCGATGTGGGCTTTCACCTGGGCGCGTCACCCCATGAGGGCGTGATTGCCCGCAAGTTGTTTCCGCTGCAGTTGCTGGTGTGTGGCGCGCCTGCGTATTTCGAGCGCCACGGGGTACCAGACTCTTTGGCCGCTTTGTCAGCGCACCGCTGCAGCGTGTTTCGGCACCCCGGCACCGGAAGACTCGCACCCTGGCATTTGAAGCTGGACGGGCAATTGCTCGAACAACCCGTGGTGCCCGCCATCATCAGCAACGATGAAACCCTGGAGCTGCACGCGGTCTTGTCCGGCAAAGTGCTGGGGCAGTTGGCAGGTGTCACCGCAGCTCCCTACATACGCAGCGGCAAGTTGGTACCGATTCTTTTGAACCATATGTCGGACTTTGCGAGCTACTTCGTGTACTTTGGCAGCCGGCAGTCACAACCAGCGCGCGCCCGGGCATTCGTTGACCTTGTGGTGGAGCGTCTCACGGACTGTCCGCAATTTGTGCTTTCAAACAAGGAGCTTGTGCGTGCCAAAAGCCAGTTGCCCAACCTGTTGCGCGCCTTGAAGAGCCAGAGCGGCTAGTACTGTTGCCTTTGCTTCGCAAGCACAATTCCCTCCGCCGGCCGGATTTGCGCGGCCCGCACGACCCCACACGTTATTGGAGACACGCATGCCATTTCACCGGGCATTTCCATTCGCTTTTTCGCTCATCGCTGCCAGTGCATTGCTGGCGGCCAGCGCCAGCTACGCGCAGGACAGCATCCAGATCGCCAACATCCTTGAGCTGTCCGGCTCAGGCGCCACTGCGGGCACCAACTTCAAGAACGGTGTGGAGCTGGCGGTGAAAGAGATCAATGCCGCCGGCGGCATTCTGGGCAAGAAGGTGCAGACCACCAATGCCGACACCCAGAGCAACCCCGGCGTGGCAAAGGGCCTGACGCAGAAGGCGGTGGACAACGATGTGTTCGCCATCTTCGGGCCGGTGTTCTCGGGCTCCATCATGGTCAGCATGGCAGAGAGCCGCCGTGCCGGCATTCCCAACTTCACCGGCGGCGAGGCGGCCAGCATCACCGCCCAGGGCAACCCCTACATCTTCCGCACCACGGCCACCCAGGCCACCGCCATGCCCCAAGTGGCGCACTACATCAGCGAGCAAGCCCAACTCAAAACCCTGGCCATCATCTACGTGAACAACGACTTCGGCAAAGGCGGGCTGGACATGCTGAAGAAGGCGCTGGAGAAATCCCCCACCAAAATCGTGGCCGAGATCTCCACCGAAGGCGGCCAGCTCGATTTCTCGGCCGCCGTGCTGCGCGCCAAGCAGAGCAATGCCGACGCGGTGTTTGTCTACACCTACGATGAAGAATCGGCCCGTGCCCTGCGCGAGCTGCGCAAGCAGGGCTGGAGCAAACCCATTGTGGGTGAAGGCACCCTCACCGCCCAGAAAGTGCTTGAGCTGGCGGGCGATGCCGCCAATGGTGCCATCGCCCACGTCAACCTGACGGTGGATGCGCCGCTGCCGGCCGTCCAGGCTTTTCGTGTCAAGTTCGAGCGCGAATACAAATACGTGTCGGACCACAACGGCATGAAAGGTTATTCCGGCATGTACGTGCTGAAAACCGCGATCGAGAGGGTCGGCAAGCTGGACCGCCAGGCCGTGGCCGCTGCCCTGCACGGCATGAAGATCACGGTGGCCCAGCAGCCCGGTGTGCTGATGGACCTGGCGTTTGACGACAAGGGCGACCTGGACCGCGACAGCTTCATGGTCGAGGTGAAGAACGGTAAGCAGGTCGTCATTGCCACCGTGCCGGCCCTGGGCGCAGCCAAAAAATAAACCGCAGGACCCAGCCCCATGATCGATACCCAAAGAACCCTGGCCCGCAACCCGATTGCACCCTATGCGCTGCCCGGCGAGGAATGCCAGGCCTACAACAAGATCCACTGGAAGCTGGACCCGGAACGCACCGTGCTGCTGGTGCACGACATGCAGAACTACTGGGTCGATCTGTTCGTCGACTCCGCGCCGCTGCTGCGCAATGTGGTCGCGCTGCTGGCCGGCTTTCGCCAGGCGCGGCTGCCGGTGGTGTTCTGCCGCGGCGAGCGCGCGCCCTCGCGCTTCGAGCGCGGCCTGGGCCTGGCGGTCTGGGGCGACGGCCTGAACGCCGCCCATGTGCGGCCGCAAGATTGCGAAATTGCCAGCAGCTTGGCGCCGCGCGAGGACGAATATGTGGTCCACAAGCCGCGCCACAGCGCCTTCTTCCAGACCGAGCTGGAGCCGCTGCTGCGCAAGATGAACCGCGACCAGGTGGTCGTCTGCGGCGTGTTCGCCCACCACGGCGTGATGGTGTCTTGCATAGACGGCTATATGCGCAACTTCCAGATGACCATGGTGGCCGATGCCCTGGGCGACTACAGCGAGGCCGAGCACCGCATGGCCCTGCAATACGTGGCGCAGATGTGCGGCTCCACCAGTACGCTGGCCCGGGTAGGGGCTGCGTTGTTTCCTGCGGGCGGGGCGTAGTTTTGTTTTGCTACTTAATTCATAGTAGTTGGCGCAGGTGATATCTGCGCTGCAGCCCTGATTCTGTTTGATACAAAAGCTAAGACAAGGCTGCATTCGAAGCCGCCAAAAGTCCTGTAGCTCTCAAGAACAAGAAAATGGACTGCATATTCTTGCGAGTATGCTTTCGGCCCGGCCTTCCGTTGGACATAGATTGCTCCAAAGGTGCCACTGAAATGTTGCGGTGGTAGCTGGATCACCCTGGCAAGGGCGAATCATCTGTCGGCCGTCGTTGAAGCGTAGGCGCGCCGGGGACGTAATACGAACGAATTAGAGAGCACTTTGATTGACGCAACTTGTAGAGCGGGACGTGTTCGCTGTGTATTTTTAGCGTACCTGTTCGCGATCATGACCTTGCCTGCTGTTGCGAACGTCCCGAACTGGGAGCAACTGCCGCAAAGCATGGCCGTGACTGGTCCGAGTGACCGCAGTTGGGCGTTGTCGCTCGCTGATCCGTTCGTGATCGACATTGGTGGGTCCGGCTACGCTTTTGGGGAGTATCAGCAGGACATTCGGGTTCGAGCGATCTATCTGGAAAAGCTGCGTGCGGCATGGGGTGTGCGTAGCCGGGCGGATCTGTTGCTCAGGTTGCAAGATTTGCGTGATTACGGCATGCATTCGGCCTACGAAAAGTTGCAGATGCGCATGCGTGAACCGGTCGATTGGCGGGCGTGGTTGAGGGCGCGTTATGAAGCATTTCTGGCCCCACGCAATGAGCACAGGGCAGAGGTTGTCGAACGCGATGGGACACTTTTAGGTTCAGCCGGTGTACTTGCCTATGACATTAGTCGATATGTGAACCTTGTGCGGTGGGGATATCAAGTTGGCTATCTGACGCAGAGTGAAGCATGGCTATTAATCATGCCAACAGCGCGGTTAGCGCAATCGAGTTTTGATTCATGGGATGCCTATGGCACCAGCTTCCTGGTTGGTCGTGACTTCTGGAGTGGCGCGACGGCTGGTGATCCGCAGTCGGGCTTCATCAAAGCGATTCATGACCTGAAAACACTGCCGGATGGTGCCTGGCGGATTCACCCATGGGGACAACGGTTGGATCGCACCCCAATCCGCGCTGCGGATTTGGAAGTGGGTGACTCAATCGGTGCGCAGCCCGATCCGAACGTGATACGGCCCGGGCCGAACCTTGTGGACGTTAAGGGAGCGGGCATCGAGCAATGGGCGGTAGACGTTCAGGCGGGCCCGGCTGCGACGGCGGCAGCGCTATTGATCGATGGCAACGTTGTTGAGCTAGAGCAACTGCTGAGAAAAGCGGCAAGCGGCAGTGCGCGTGATGTGGCTGGGCGCTGGAAGCGGTCGCAGGTATATGCCGGAATCGCAAGTGTGTTTCCGGACGATGTCAATCATCCGCTGTGGTCTGCTTTGGATCGCACGACCGCCGGCTGGGTGAAGCAACGGCCTGCTTCTCATATGGCTGCCATGGCGCGTGCGCAATATTGGATCTCTCACGCTTGGGCCGTGCGAGGTAATGGCTACCCCTCCGCACCGTCGATCGAAATGCTGCAGGCATTTCAGAGGGATCTTAGCCTTGCTGAAAAAGTGGTCGATGTGCATGGGCGAGCTTTCCCGAAGGTCGTTGCCGAGGAGCCACATTGGGCTGTGCTGCGTATCAAGCTCGCTAATTTGCAAGGGCGTGAAAAGACGGAGATCTATCAGCAGGCGATGACCGCGTTGAAGCGCCATCCCGATTACGACCCGATCGCATCGGAGACGGCCCTAGCCCTGAATCCGGTCTGGGGCGGAACACAGGCCGTCTCGCAGGCTTTTATCGAAGAGGCCATGGTTTTGAGCCGCCCCTTCTCTGGCGAACAGCGGCGCGCACAGATTGCACTCCACCTCGCACGCAATGCTGGTTTGCAACAAGCCCTGCTTTTGGCGCAGGCGGGCTTTACGTGGGAGCAGGTTAAGCCGTCTATCGATGAAGTCATAGCGCGCTTTCCAGACGCTTTCAACATCAATGCTGCGCGCGTGTTGGCCTGCATTTCGGATGACCCAATGCGCGCTCGTCCCTATTTCCTGCGCTTGCAGGGTCATATTCAACCCGTCACTTGGTACGACGATCCGTGGTACGTCGGTCAATGCGCTGTAAAGGCTGGAACGCCTTTGGTCGGACATGCACCTTGGCCAGAAGATGTGTCTGAGCCCGTACCAACTGTGCCAATCAAGTCACTCCGGCAGTCCTTAATGATCATCACTGGTGGCATTGTTCTGGCGTTGCTGGCATATCTGCGCTTCAGAAGATTGCGTGCACCTGTCGAGCCTGAGCAGGACGAGCCGGGTGATGACGAACCACGCCAGCTTTGATTGACGTATTGGGTCAGGGGATCGGTGTGCATGCAACACGCGCTTACTCTTGGGATTTCACGTTTCATTGCAGCTTGTACCGGTTTGATAGTAAATATTCCGCAAATACTACAGATCCTGTGCATGCCATCGCTGTCCAATTACTACTGAATTCATAGCTACCCCCGCAGGTACTATCTGCGCCACAGCCTTGTTTCATCCGGAGCCGCAGAACATGCACGTCAACGTCCAACGCGGTGCCTACCGCATAGTTACCGACCCCGCCAGCCTGGACATGGTGGCCGTCCATGCCTACCTTACGCGCAGCTACTGGTCGCCGGGTATTGCGTTCGAGCGGGTGCAGCGCGCGGCGGCGAATTCGCTGTGTTTTGGGTTGTTCCACGGCGCCGAGCAGGTGGGCTTTGCGCGGGTGGTGACCGACAAGACGACTTTTGCCTATTTGGCCGATGTGTATGTGCTGGAGGCGCACCGGGGCCAGGGTCTGTCGAAATGGCTGGTGCAAACCATCTTGGCCCACCCGGAGCTGCAGGGTCTGCGCCGATTTTTGCTGGCCACGGCCGATGCGCATGGCTTGTATGCACAGTTCGGCTTTGAGCCCTTGGCCAAGCCGGAGCGGATGATGCAGATCCTCGCGCAGTAGGCGGGGTCAGCAAATCCGGGACAATGCGGGCCATTTGATTTTTTCCACAGCCCATGCCATGACCGATACCAACGATAACAACGCCACCGCTGATACCAACGCCGCTAGCTCCGCTCCCGCCCTGCCCGACCACCTGTCTGCCGACCCACGCAGCCCCTTTCACGTGGCTGCCGTGTTCGAGCATGACATCGGCATCCGCCTGAACGACAAGGAGCGTTCGGACGTGGAGGAATACTGCATCAGCGAAGGCTGGGTGAAGGTACCTTCCGGCAAGACGCGCGACCGCCATGGACGCCCCCTGCTGATGAAGATCAAGGGCAAGGTCGAAGCCTATTACCGCTGATTCCACGGTCATCAGCGGGCCTCGCACGTGCACTCCGGGTATCACAGCACCCGGTAGACCTGGCCGGTTTGCCCGCCTTCCACGCTGCGCTGGTAGGCCATGGCCACGCGTGCCGCGGGCACCGATTCGAAGCCCGCGAAATAGGAGCCGTAGGTGGGCAAGGATTCGGTGAGCACGGTGGCGCTGACGGCGTTGATGCGCAGGCCGCGTGGCAGCTCAATGGCGGCAGCGGCCACAAAGCCTTCGATGCCTGCATTGACCGCCGTGGCGTTGGCGCCATAGCGGATCGGCTCGGTGGACAGGATGCCGCTGGTCAGCGTGACCGAGCCACCGTCGTTCAGGTAGCGTTGGGCCAGCAAGGCCAGCTGCACCTGGCCCAGTAGCTTGTCTTGCAGGCCGATGTTGAACTGTTCTGCCGTCATCTGGCTCAACGGGCCGAAGTGCACATTACCGGCGGCGCTGACGATGGCGTCCACCTTGCCCACGCGCTCCATCAGGGCCTCCAGGCTGGCGGGCTGGGCCAGATCGGCCTGGTAGTCGCCGCTGTTGCGGCCGACGCTGACGATGGTGTGGCGGGCGGCCAGATTGGCTTTTACGGCTTGGCCTACGGTGCCGTTGGCGCCGATCAAGAGGATTTTCATGGGGTGTTCCTGGGTTTAGAAGTTAAGAAGCCTGGATTGTTTTGCAAATGCAGGGCTACATAAAGTAGTTAATACTTCGCTATCTACTAAGCATTGGTTTGGAATAGCGATGGATAAATTCCGCAACATGGAAGTTATGGTGGCTGTGGTCGAAGGCGGCAGCTTTGCCGCTGCAGCCAGGCAGCTGGACATTTCGGCGGTGATGGTGGGCAAGCACATCCAGTCGTTGGAAACGCACCTGGGCGCCCGATTGCTGCAGCGCAGCACCCGGCAGCACAGCCTGACCGATGTGGGCCGCAGCTTTTACGAGGACAGCAAACGCGTACTGGAACAGGTGCGCTGGGCCGAGTCGGCGGTAGAGCGCAGCCGGGCCGCGCCGCAAGGCCTGCTGCGGGTCAGCGCGCCCACCACCTTGGGCAACCAGGTGGTTGCTCCGCTGGTGGCCGGGTTTTTACTGGACAACCCGCAAGTGCGGGTGGACCTGCAGCTCAGCGACGGGCTGGTCGATCTGGCCGGCGATGGCATCGACGTGGCGGTGCGCATCGGCCCGGTGGCCGACGAAGGCCTGGTGGCGCGGCCACTGCAGCCCTACCGCATGGTGATTGCCGCGGCACCCGCCTACCTGGAGCGGCACGGCCGACCGCAGCGTGCCGTCGACTTGGTGCAGCACACCTGCCTGCGCCACGCGGTATGGCATAGCCGTGCCGATTGTTTGCTGCGCGACGACGGCAAAACCGTGGACTGGCCCGACCAGTCGCGCTTTGTTTGCAACCAGGGTGACAGCTTGCGTATCGCTGCGCTGCAGGGCCTGGGCCTGGTATTGCAGCCCGAGGTGTTGCTGGCCGACGACCTGGCCAGCGGCCGCCTGGTGGCCGTGCTGCCCGATTGCGTGCCCGCAGCCCGGCCGGCGCATCTGGTGTACCTGCCGGACCGGCGCCAGCTGCCCAAGCTCAGCCGCTTCATCAGCCACATGCTGCAGGCGTTGGGGGCTGAGGCCTAAATGGGGCTGTAGCGCAGGTAGATACTGCGCAAGTAGCTATTGAATCAATAGCGTGTGGAAGGTCTCAGCGCCGACCGTGCAGGAAGTGCTGGAAGCGCTGCACACCGTCTGCCAGGCGCTGCGTATTGCTGGCAAAGCACCAGCGCAGGCAGGACTCACCTTCCGGCCCGAAGGCGCGGCCCGGTGCCAGGCCCAGCCCGGTGGCCTGCACCAGGTCCTTGCAGAAGGCCAAGCTGTCTGCTGCGGCGTCCATGTGAAAGAACAGATACATGGCGCCCTGGGGTTTGGACACTGTCAGCCCGTCCATGGTGGACAGCGCGCTGTGCAGGTAGTCGCGGGCGGTGGCTAGGCGTTGCACAAACTGCTCCACCAGCGGCTCGCCGTCGCTTATGGCGGTGACGGCCGCCCGCTGCACAAAGCCGGGGGCGCAGCAGGTGTTGAACTCGATGAGCTTGGCCAGGTCGGCGCTCAGGCGTTCCGGCACCACCATCCAGCCCAGGCGCCAGCCGGTCATTTGCCAGGACTTGGAGAAGCTGTGTACGGAGATCAGCCTGTCGTCTGGCGTGCAGCGGGCCAGCCAGCTGTGTGCCTGGGGTGGTGTGTCGGCGCTGCGGTCGAACACCAGGCGTTCATACACGTCGTCGGCAATCAGCCAGATGCCATGCTGTCGGCAGTGCGCCAGCAGCGCGTCCTGCTGGTCGGGCGGCATAACCCAGCCGGTGGGGTTGTTGGGTGAGTTGACCAGCACGGCGCGCGTGCCCGGCGTCAGTGCCGTGAGCAGCGCGTCCAGGTCCAGCGTCCACCCCTGCTGCGCGTCCAGGTGCAGCGCCACCGTGTCCACCTGCGCGCCCAGCACGCGGGGGATTTCCACCAGGTTGGGCCACAGCGGGGTGACGGCCACCACGCGGTCGCCAGCTTCAATGACCAGCTGTGCGGCCAGCATCAGCGAGGAAATGCCACCGGAGGTGATGGCGATGCGTTCGGCCCCAATCGGCGCGTGGCGCCGGGTCAGGTAGTCCGCGATGGCCTGGCGCAGCGCGGGAATGCCCAGGTTGGGTGTGTAGAAGGTATCGCCGCCATCCAGCGCGGCCTTGGCCGCATCGCGGATGAAGGGGGCGGTGACCTGGTCGGGTTCGCCAAACCAGAAGGGCAACAGGTCCGCGCGGTGCGCGGCTGCGTCGGCCACGGCGCGGATGCGCGAAGCGTGGATGTGCTGGACGTTGTGGCGGGCCAGGGGTTGGTGTTGGAGCATGGTGAGGTGGTGGTGGAGCAAGGGTGAAAGGCCGCCAAATTGTGCTTGCGCCGCGTTGAAATGTGCTTGCTTTTAGGGGCCTGTCAGCCCTAAGATTTTGGTGGAAACCACCAATAACCACATTGAAATAGAAAGACTCCACCTATGAGTGGTATTGATGAAGTTGATTTGGCTATTTTGAAAGCCCTGCAAGAAGACGGGCGTTTATCCAATGCCAAGCTTTCAGAGCAGATGCACCTGAGTGAGACGCCGTGTTGGCGCCGCGTGCGGCAGCTGGAGAGCAGTGGCTATATCGAGGACTACCAGGCCAATCTGAACCTGGACAAGCTGGGCTGGAAGATCCACGCTTTTGTGCTGGTCCGTTTCGAGAGCCATACCGCCAATGCGTTCGGGCTGTTTGAAGAGGTCATACAAAACAGTCCGCATGTTTTGCTGTGCCACCGCATCACCGGCGAGGCCGACTATTTGCTGCAGGTTATCGCTGTGGACCTGGATGACTACCGCAACTTTGTAGACAGCGTCCTGCGCAAACTGACAGGAATTGCGACGGTGCAGACCAATATTTCCCTGCAGAAAATAAAGTCCACGCACCGTATTCCCATGCCCTTGAATGCACAGGTGGGTTGATGCTGCTGCAAGCGAAATCACGGACTGGCGCGGGCTATGCCGCTGGCGTTTGCCGTGGGGCTGGAGCTTTAAGCCTGCGCTAAGAAACCGAAGGGCTTAGCTGTTACAAGCCTGTATCGCCTGGCCACCCTTCGGTGGCGGGCACGCTACAGGAGCATCGCCATGGAACTGGACCCCCTAGACATCGTTGACCACGCCAAACCCGCCAGAAGGCCTACCAAGCGCCGCTGGCTGAACCCGGCGGTGGCCATCACCGTGGCACTGCTGGCCACCTTTTTGGGCATCTGCAAGGTCAAGGACGACAACATCGTGCAGGGCATGCAGCAGGCCCAGGCCGACAAGCTGGACCACTGGCAGTTTTACCAGGCGCGCAATGTGCGCGAAGAGATTGCCAATGCCACGCTGGCCCAGCTGCGCCTGCAGGTCATGGCCGTGACCGCGCCTGCCCAGCAGGCCGCCTACCAGCAGCAGATCAGCGCCTATGCGGCGCTGGCGCAGAAAGAAAACCAGAAGAAGGACGAGCTCAAAACCCAGGCCGAGCAAGACCAGAAGAGCTACGACGCGCTGAATTTCCGTGACGACCAGTTCGACCTGTGTGACGCGCTGATTGCCATCGCCATCTCCATGCTGGCCGTGGCCTCGCTCACGCAGCTCAGTAGCCTGTATTTGCTCAGCCTGGTGCCGGCGGGGTTCGGTGTGTTGATGGGCGTGTCGGGCCTGGTGGGGCTGGGTATCCACCCGGACGCGTTGATCAAGCTGCTAAGTTGAGTGGTTTCAATGTGGTTGTATGATGCAACCATATTGAAATAGCGAACTCGAGCCATGCCCGCCACATCCAGCACCCCCGCTTCTCTCGTTGACCACATCCGCAGCGCATCGCGCCAGATGGTGCGCGAGCTCGGCTTTATGCAGTCCACCCTGGCGGCTACCGACTACCCACCGTCGGCCGTGCACGCCATTCTGGAGATTGGTGCCCAGCGCACGCTGACGGCGGTGCAGCTGGGCGAGGTGCTGGGCCTGGAGAAGTCCAGCGTCAGCCGCATGGTGCGCAAGTTGGTGGATGCGGGCGAGCTGCAGGAGTCCGCCAGCGGTGACGATGGCCGGGTGAAATACCTGGCGCTGACGGCGCAGGGCAAACGCAGCCTCAAGTCCATCCATGCCTACGGTCGCAAGCAGGTCTTGGGCGCGCTGGCGCAACTCACCGAAGCCCAGCAGCAGGCGGTGGCTGAGGGCCTGGCAGCCTATGCCCAGGCCTTGCAGGCGCGGCGCACGGGCATACTGGTGGCAGCGGGTTCGGCTTTGCAGATCGTGCAGGGCTACCAGCCCGGCGCGATAGGCCGCATCACGGAAATGCATGCCCGCTACTACAGCCGCAGCGTGGGCTTCGGCGCCTATTTCGAAGCCCGGGTGGCCAGTGGCCTGGCCGAGTTCAGTGCCCGCCTGGAGCAGCCGCGCAACGGCCTGTGGTTGGCCTTGCAGGCGGGGCGCATCGTGGGTTCGGTAGCGGTGGATGGTGAAGACCTGGGGTCGAACAAGGCGCATTTGCGCTGGTTCATCGTCGACGACGGTTTACGCGGCCTGGGCGCGGGCCGGCAACTGCTGGCCGAAGCCATGGCCTTCTGTGACCGCCAGGCTTTTGCCGAAACCCATTTATGGACCTTCCAGGGGCTGGACGCTGCGCGCAAGCTGTACGAGACCTTTGGCTTTGCATTGGCCGAGCAATGGTCCGGGCAGCAATGGGGCACGCCGGTAGTGGAGCAGCGCTTCGTGCGCACCCTGCCAGCTACTTAAAGCACTGCTGGTTTTGGTAGGCGCTACACCGCCGCACCAAACAGGCTGCCCACCCCGGCCGTCACCGCCATGGCCAGCGCACCCCAAAAAGTGACACGCCATGCACCCAGCCAGGGATGGGCCCCGCCCACGCGGGCCGCCACCGCTCCGAGCACGGCCAGGAAGAGCAGCGACATGCCTGCGATCCACAACGCCAGCCCCTGTGCAGGCGCCAGTGCTGCGACGGCCAGAGGCAGTACCGCGCCGACGGCAAAGCTGCCCGCCGATGCCCAGGCCGCTAGCAGAGGCCGCGCCGTGGCTATTTCCGAAATGCCAAGTTCGTCGCGCGCATGGGCACCGATGGCATCGTGCACCATGAGTTGCTCTGCAACTTCGCGGGCCAGCTCGGGTGTCAACCCTCGGCTGGTGTAGATGGCCGTCAGCTCGCGCCGCTCGGCCACAGGGTCGGCTTCCAGTTCAGCGCGTTCCCGCGCCAGGTCGGCCCGCTCGGTATCCGCCTGGGAGTGCACCGACACATACTCTCCTGCTGCCATGGACATGGCTCCGGCGACCAGGCCAGCCACACCGGTCATCAGAATGTTGCCAATGCTGGATTGCGCCGCGGCGATGCCGACGATCAGGCTGGCGGTGGAGACGATGCCGTCGTTGGCACCCAGCACGGATGCCCGCAGCCAGCCAATGTGCTGGGTTCTGTGTCGCTCAATATGCCGCATGAAATTCCTTGGGTGGAAAGAGGAGCATTACAAACAAAAAATAGGCCGCCGGGTGCGCAGCATGGTTAGGACCAGGTTTCTTGCCGGGCTTTGCGCTGGGCTTGCGATGGCAATGGATTACAAGCGGTGAATATGAATGCAGCCTGAATCCAAACGGCCAGGGCGACTTTCTTCAGCTTATCTTCATGTGAGGGGTATCCAATGCCTGCTTGGCTCCGTACAACTGACAAGAGATGCCCGGGATGGACTTCACCGCCGCCTTGACCGGACCTTCGGTGAAGCCATGGAACTCCATCCATAGTTCACACACATTTGATCCAAACCCATACTATGACCTACCCCTGGACGCATAGTCTCACTTTGAGGAAAACAACATGATCCAACAAGCCACACCTCGCTACGACCGTCTCAGCCAGGCTTTCCATTGGCTCACGGCCATCGTCGTGACCATCGCGTTCATCCTCGGCCCCGGCGGCTTCGGGCGCATGATGCGCCAGGGTGTCGATCCTGCAACGCGAATCGATATCGTTTGGCACGAGTCCCTGGGCATTTTGGTCCTGGTGCTTACTTTGTTGCGTTTGCTATGGGTTGCCTTTCGCCCGGCTGCACCACAGTTCGAGATGAGCGGGGCCATGCACCTGGCCAGCAAACTCGGGCACATCGCTTTGTGGGTGCTGTTGCTGGCACTGCCAGTTACGGCCCTTCTGGCCCTGGGCAGCGAGAACCACCCTTTGACGCTGCTCGGCGGCATCCGCGTCGATCACATGCCCTGGATTGCCGACTCCGCCATCGCCGGACTGGCGGACTGGGGCGATGTGCACCAGTTCCTGGGCGACGCCATCATGTGGCTGGCCGGTCTGCATGCCGCTGCGGCCATCTTCCACCACGTGTTTCTGAAAGACGGGGTTTTGCTGGCGATGTTGCCCGGACGCAAGTGATGCGCAGTACGGGCCCGTTTTCAGGTTTGAAACCGTACCGTCACCCGCAGCCCTAGCGGCACGGCATCTGGATGCACATCTTCCAGCAGCACCTCGGCGTTGTGCTGCCGCGCAATCTCCTGCACGATGGACAGGCCTAGGCCCGAGCCATCGGCCTCGTTGCCTAGCGCGCGGTAGAAGGGCTGGAACACCAGCGCGCGCTCTGCGGCGGGGATGCCGGGGCCGTTGTCCTCCACCTGCAGCTCGGCACCCTGGCCGGCGTTGGCTAGAGCGCGCACGGTAATGATGCCGGTGTGCACTTCGTTGGACGGGGTGTAGTGGATGGCGTTTTCCACCAGGTTGCGCACCAGCTCTTTCAGCAGCGTGGGGTTACCCTGGATCTGCAGGCCGGGGCTACCGGCTTCGGCGCCGTCGTAGCCCAGGTCGATGCGCTTGTCCAGCGCGCGGGGCACGCAATCCCGCACCACCTCCATGGTCAGCCGGGCCAGGTCGCAGTCCTGCAGCGTCAGGCTGACGCCACCGTTCTCGGCCCGGGCCAGGGCCAGCAGCTGGTTCACGGTATGGGTGGCGCGGATGCTGGAGCGGCCGATCTGCTGTAGCGATCGCTTCAGCTCGGCCGTGCTGGTGCCTTCGCGCTGCGCCAGGTCGGCCTGCATGCGCAGCCCGGCCAGCGGAGTTTTCAGCTGGTGGGCGGCGTCGGCCAGAAAGCGCTTTTGCGTGGCGATGGAGTCCTTCAGCCGGGTCAGCAGGTCGTTCACCGACGAGACCAGTGGCGCCACTTCCAGTGGCACGGCCTTTTCGTCCAGCGGGCTCAGGTCGTCCGAGGTGCGGGCGCGGATGCGGTCCTCCAGGCGCTTCAGCGGGCGGATGCCGCGCGCCAGCGCCAGCCACACCAGCAGCACGGCCAGCGGCAAGATGACGAACTGCGGCAGCATCACGCCCTTGATAATTTCGGCCGCCAGCACCGAGCGCTTTTCCCGCGTTTCGGCCACTTGCACCAGGGCCAGCTGGCTACCGGCAATGTCCAGCTTGATCCACAGATAGGCCACGCGCACGTCCAGGCCGCGCATCTCGTCGTCGCGCAGATGCACCGGGCCTTCGGCGGGCTTTTCATCGGCCGGCGGCAGCGGCAGGTCGGTATCGCCGCTGAGCAGTTCGCCACGCACGCCACGTACCTGGTAATAGACCTGGTCGGAGTCGTCGGCGCGCATGATTTCACGCGCCGGCAGCGGTAGGTTGAACTGCGCGTGGTCGGGCTGGGCCACCACCAGCAGCTGCGACAGCGCCTGCACGTTGTATTCCAGCGCCCGGTCAAACGGTTTGCCGGCAATGCCCTGGGCCACCAGCCAGGTCAGCGCCAGGCTGACCGGCCACAGCAACAGCAAGGGCGTGAGCATCCAGTCCAGGATTTCGCCGAAAAGCGAGCGTTGTTCGCGCTGGAAGATTTTCACGGCGATGGCGTTAGCGGGTGGGGCACCTGCGCATCTTAGCGACGCTGCCCTATGCCAAGCTTACGTGTTCACCCTGTGCTCAGCTTGTGGTTTAACCCGCGTATGAAACGGCCCGCATGCGGCCCGTTGCACACAAATTTCCTTCATTTGCAGGACAAGCGGTTACAGCTGCTTTCGTAAATTGCCTAGGCGCACGGGATAGGGGCGCATTTCGCGGCAAACTGCGGCC
>NZ_JBWKNO010000010.1:0-190792 GCF_059415605.1 Rhodoferax sp. GW821-FHT10B06 | reverse complement strand
TGTTTCTGTTCTTTCCCATCCCGCGTCAAACGCACGATGTGCATTTGACGATGACACGCTTTTGTTAGCCGCTCTTAGTCCTATTTCTGTCTTAATGCTTCCATCAGTTGTTTCTTATCCACGTATTGAAGATAGTCGCCAATCGAGGCTGTTACGTTTCGGTTGGCTATCAGTTCGCGCATGGCCACCTCGCCAAGTGACTTAAAGGAATCAGACATACTTGAGTTGCCTGGCTTGTTCTGGACTAGGCGTGCTTCGACAACGCAATCTTGAGTTAGCAGGCGCGAGATTAGAGTAGCCATGGCCTTGTTTGATTGAATGCGTGTTGCGTCACTAGTCGCGGTCAGATCGCTCATGTCTGGATGAGCGCTCATGGCGATAAAGACCCAGCGAATTAACTCCTTTCTATCCTTGCCGTTCGTGTTATCAGTAAGACAAGAACTCAGGGCGTCTGATTCAACTCCGGCGCTTGCCGGAAAAGACAAGATGGAGGCAATTAGTAGGATGACTGCAAGTAAATTGCGCATGATGTGTGTTGTGGTGTTGTAAGGGGATGATGAGACAACGAAGAATGAACTCTTATCCAAGACGCACCTGTTTTCTACACAGACATCAAAGTTTGGACAAATGGCGTGCTCGTAACTAACTAGCCACTATATCGTGACGCATCTTTTGGCGTGTCTGACATGCTGGGATCTTTCCTTCAAAAGAAGGAGGCGTAAGCAACTCCATTTCTATAGCGCATTAAGTTCATGAAACTTGCGATAAAGCAGCTTTTTATTTGTAGATTTTTAATTGGCTTTTGGTGGTGCCAATGGCTCTTTGTTTGAGGGCGATCCCTGGCTGGGATGTGCACCAAAAGAAAGACGCCAGCCCTGATCCGCCCAAAGCTGTACTCCTCGGCGCATACAGAGGAGACCCCGGGGATCGGTGGCGCTGTGCGCCACATCGCGCCTAGGGCACGAAGGGTTGTCGGCCCGGCTATGGGAGATTTATGACGCACCCAACATTGAATGGAGGCGTCAATGGTTGTAGACCGACATTGTTGTCACGCTACGCAGTGCACAAGTTCGGCACAGCGACCTTCTGAAAGAGATGAGGACGGGCGACCATCGATGCCGGATGTGCCTTGAGCGTCGCCCGGAAGCCGGGATGTTTGAAGGCCGTGCGCCATGCCGCCGCTGATTCGAAGACGGCATAGTTGAGATACGTCGGGCTGTCTCCCAGTGCGCGGTGCAGCTGTGTCGAGATAAAGCCGGGCTGGCTCTTCATGAAGGCGGCATCGGCGGCCCATGCCGCCAGGAACGCTGCTTCGTCTTCGGGAGCCATGGTGCAGAGATTGACCAACACGATGGGGGCCGCGTCTATGTCCATCTGGCGACTTATCGGGAATGACGGGTCAAGCGACTCGATATCGGGCATGTTTTTAGTTCCTTAGAAAATCAGTGTTTTGTTGGATGGCGTTGGCCAGTTGGACAACATGCCTACCCCTAGCTCAAAACTCCTGCCGTGTCGGGCGGAACAGGATTTCGTTGATATCGACGTCTTCGGGCTGGCTGATGGCGAACAGTACGCAGCGCGCGAAGCTGCTGGCAGGAATGGCGTTGTGCTCGTAGAAGGTCTGCATGGCCTGCACCATGCCCTCGGCCTTGGTGGACGCGGGCAGTTCGGTGTCCACCGCCCCGGGCGAAAGAATGGTGGAGCGGATGTTGTAGGGCTTGACCTCCTTGCGCAGCCCTTCAGAAATGGCGCGCACGGCGAATTTGCTGGCGCTGTACACCACGCCGCCTGCGCTCACGATATGGCCAGCCACCGACGAGACATTGATGATCTGTCCGCTCTTTTGAGCCTTCATGTGGGGTAGTGCGGCGCCAATTCCGTAAAGCACACCCTTGATGTTCACGTCGATGGTCTGGTTCCACTCATCCATCCGCAGCAGTTCCAGGGGCGAGAGCGGCATGACGCCAGCATTGTTGAGCAGCACGTCGATGCGCCCGTATGTCTCGACGGCGCGCGCCACCAGCGCCTGCACCTGTGTGGGATCGGTGACATCGGTTTGCACGAAGCTTTCGTCGCCCAGGCCGAGCTCTGTCGCCAGCGCCTGCAAGCGGTCCAAGCGCCGCGCACCCAGAACGACCTTTGCACCGGCCCGCACCAGATGCCGGGCTGTTTCTGCGCCTAGGCCGCTGCTGCCGCCGGTGATGACGACTACCTTGTTTTCGATTTCTTGCACCATGCTAGTTCCTTTGTTGAAGTCAGATCACAAACCCAGCAGCCGCTCGGCGTTGCCGTGGGCAATCAGGGCCTTGTCCGCATCGCTGACCGGCAGGCGATCGATGAAGGCATGCGCGCCGTCCAGGCTCTGGTAGGGGTAGTCGATGGAATACAGAATGCGTTCCGCCCCCATCAGTGTGTGGATGAACTGGAAGTGCGGCAGCGTAAGCATGCCGCTGGGTGATACGTACACGTGCTCGCGGTAGGTCTGCACGATAGGGCGTTGGAGGCCAGAAGCTTCTTGCGGGATAGAGTCCTCCAACCGTTGCAGGAAGAAGGGCACCATCTCGCCCCAATGGCCACTGATGACTTGCAGCCTGGGGTAGCGGTCGAATACGCCTGCCAGCAGCATGCGCACGACCTGGATGCCGGCTTCGTTGTGCCAGCCCCAGGCAAACATGGCCAACCGCGCGCTGAGTTCCCGATCGAAACCGCCGTAATAGGGCGTTTGCACGGCGGCCAGCGGCAGGCCCGGGTGGACATATAGCGGGACGTTCAGTTCGTCGAAGGCGGCGAGGATGGGCGCGTAGCGCGGGTCGTCCAGGAAGGTGTCGCCGGGTCGGCCGTTGATGAGTGCGCCCTTCAGGCCCAGCTCCTTCACTGCGCGCTCCAGTTCCCGCGCCGCTGCCTCGGGTGCTTGCCAGGGTAGCGTGGCGAACCCACTGAAGCGCGTGGGGTGGGCCTGTGCCACCAGCGCCAGCTTGTCGTTGGCGGCACGGTTTAGATCGATTGCCTGCGCGGCTGGCAGCAACTGGGGAAAGCCACCGTAGGAAAGCACCTGCATGTCGATGTCGGCAGCGTCCATGTCGGCCAAGCGTGCTGCGCCCGTTTCCAGTCCTTTGCGGGCTGATTCGCTGGGCGCGATGACGTGCGGCCGAGTGAAGTCAGCCACACGTTGACCGTCCACCACGCGGCTGCCCCAGTCGGGCAGGTAGGGTGCCGCGGCGCGGACGAGGCTCTGGGTGGCCCCACCGATGGCGGGGTCGAGCACGTGCTCTTCGACGCAGATCAGTTTCACGTTGCTGCCTTTCCGGTCTTGGTAGCGATCAGGCCAGCAGCGCGTCGCGCAACGCTTCGCCCAGACTGGCGGCGGACTGCGGGTTCTGTCCGGTGATGAGCCGGCCATCGACGACTACGTTATCGGCCCAATTGGCTGCGTGCTGGTGCTGCGCGCCACGCTCGATGAGCGTGGACTCCAGCAGGAAAGGCACCACATGGGTGGACTGCACTTCTTCTTCCTCGCCATTGGTAAAGGCGGCCAAGCGCTTGCCCGCTACCAGCAGGCTGCCGTCGGCACGGCGTGCATTGACCAGGGCTGCGGGGCCGTGGCACACCGCCGAGACGATGCCGCCCGCCGCATCGATCTCGCGGATCGCCTTTTGCACGGCAGGGCTGTCGGGGAAGTCCCACATCGTGCCGTGCCCACCGGCAAAGAAGATGGCCGAGTAGCGCGAGGGATCTACATTTTCTAAGCGCAATGTGTGGGCGATGGCGTGGCGGAAATCCGCGTCGGCCCAGTAGTGGGCGATGACCGGGTCTTTCATGTCCTCCAGCCCATCCAGCGGCGCGTCGCCACCCAGGATGGAGGCGAACTCCACGCGGATGCCCGCAGCATGCAATTTTTCCAGTGGGTGGGTGACTTCTGCCAGGTTATAGCCGGTGGGAATGCCTGTCGTGCCCTTCACAGCGGTGCTGGTGACGACGAAGAGGATGGGCTTGAGTTCGGATGCTTGTTTGGTCATGGTCGTACCTGTGTTCAGGGCGGCTCAGGCGTTGCCGGGCGCGAAAAGCGATTCCCAGTTCAGGAAGGGGCCAAGTGGAATGACGTCCCAATCGAGCAGACCGGCCTTGGCCAGCGGAAATTCGCGCAGGGCTTTCCGGGCCGCGTCGACGGATTCGCACTCGGCGATGATCGCGACGCCAGGGCGGTCCTGGCGGAAATAGATGTCGCGCACAACGCCGCCCTTGTAGAGCTGCCATGCGTGGCGGGCTTCGTCCTGCAGATGTGGCTGGTACTTTTCCAGGGTGGCACCGGGCGCGGGGATGTCGAGGCAAAGAAATTTCATGAAGAGGCTCCTTGGTAAAAAACGTATCAAATGGGTTGAAGTCGGCGAACGGTCTCGGCCACGCGCCGACCCAGGTAGGTGGCGGTTTCCAGATCGCTCGTGATGGGGGTGTCGTCCGGTCCTTGGTCGCCGTTGGACTGCGCCATCGCGCCCAGCCAACTACCCAGGCGATTGAGGTCATGCACGCTGCCGCGGCTGTTGTCGTTGCCCGGTTTCAAGTCGAGGCCCACCCACAACATGCCGTGCTGCGCCGCAAACAGCGCCATGGAGATCAGCGAGTGCAGCTTGTCGCCGTTCTGCGCGCCCGAATTCGTGAAGCCGGCGGCCACCTTGTTGCGCCATTTCATTCCGGTCCAGACAGGCTTGGTCGAGTCTTCGCAAAACTGCTTGAAGCGCGCGCTGGGCGAGCCGTTGTAGGTCGGCGAGCCGAAGACGATGGCGTCGCTCGCTTCGAGCACATCCCAGGGGATGGCACCTTCGGAGACAGCGATCAGCTGCACCTGTGCACCGGCCACCCCGCGCGCGCCTTCAGCCACGCTCTGCGCCTGCCTGGCCGTGTGGCCCCAGCCGCTGTCATGGACGATCGAAATCAGCATATTTGGCTTTTCCATTTCAAAATTTCCTACGCCGCGGCGTGCAAGGAGGTCAGGGGCAACCGAGTTGTTCAACATACTTTGTCGCCCAAAACTATCTATTTCTGCGAAGATTTGATATTAATGTAGAAAAATACTATCCAATGTAGAAAAACATTCCCCTATGAGAGGGTGTGAATTCACCAATGGATTCGTTGACTGCGGCCCCAGCGATCAAAGCAGTTCGACGACGTCACCGCGTTCATGGAGGCTGTGGCTTGGTGTCGCGCAATATGGAAGTCACTGGGTGCGTTGAGCGCGGCTGGATCGCGCTAGGCGCTGTCGGGCTGGTTGCAGGGAAGCCCGCCTCGCCATTCCTTGACAAGCTGTCGGCGCGCACGCGGATAGCGCTCCTCCAGAAAATCGACTGTCACGATACGGTCTGTGCGAATACGGCAAAAGTCGCCGCTCGACTCGCACCATGCTGCAATCAACCGCTGCGATTCGACAAAGCCGAGCATGATCGGCCAGATGGTCCGCTGCGTAATGGCCCCACTGTCATCCGCGTATCCGATGTGCATCTTTCGTTGCTCACGCATGGCCCTCCGTACCTGCGCCAGATCGAGGACCGATGCTTCTTTCCTCTTGCGAAAGACGTAGAGCGCGTTGTCGTCCAACTCCGCTCTCATCTCGGGAGGAAGAACACCATTGATTTTGGCGAGCGCGTTCTGGATGGCAAGCGCAAGGGCTTCGTCGCCGTGGCGGCTGACCCATTGCCCTCCGACCACGAGCGCCTGGATTTCTTCCTCGGTGAAAGACAGCGGCGGCAGCAGAAAGTCCGGCCGCAGTATGTAGCCCACGCCAGCCTCACCCTCGATGTGCGCTCCGATGGATTGCAGCGTGGCGACGTCGCGGCGGATGGTCCGTAGCGATACGCCCGTCTCGCGGGCAAGTATTTCGCCAGACACCGTTCCACGGTACCGGCGAAGTGCCTGCATGAGATCGAATAAGCGGTGGCTTCGCGACATGTCAGGCCATTGCCACAAGGCCCTTGCCGCCGAGCTTGCGGCCCGCTTCGAGAGCGGTGATAAGGCCTATCGCTTCGTTCAGGGGGACGATCTCGGCGATCGGCATCCGGAACCTGCCATCCTCTGCAGCACGGGCCAGGCTGTCGAGAATATCGGGCCGGGGCGTGCAGACGATCGGTTTCAGCTGTCGGCTAAAAATCGAGCGAATGAATTTACCCGGTGTTGGATTGAGGTCCAGGAACACGCCGTCCTTGCGCAGCAAGGCCAGGCCAAGCCGGGTCGTCATCGTGGCAGCCGTGTCGTAGACAACGTCAAAACGCTCGTGCAGCGTGGACAGATCCGTGCTCCGATAGTCGTAGACGGTCTGGACGCCGAGGGACCGTGCCCGTTCCACTGCTCCTGCGTTACAACTGCCCGAGACAACGGCCCCGCGCATATGCGCAATCTGGACAGCTGCTTCGCCAACCGCTCCGGTGCAGCCGTTGATGAAGACATGTTGGCCGGCTGTCAGCTTGGCCTTGTCGACCAGCCCGTTCCACGCCGTGACGCCGGGGGTTCCAAGGCAAGCAGCATCCTCGAAGGAGGTATTGCTGGGCTTTCTTGCCAAGGCAGTTTCATTCGCGACCACGGCTTCTCCCAGCGCGCCGCTTTCCTTAAAGCGAGCAAGCCCGAAGACGGCATCGCCAGGGACAAAGCGTGTCACGCCAGAACCGACGGAGATGACCGTGCCGGAGAAGTCGAACCCCATGGCGCGGGGAAACGCATTACCCGTGACGATCTTCATCTGGCCGTTGCGCAGCTTCCAGTCGATGGGGTTGATGGCCGCAAACTTGACCTTCACGGCCACCTGTCCTTGACCTGGCGCCGCCAACTCGAATTCGTCGAGTCGCATCAACTCCGGACCGCCGTATTGGCCGTACTGAATGCGTTTCATGACAGGTTGCTCCTCGTGAGCGATTCAGCGAGGCCCCGGATTGCCACGCGCGTAATTTCCGGTGCGGTGCTACTAGCTTGAGTCACGATATTTCCTTGTGTTGCCTGAAAAACTTCAGTCTAGGCCGCGCTGGTGCCAGTTTTTGGCACCAGTCTTTTTGTGATGCTCCTCTGCTCTGGCTAAGCGAATGGAATGCAACGCATGACGGAAACGCCTGGGTTGGCAAACGGACCCGCGGCAAGAAAAGAGGCGGCTCTCTCAGACGGATGCTTGTTGCCCCGCATTCCCACCTAAGCCTTCGGCAGGCATACTAAGTAGACACACACTATCCAATGTAGAAAAACATTCCCATGCCCAATGATCTGAATTCACCAATGCACTTGGCAAAGGCGCCGCCGGAACGCCAGGAGCGGCTTGATGGCGTGACTTTGTTCGTGGACGTGGTGCGCCTGGGAGACTTCACGCGCGCAGCCGAGCACCTGGGCCTCACCCGCTCGGCCGTGGGCAAGGCGATCGCGCGGCTGGAGGCTCGCCTGGCGGTGCGCCTGTTTCATCGCACTACGCGCGTGCAAAGCCTCACGGAGGATGGTCAGCTCTACTACGAGCACTGTCTGCGTGCGCTGGCGGAGTTGCAGGCCGCTGAGGCGCAAATAGAGTCCGGTCGGCATGAAGTGGCAGGCCGTTTGCGCGTCTCGATGCCCGTGCTGTTCGGCCGCCATTGCGTTGCACCGATTCTGCTGGAGTTGGCGCGCGAGCATCCATCGCTCGAATTGCTTCTTAGCTTCAGCGACAGGCCTGTCGATGTGCTGGCCGAAGGCTTTGATCTCGCCATTCGTAGCGGCTTCCTGGGGCACGAAAGCGAAGGCCTGCGCGCACGCAAGCTGGTGGTGCAGCGCAAGCGCGTGTGCGCCTCGCCAGGCTACCTTGCTGCGCGCGGGCGACCGCAAAACACAGGCGAACTGGCCTCGCATAGCATCCTGATGTACCGGCGCGCCGACCGCGTCAATACGTGGCAGCTGCCCGATGCCACGGGCCGTATCACGGAGATGCCGCTCAGCTCACGTCTGCAGCTGGACGATCTGGAGGCCATTGCAGACGCGGCGACGGTCGGCCTCGGCCTCGCGTGGTTGCCCGAATGGCTAGTGAGAGAACGCCTGCGCACAGGGGCGCTGGTCAGCGTACTGGACGACCAGCCCGGCGCCGCAAGGGACTGCTACGCCCTCTGGCCTGCTTCCTCGTACATGCCGCTGCGCCTGCGGCTGGCGGTGGATGCGCTGGTGGAACAACTGCCTAAGATGCTGAATGTGTAGGCCTATGGCAGCTCATGAGCGCACTTCTCGGCCGGGGATGCCTATGGCGTCCTCAGCACCCAAAGAAACCATCAGCCAAATCGACCGCTAGCGCAGAAGATACCTGCACAAGAAGCTATCTATTTGAGAGCAAGCGTCTAGCCGCCCCTAGGGGGCTTCGCGCCGCTCAGGCAAATCTGCCGCGTGCGCTTTAGGTGGACGTTCCGCGCTTGCGTGGAGCCGCCGCCAGGGGCGCGCCCAGTTCGCCCAGCAGGCGGTCGGCCAGGTCTTTGCCTTGGGCGGTCCAGAACACGGGGTCGGCGCTGCCTATGCGCCGGGCGGCGTTGACCATGTGGGTGGCACCGGCCAGGCGGGCGGCGCTGGGGTCGCCGGCTTCTATGGCCTGCACGATCAGCGCGTGCTCGTCACGCACCTGCTGGGCGAAGTCGGCGCGGGTGGCTTCGTTGGCGCGGGTCACGCGGGTGGCGTCCAGCAGGAACTGGTTCAGGTAGGCCAGCGTGGCCAGCAGGAAGGGGTTGCGCGCGGCGGTGGCGATGGCGGTGTGGAAGGCCACGTCTTCGGCCACGCCGTCGCCGCCGCTGGCCACGGCGCGCTGCAGCGTCTGGATGGTGGCTTTGATCTGTTTGATGTCCTGCGGCGTGCGGCGGGCTGCAGCCAGCGCGGCGGATTCGGCCTCCAGCGCGCGGCGCACCTCCACCATTTGGATCACAGCGTCTACCGAGCCGTCCGTGGCCAGCACCAGCGGTGTCTGGGTACTGGCCTCGCGGCGCATCACGAACGCGCCCGAGCCCTGGCGTGATTCGATCAGCCCTTGCATCTTCAGCCGTGACAGGGCCTCACGCACCACGGTGCGGCTGACGCCGAAGCGTTCGGCCAGCTTCCCTTCGGTCGGCAGGCGTTGGCCCACGGGCAGCTGGCCTTCACGGATGCTGACGGCCAGTGCGTCGGCCAGCTGTTCGGACAGGCGGGCGCCTACGCGCAGGGCAGGCATCTGGTCTAGGGGAAAGGGGCTGTCCATGGGGTGGTCTGGGATAACGGCGGGTGCGCCATCAATATAAACGTTTCTGGCCGCTGGCGCAGATTCTGTGTGCGCCAGCAGCTATTTATTTCATAGCATGGATGTGGGTGCCATCCGATTGTCTTCCACCGCCATGCGGTTGCGCGGCAGGTACTGTGGGTAGTCGCGCTGTAGGTAGGCTACCAGGCCTTCGCGCAGGTCGCAGCGCACGCGCCACAGCAGGTCGGCATTGGCGGCGGTGACTTCCATGCGGATCTGCACGCCGTTGGCGGCGGTGTCGGTCACGTCCAGCTTGCAGTGGCGGCCGTCCCAGGCGGGTGACGCCTGGCAGATGCGCTGGGCTTCGTGGCGCAGCGGCTCCATGGGCATGCCGTAGTCCACCCACAGAAACACCGTGCCGATCAGCTCCGGGTTGCGGCGCGACCAGTTCTGGAACGGGTTTTCAATGAACCACTGCAGCGGGATGATCAGGCGGCGCTGGTCCCAGATCTTCAGCACCACGTAAGTGCCGGTGATCTCCTCCACCCGGCCCCATTCGCCCTGCACGATCAGCACGTCGTCTATGCGCAGCGGCTGGCCCAGCGCAATCTGCAAGCCGGCCAGCAAATTGCCCAGCACCGGCCGCGCCGCGATACCCACCACCAGGCCGACCACGCCGGCCGAGGCCAACAGGCTGGCGCCGAACTGGCGGGCACCGGGAAAGGTCATCAGGATGGACGCCAGCCCGGTCACCAGAATGCCGAACACCAGGGTGTTGGCCAGCACCCGGGCCTGGGTGTGCACGCGGCGGGCGTTGATGTTGTCTTCCACCTGCAGCGGGTGCAGGGCGATCAGGCCCTTGGTGGTGCCGCGCACTACGCGCAGGCCCAGCCAGGTCAGGCAGGCCAGCAGCAGCAAGACGTTGGCGTGGCGCACGCCGGCGATCAGCGGGAAGTCGGGCGGCGCCACCTGCCACACCGCCTGCAGGGCCAGCAGCGGCAGCACGAAGCGGGTAGGCGCAAGGCACTCTGCCGCAATCGTGGACGCCATGGGCATGCTGCGCGTGAGCCGTCGCACCAGGGCTGCGCCGATGATGTGGACCACCAAAGCCAGCACCAGGGCTACGCCCGCCGCCAACAAAATGCGCAACGCCGAGTCGTCGGCCCAGGCGATGAGGTGGTTCACTGTATGGACGGCGTTCAAGCCGTGCGCGGCTTGACCAATGCAGCGGCCTGTTTGGCGCGGCTGCGGGCTTGTTCCACATCGGCATCAAACACCAGGGCCACGCCCATACGGCGCTTCACAAAGCTCTCGGGCTTGCCGAACAGGCGGATGTCGGTGTTGGGGATGCGCAGCGCCTCGGCCACGCCGTCGAAGACGACGTTCTTCGCATCGACCCCGCCATAGATCACGGCGCTGGCGCCCGGGCTCTTCAGTGCGGTGTTCACCGGCAGGCCCAGGATGGCGCGGGCGTGCAGCTCGAACTCGTTTTGCCACTGGGTGCACAGCGTGACCATGCCTGTGTCGTGCGGACGCGGGCTGACCTCGCTGAACCAGACTTCATTGCCCTTGACGAACAGCTCCACGCCGAACAGGCCCTGGCCGCCCAGGTTGTCGGTCACGGCCTTGGCGATCTGGCGCGAGCGTTGGATGGCCGGCAGCGGCATGGGGTGGGGCTGCCAGCTTTCCACGTAGTCGCCGCTGACCTGGACGTGGCCGATGGGGTCGCAGAAATGCGTCTCCACCTTGCCATCGGCGCCCAGGGCGCGCACGGTGAGCTGGGTGATCTCGTAGTCGAAGTCGATGAAGCCTTCGACGATGACGCGGCCGTGGCTGACGCGGCCACCGGCCATGGCGTAGTCCCAGGCGGACTTCACATCGGCGGGGCCGTTGATCTTGCTCTGGCCCTTGCCGGAGCTGCTCATCACTGGCTTGACGATGCAGGGGTAGCCGATCTTGCTATCGATGGCGGCCTGCAGCTCGTCCAGCGAGTCGCAGAACACGTAGGGGCTGGTGGGCAGACCCAGGGTTTCGGCGGCCAGGCGGCGGATGCCTTCGCGGTCCATGGTCAAACGCGCGGCGCGGGCGGTGGGGATCACGCGCACGCCGCCAGCGGCTTCCAGCTCTTCCAGCGCCAGGGTGGCGATGGCTTCGATCTCGGGCACCACCAGGTGTGGACGCTCGGCTTCGATCAGTGCCTTCAGCTGGGCCGGGTCGCTCATGGTGATGGTGCGCGCGTGGTGGGCCACCTGCTGGCCGGGCGCATTCTCGTAGCGGTCCACCGCAATGGTTTCCACGCCCAGGCGCTGCAGGGCAATCAGCACCTCCTTGCCAAGCTCGCCGGAGCCGAGCAGCATGACTTTGGTGGCAGACGGGGACAGAGGGGTACCGAAGGTGGTCATGGGGAAATCCGTACAGAGAGAAAGGGCAGGGCGCGGGCGCGCGGATGGCCGGAAGGGAGGAATTTACCGCATATATGCCCCGGTCTGGGCTTTCCTGCGCGGCCGGCTTGTGGCCCAATCGCGGTCCCAGCCTTACCTCCGTACTATCCATGAAGACTCGCTACTCTCTTGGCCTTGCCGTGTTGTTTGCCTGTAGCGGCATGACCGCCCAGGCGCAGATATGGATAGGCCAGACCGCTGGCTTCTCCGGCGCCGTGGCCGCGGGGGTGAAGGAAACCACTGACGGCGCCAAGCTGTATTTCGACCGCGTCAACGCCAAGGGCGGCGTGGCCGGCCAGAAGATCGAGCTGATCTCCATGGACGACAAGTTCGACACCCAGCAGGCGGTGGAAAACGCCCGCGTGCTGATCGAGGAAAAGAACGTGGTGGCCCTGTTCCTGACCCGTGGCACGCCGCACACCGAGGCTGTCATCCCGCTGCTGGACAAATACCGCGTGCCCCTGGTCGGGCCGTCCTCTGGCGCCATGGTGCTGCACCAGCCGGTGCGCAAATACGTGTTCAATGTGCGGGCCACCTACCAGCGCGAGGCCGAGAAGGCGATTGCCCAGCAGGTCAGCAGCGGCTTTACCAGGATTGCCCTGGTCTATACCGACGACAGCTTTGGCCTGGACGGTCTGGCCGGTGCGCAAAAAGGCCTGCAGACCGCCAAGATGGCGCCCAGCGGCGAATACAAGTTTGACCGCAGCAAGCCCGACTTCTCCAAGATCGCGCCAGCCGTGGCGCAGTCTGGGGCACAAACCGTGTTGCTGGTGGCCTCGGGCGGCGCGGCTGCAGAGGCCATCCAGGCGCTGAAGGCGGCTGGCAGCAATGCGCAGTTTGTGACCCTGTCGAACAACGCCTCGGCCGGTTTTATTGCCAGCCTGGGAGCGAATGCGCGCGGTGTCATCGTCAGCCAGGTGTTTCCGCAGTCGCTGTCTTATGGGCTGGTGAAGGAATGCGCCGAGCTGTCGCGCGCCAAAGGCCTGGGCGACCCCAGCCCGGCCATGCTGGAAGGCTTTGCCGCCGCCAAGGTGCTGGTCGAGGGACTGAACCGCAGCGGCGGCAAGCCCACGCGTGAACGCTTGCAGGCCGCGCTGGAGGGCCTGAGCAAGTTCGACCTGGGCGGCCTGGAGCTGGGTTACAGCCCCACCGACCACACCGGCCTGGACTTTGCCGACCTGGCCATCGTCGGGATGGACGGAAAGTTCAAGCGCTAGGTACGTTGCTTAAACGATGCTGCAGGCCGTGTCGAACGACAGGCGGGGGCCGCGCGGGTAGGGTGTACCCACTTCGCCGTAGCCCAGGTTGATCAGGAAGTTGGCCTTGAAGCGGCCGTCGAGGAAGAACTGCTCGTTCACCTTGCCGGCGTCAAAGCCGCTCATGGGGCCGCAGTCCAGGCCCAGCTGGCGGGCCGCCACGATCAGGTAGGCGCCTTGCAGCGAGCTGTTGCGGAATGCCGTGGCTTCGGCCAGCGCGGCGTTGTTTTCGAACATGGGCTTGGCGTCCATGACTGGGAACTGCTCAGGCAGGTAGTCATAGAAGCGGCTGTCCATGGCCACGATCACCGTGACCGGGGCGGCCATGGTCTTGTCGGCATTGCCGGGGGCCAGAGCCAGCTTCAGCTTGGCCTTGGCTTCGGGGCTGCGCACGAACACCAGGCGCGCAGGCTGGCAGTTCATGGAGGTAGGGCCCCACTTGGCCAGTTCGTGCAGCTGGTGCAACAGGGCGTCGGTGACTGGCTGGTCGGTGAATTTGCTGAAGGTGCGTGCGTGCAGAAAGGTTTGTTCCAACGCGGCGGTGGGCAGGGGTGTGGGCATGGTTTTCCTTTGGGTGGTGTGTTTGGTGCTGCTATAAATTAAGTAGCGACTAGCGCTGATTTTGTCTGCGCTAGCGCCCTATTTTCTCTAAATTTTGTAGTGCGTGCAGCGGACCGTTAGCGCCTCTTGACCCGGCGCTGCGAGCTGCGTGCATGCGGCAGCCAGCCGTGCCAGTGCCAGCGCGACCACATCAGCAGGCCGCGCACCCATTCGTCTGCCGCATAGGCAATGAAGATGCCCGGCAGGCCGAAGTTGCGGCCCATGATGTACGAGCCCGCGCCCAGCACCAGGAAGAACGAGCCCAGGCTGGCCGCCACCGGGTAGATCACGTCGCCGGTGGCGCGCAGGGCGCCGGTGATGATCAGGTTGAAGGCCCGCCCGGTCTCCAGCGCCACGGCAATCCACAGCAGGGTGTGGGCGGCCTCGATCACATGCACATCCTTGGTGAAGACGCGCATCAGCCAGGGCGAGGCCAGCGCCGCCAGCACCGCCATGCCGCCCGAGGCCATGATGCCGTTGCGCAGGCCCTTGCGCACCAGCATGTGCGCCTGCGTGAACTGGCCAGCACCCACCAGGCGACCGACCATGATCTCGCAGGCCCAGCCGATCGCCAGGCTGATTAGCAGCACATAGCGCAGCAGCTGCAGGGTGTAGGCATGGGTGGCCAGGGCCGCCACGCCCAGGCGCGCCGCACTGGCCAGCGACACCATGAAGGCCACCCGGTAGCCCAGCTCGGCGCTGGCGCCCGGCACGCCGATGCGCAGCACCGGTGCCAGCACGCGCGGCTGTAGCACCCACCAGTGGCGGGCGCTGGGCACCAGGTCCATGCGCTTGCGCCACAGGATCAGGTGCAGCGCCAGGCCCAGAGCCCGGCTGATCAGCAGCGCCACCGCAAAGCCGTACAGCCCCAGGCCTTCCCAGGGCCCCACGCCCAACATCAGTGGCACGGCCAGCGCCAGGTGCGTGCTGTGCATCACCACCATCACTTTCAGCGAGTCGCGCACATGCAGGTGGGCGCGCAGGATGGAGGCCATGGTCAGGTTGTAACCGTCCAGCAGCGCGGCCGGTGCCAGCAGCTGCAGATAGGGGCTGACCAGGGGCAGGATTTCGTCGGGCGCGTTCAGCAGGTCCAGGATGGCGTCGTTGCCCAGCACCAGAATGGCCACCACCAGCGCGCCGGCCCAGGTGCAGGCGCCCAGCCCGGCCAGCGCGGTGCGCCGTACCAGGTCCAGCTGCTTGCCGCCCAGCAGCTGGGTGATGACCACGCCCATGCCGATGGCCAGCACGCGAAACACCACATAGAGCGACTCCAGCACCTGGTTTGCCAGGCCCAGGCTGCCGGCCGCGCCGTCCGAGGTGTGCGAGGCCAGCCACAGGCCGGCGATGACCACGGTGTAACCCAGTAAAAACTCCCCGAAGATGGGGCCGGCAACGGCATTCAGCCGGGGGCGTTCTATGAAGTTCATGCAGTGCGGTGCGTGGCAGCATTGGGCGGGCGGCGGTGCACCATTATTGGACCTTGGGGCCAGCGTGTCAGACTATTTTTTCAAAATTCATAGCACACCTGTATCGGCTTGCAACAGGCTGGCGGCCTTCTCGGCCAGCATGGCCACGGCCCCCTGCGTGGGGCCGCCCACGGTGCTGGGCATGACCGCTGCGTCCACCACCCGCAGGCCCTGCATGCCGTGCACCCGCAGCTGGGCGTCCACCACGTCCAGCGGGCCGCTGCCCATGCGACAGCTGCCTACCGGGTAGCCCGCGGCGGTGGCATGGTCGCGGATGAAATATTCGGTTTGCAGTTCACTCTGCTGTGCGGCCGAGCGGCGGGTTTCACGCGCACCCAGGGTAGCCATGGCCGGCAGGGCGGCGATCTGGCGCAGCAGGCCCAGGCCGCGCTGCAGGCATTCCACGTCCTCGCGTTCGCCCAGCAGGTGCGGGTCCAGGCGTGGCGCCAGGAAGGGGTCTTTACCTTTCAGCAGCACCGTGCCCCGGCTGCGCGGGCGCAGCACCGTGGCCTGCAGGGTGAAGCCCAGGCCGGACAGGATCTGGCGGCCATGGTCCAACAGCTTGGCGCAGCCCAGGCCCAGCTGCAGGTCGGGTATGGCTTCTTCGGGCCGGCTTTTCACGTAGCCGCCGGCCTCCAGCAAATTGCTGGTCAGTGGGCCGCTGCGGGCCTGGCGCCACTGCCAGGCGGCGCGCGCCAGGCGCGTCAGGCCGGTGGGGGAGAGGCCCAGCAGATCCTTGGCGTGGGGTGCGTCGAACACCAGGGCCACCGTGGCCTGGTCGTGCAGGTGCAGACCCACGCCGGGCAGGGCGTGGCGGGTGGCGATGCCGTTCGCCACCAGATGCGCGTGCGGGCCTATGCCGGACAGCATCAGCAGCTGCGGCGAGTGGTAGGCCCCGGCGCACAGCAGCACCTCGCCCTGGGTGTGCAACTGCTGCAGCAGGCCGTCCTGTGCAAACTCCACCCCGATGGCGCGCGCGCCGCGCAGCAGCACGCGGGTGCAGTGCGCGTGGGTGAACAGGTGCAGATTGGTGCGCTGCAGCTGTGGCAGCACATAGGCCGCTGCCGTGCTGCAGCGTTCGCCCGCGCGGCGTAGCACCTGGTGCAGGCCGATGCCTTCGGGCTGTGGGTTGTTGAAATGCGGCAGGTGCGGCCAGCCGGCCTGGCCGGCGGCGTCCACAAAGGCCTGGCTGCAGGCCTGGGCGGGCGCGGCGTCGGCAATGCCCAATGTGTCTTCCACGCGCTGGAAGAATGGCCGCACATCGGCAAAGCCCCAGCCCAGGTTGCCCTCTGCGGCCCAATGCTCGTAGTCGCTGGGATGGCCCCGGCTGTAGAGCATGGCATTGCTGGCACTGGCGCCGCCCAGCATGGGGGCGTGCGGCAGGTAGGCCGCGCGGCCGTTCAGCCCCGCCTGGGGCGTGCTGTGCAGGCCGCTACGGCGCGCCAGCAGAGGGGCGGCGGCGGGGCAGTGCGACAGCAGGCTGGCATCCATGGGGCCGGCTTCTATCAGCGCCACGTTCACCCGCGGGTCTGCGCTCAGGCGGGCGGCCAGTACGCAGCCCGCAGTACCGGCGCCGATGATGATGTAGTCGAACATGGAGATGGCGCAGCTTCTGCTTATTCAGTGCTTCTATGATGGTGCATAACTTGGATCGTAAACACGTTCTTACCCCATCTGCTCTTCAATTACCTATCTGTCAGGAGTTTGCTATGACCAGCACTTTCAACATCAGCACGGTCGGCGTCGTCGGCGCCGGCACCATGGGCAACGGCATTGCGCAGACCTGCGCGGCGGCGGGGCTGAGCGTGGTGATGGTCGATATCTCCGATGAAGCCGTGGCCAAGGGCCTGGCCACCATCGCCGGCAGCCTGGACCGGCTGATCAAGAAGGAAAAGCTCACGCCCGCCGACAAGACCGCCATCCTGGCGCGCATCAAAGGTTCGACCCGCTATGAAGACTTCCAGTCCGCGCAGCTGGTGATCGAGGCCGCCACTGAGAACTACGCACTCAAGGTCAAGATCGTGCAGCAACTGGATGCGCTGCTGCCGCCCGAGGTACTGATCGCCTCCAACACCTCGTCCATCTCCATCACCAAACTGGCGGCGGTGACCAAGCGGCCAGACCGCTGCATCGGCATGCACTTCTTCAACCCGGTGCCGCTGATGGCCCTGGTGGAAATCATTCGTGGCCTGCAGACCAGCGATGCCACCCACGATGCTGTGCACGCCATGGCCATCGCCCTGGGCAAGACCCCTATCACCGTGAAGAACGGCCCCGGCTTCGTGGTGAACCGCATCCTCATGCCCATGGTGAACGAGGCCTTCTTCGTGCTGGCCGAGGGCGTGGCCACGCCGGAAGACATCGATGCCGGCATGACCCTGGGCTGCAACCAGCCCCTGGGCCCGCTGGCGCTGGCCGACATGATTGGCCTGGATGTGTGCCTGGCGGTGATGGAGGTGTTCCTCAACGAATTTGGCGATAGCAAATACCGCCCCAGCCCGTTGCTGAAAGAGATGGTGGCCGCCGGCCGGCTGGGCCGCAAGACCAAGCAGGGCGTCTACACCTACTGATGGCGGGCATGCTGGTATTGCCGGTATTACGTGACGCGCGGGTGGCGGACGCCACCCGGCTGTGTGCGGCCGAGCGCCGCACCGCCGCCACCGCTGGCCGGCTGATTGCCGAGCCCGAGGAGCTGCTGGTAGCCAGCTTCCAGAAGCGCATCGCCTTCATGGCTGAAGGCGCTGGAGGGCGCGGCAAATACCTGGTGGCCGAGGTAGACGGCCGCATGGTCGGCCACGCCAGCCTGATGCCCCTGCCACGCCGCAACATCGCCCATGTGGTCACGCTGGACATTTGCGTGCACCCCGGCCAGTCGCGTCGCGGCTATGGCCGGGCCTTGCTGACGGCGCTGGTGAACTGGGCGCGCCAGCGCCCCGAGGTGCGCAAGGTCGAGCTTTGGGTGCGCGCCAGCAACCACCCCGCCATCGCCCTGTACCAGGGCCTGGGCTTTGTGGAGGAGGGGCGGCTGCGCGAGCATGTAAGGGTGGCTGACGGCGTGTTTGTCGATGACGTGTGCTTTGGCTTGTTGGTGGCTTGAAACAAATTTTTGCAATTAAGTTGTGTGCAATTTAATTGCTAGCTATAATTCGACCCATGGCAAACGCAGTCTCCACCCCACTCCCGGCATCCGAGATGCTGCAGCTGGACAACCAGCTGTGTTTTGCGCTGTATTCCACCTCGCTGGCCATGACCAAGCTGTATAAGCCCCTGCTGGATAAGCTGGAGTTGACCTACCCCCAGTACCTGGTGATGCTGGTGCTGTGGCAAAACGACGGCTTGATGGTGTCCGCCCTGGGCGAGCGCCTGTTCCTGGACTCCGGCACGCTGACGCCGCTGCTCAAGCGCATGGAAACGGCCGGCTGGCTGACCCGCCAGCGCGACGTGCAGGATGAGCGTCGCGTCACCATACGCCTGACATCTGCGGGCCGTAGCCTGCAGGCCCAGGCCGAAAAAATACCCGGCTGCATCCTGGATGCCAGCCAGTGCGCCCTGCCCGAATTGATTTCACTCACGCAGCAAGTACAGGCCCTGCGCGAGCGACTTACCAGTTACCGCGCCTGACGAACCCGTTTTTTCACCCACCCCTAAAGGAAACACCATGGTTACCAAACTCGACAAAGTGCTCTACACCGCCCACGCCCATACCACCGGCGGCCGCGAAGGCAAGTCTGCCAGCGACGACGGCAAGCTCAGCGTGACCCTGGCACCCCCCCCAGCCCTGGGTGGCAACGGCAACGGCACCAACCCAGAGCAGCTGTTCGCTGCCGGCTACTCCGCCTGCTTCATGGGTGCCATGAAACACGTGGCCGGCCTGAAGAAGATCAGCGTGCCCGCCGACGCCAGCATTGACGCCAGCATCGACATCGGCCCCATCCCCGCCGGCTTCGGCATCGCTGCGCAGCTGAAGATCAGCCTGCCTGGCATGGACCGCGCTGTGGCCCAGGACCTGATCGACACCGCCCACGGCGTGTGCCCCTACTCCAACGCCACCCGCGGCAACATCGAAGTGACCTTGACTCTGGTCTAAGCACTCTCTTGCCCGCGAGGGCAACCCTAAAAAGCCCGCGCCATTCTCATGGCGTGGGCTTTTTGTTTTGCAGCGGTGACAATCGCGGCATGTCCACCCCCAATGCTTCCTCCAACGCCGCCCATCCCTACCAAACCCTCACGCCGGACGTCGTGATGGACGCGCTGGCCAGCGTCGGCCTGTATGGCGATGGGCGCATGGTGGCGCTCAGTTCTTATGAAAACCGCGTCTACCAGGCGCATCTGGAAGACGGCAGCGCGGTGGTGGCCAAGTTCTACCGGCCCGGCCGCTGGAGCCAGGCGCAGATTCTGGAAGAACACAGCTTTGCCGCCGAGCTGATGGCCGCCGAGATTCCCGCCGTCGGCCCGTTGGTACTGGACGGCCGCACCCTGCACCCGTTTGCTGGCTTCCAATTCAGCGTCAGCCCGCGCCGCGGCGGCCGCCCGCCCGAGCTGGACGACTTCGAGGTACTGGAATGGATAGGCCGCTTCCTGGCGCGCATCCACACCGTAGGCGCCAAAAAAGCCTTTGTGCACCGCCCGGCGCTGGACCTGGAAAGCTTCGGCATCCACTCGCGCGACTGGCTGCTGAAGCACGAGATCGTGCCGCTGGACGTGCAGGCCGCCTGGCATAAGGCCTGCAGTGATGCTCTCGATTTAATAGCTGCCAGCGCACTACCTTCCAGCGCTGGAGGCATAAAAGACTCCGATGCCAAAATCCTGCGCCTGCACGGCGACTGCCACCCCGGCAACATCCTTTGGACCCCCACCGACGGCCCCCACGGCGGCCCGCACTTCGTTGACCTGGACGATGCCCGCACCGGCCCGGCCGTGCAAGACCTGTGGATGCTGCTCAGCGGCGACCGGGCCCAGCGCACCGGCCAGCTTAGCGGCCTGATCGACGGCTACGAGCAGTTCCGCGACTTCGACCGGCGCGAGCTGGCGCTGATCGAGCCGCTGCGCACCCTGCGCCTCATCCACTACAGCGCCTGGCTGGCCCGGCGCTGGAGCGACCCGACCTTCCCCATCAACTTCCCGTGGTTCGGCAGCAGCGACTACTGGACCGGCCAGGTGAACATGCTGACGGAACAGATCGAGGCCATGCAGGAAGAGCCGCTGTACGTATAAATACGGGGGACGCAGCGGCCAAAATATTGCGTCCATTTGTAACCGCAGTGCCATACTGCGGAAAGAAACAACCTACTGCGGCACAGCTGCCTTTGCATTCCTTTCCCCCTTGTATTTCTTTCCCATATGGCCGACCTGATACCACCCACCCCGGCCCCCACCGACGCAGCAGCGCCCGGCACCGACCACGGTACCCTGCTCGCGCTGCTGGCGCGCATGCGCCTGCAGAGCGACTTTCCGGCCATGTCGGACTCCATCATCCGCATCCAGGGCATGGCCAGCTCCGAGACCGAAAGCGTCGGCAGCGTCACCAATGAAATTTTGAAAGACGTGGCGCTGACCAACAAGCTGCTGCGCCTGGTCAACAGTGCGCACTTTGCAGCGCGTGGCGGCAGCATCAGCACCGTGTCGCGGGCCGTCAGCCTAGTCGGCTTCAACGGCATCCGCAATATGGCGCTCAGCCTGGTGCTGCTGGAACACATGCGCGACAAGGTCCACGCCAGCCTGCTGAAGGAAGAGTTCGTGCGCTCGCTGATGGCCGGCGCCATCGCCAGCGAGTTGTGCACGGCCTCCCAGGAGAGCGAAGAAGCCTTCATCGGCGCCATGTTCCAGAACCTGGGCCGCATGCTGGCCGAGCTGTATTTCCCGCAAGAAGCGCGTGCCGTGCGTGGTCTGCTGGCAGCGCCCCAGCAGCACCTGACCGAAGCCGCCGCGTCCACCAGCGTGCTGGGTCTGAGCTTTGAATCGCTGGGCGTGGGCGTGGCCCAGTCCTGGGGCCTGCCCGAGGGCATGCGCCGCTGCATGCGCAAGCCCGGTGGCGAACCGCCCCTGCGCCCACCGGTGGGCCTGGAGGAGAGACTGCGCTGGATCGCCACCGCCGCCAACGACATCGCCGACACCCTGCAGCGAGCCGACCCCAAAGACCTGCCGGTACGCCTGGCCCTGCTGTCGCGCCGCTACGCCAAAACCCTGGGCTTGAGCCCCGAAGCGGTACAAAAAGCCACGCTGCTGGCCCGCAAGAAGCTGATTGAAATGGCCGACGCCATGGAGATCCAGCTACCGGCAGGCTCGGGTTCGGCCCAGCTGCTGAAGACGCCCAGCGACGACAGCATCCTGCCCATCGACGGGTTCCTGGACACCCTGGCCCCGATGGAGCTGCAAGCCACCCCTGTGGAACCTGCGGAGGCGGCCGCCCCCGCGTCAGAGCCCAGCGCGGCCGACATCCTGACCGCCGGCATCCTGGACATCACCCACGCCATGGTGGAAGACTTCAAGCTCAGCGACGTGCTGCGCATGATTCTGGAAACCATGTTCCGCGCCATGCGCTTTCAGCGCATCATCTTCTGCATGCGCGACGCCAAGACCGACGCGCTGACCGGCCGATTCGGCCTGGGCGAGGGCGTAGAAGCCCTGGCCAAATCCTTCCACGTACCGCTAAAGGCCAGCGACACCCAAGACCTGTTCACCGCCGTCTGCCTCAAGGGCGCCGACACCCTGATCAACGACGCCACCGAGGCCCGTATCGCCGAGCGCCTGCCCGCCTGGTACAGCCAGCAGTTCCACGCCCCCACGTTCCTGCTGCTACCCCTGGCCATCAAAGGCAAACCCCTGGGCCTGGTCTACGCCGACACCGCCCAGCCCGGCGGCCTAGTGGTGGATGAAAAAGAACTGGCCCTGCTGCGCACCCTGCGCAACCAGGCGGTGATGGCGTTCAAGCAGTCGGCTTGAGAGGTCGGCTTGGCGCGCTAGTTATTTTGTAGCAGCTGGCGCAGGCGCTATCTGCGCCAGAGGCTAAAACCCCATCACTTGGCGCAGATTACGCCGCCACCCAGGCACACCTCGCCGTCGTACAGCACGGCCGACTGGCCGGGGGTTACGGCCCATTGCGCGTCGGGGAATTGCAGTGCAAAGCCGTCGGCGCTGGCGCTGGTCAGCGTGCAGGGCGCGTCCGCCTGGCGGTAGCGGCTCTTGGCGGCGTAGGCTCCTGGGGCGGGCGCGTGGCCGGCGACCCAGCTGGCGTCATCGGCGGTAAGCTGGTGCGACTGCAGCCAGGGGTGGTCGTGGCCTTGCACCACCCACAGGGTGTTGCGTTCCATGTCCTTGCGGGCCACGAACCAGGGCGCGTGCTCGCCGCCGCCGCGCTGCGCGCCCTTTTCCTTGATGCCGCCGATCCCTAAGCCCTGGCGCTGGCCCAGCGTGTAGAAGCTCAGGCCCACATGCTTGCCCAGCACACGGCCTTTTTCGTCCTTGATCGGGCCGGGCTCCTTGGCGATGTAGCGGTTCAGAAAGTCGCGGAACGGCCGCTCGCCGATGAAGCAGATGCCGGTGGAATCCTTCTTGGCCGCGTTCGGCAGCGCCATCTCTGCGGCGATGCGGCGCACCTCGGTCTTGTGCAGCTCGCCCACCGGAAACAGCGTTTTGCTCAGTTGCGCCTGGTTGAGACGGTGCAGGAAATAGCTCTGGTCCTTGGACGGGTCCAGGCCTTTGAGCAGTTGGAACTGGCCGGCCACCTCGCGCACACGGGCGTAGTGGCCAGTGGCAATCTTCTCGGCGCCCAGGCGGATCGCGTGGTCCAGAAAGGCCTTGAACTTGATCTCGGCGTTGCACAAGATGTCGGGGTTCGGCGTGCGGCCGGCCTGGTACTCGCGCAGGAACTCGGCAAACACCCGGTCCTTGTATTCGGCGGCGAAGTTGACGTGCTCGATCTCGATGCCGATCACATCGGCCACGGCGGCCGCGTCGACGAAGTCGACGTTCGACGAGCAGTACTCGCTGTCGTCATCGTCTTCCCAGTTTTTCATGAAGATGCCGATGACCTCGTAGCCTTGTTGCTTGAGCAGATAGGCGCTGACGGCCGAATCCACGCCGCCGCTCAAGCCGACCACCACCCGTTGTTTGCTGTGTGTTCCCATGCCCCGATTGTAAAAACCTGGGGCACATCGGCGGCCTGGCGCCTGCAGTGGCGCCAGGCCGTGTAAGGGAATCACTGCAAAAATGAGAGCTGCTGACGCAGGTGCTGCCTGCGCTACAGGTCTTTTTCTTATAAATCTGCAGACGCGGCGCTGGCCTACAGCCAAGCACGGCGCGGGACGCTAAGCTCAGGCTTTTTTTTGCAGGAGCCGCTTTTGCTACGACGCCAATTCCTCTCCTACAGCAGCAAGACACTCAGCGCCGCGGGCTTGGCCACCGGTTTGCCCTGGCTGTCGTCATTGGCCCAGGCAGCGGGGTTGAAGCCCATGGGTCAGGCCCAGCCTTTCGACTACGCCTGGCTCAAGGGGCGCGCGCGCGAGCTGTCCGGCAAGCCCTACCAGGCGCGCTCGACTACGCTGCCGGCCGGTATTGCCAACCTGAACTGGGATCAGCACCAGGCCATCCGCTTCCGCGACGACCACGCGCTGTGGGGCGACGACAAGGCGCGCTTCGTGGCCAAGTTCTTCCACCTGGGTCTGTTCTTCAAATCGCCTGTGCGCATGTACGAGGTCAGTGGCGGCCAGGCGCAGGAGCTGGCTTATGACCCGGCCATGTTCGATTACGGCAAGAGTGGGGTGGACGGCAGCAAACTGCCGGCCAACCTGGGCTTTGCCGGCTTCCGGCTGAACTACCACACCGATCCGGTGCGCGATGTGGCGGCCTTTCTGGGCGCCAGCTATTTCCGCGCGGTGGGTGGCGAATGGCAGTACGGTCAGTCGGCGCGGGGCCTGGCGGTTAACACGGCCCAGCCCTATCCGGAGGAGTTTCCCGACTTCATAGCCTACTGGCTGGAAAAGCCAGACCCGAAGTCGCCCACCCTTACCGTCTACGCGTTGCTGGATTCGCCCAGCGTCAGCGGCGCCTACCGCTTCCTGATCACACCGGGCGATACGCAGACCATGGACCTGGACGTGGCGTTGTACCCGCGCAAGACCATCGAGCGCATGGGTATTGCGCCCTGCACCAGCATGTTTCAGACTGGCGAGAACGACCGCCGCATGGGTTGGGACTGGCGTTACGAGATCCACGATACGGACGGCCTGGCAATGCATACCGGTGCAGGCGAGTGGGTCTGGCGGCCGCTGAGCAACCCGGCGCAACTGCAGTTCAATGCCTTCCAGGACAACAATCCGCGTGGCTTCGGCCTGATGCAGCGCGACCGCAACTTCGACCACTACCAGGACGACGGGGTGTTCTACGAAAAACGCCCCAGTCTGTGGGTGGAACCCAAGAGCGGGTGGGGCGCGGGTTCGGTGCAGCTGGTGGAGATTCCCACCGTGGACGAAACTTTTGACAACATCGTGGCCTTCTGGAACCCGGCTGAAAAGCCCCAGCCGGGACAGGAACTGCTGTACGCCTACCGCCTGCACTGGGGCGGCAACCCGCCGGCGGTACGCATGGAGCTGGCGCGTTGCGTGGCGACACGTACCGGCCTGGGCGGTGTGGTGGGGCAAAAGCGCACGGCGTATTCGCGCCGTTTTGCTGTGGATTTTTCTGGCGGGGACTTTGCGCTGCTGAACGAGAAAACCAAGGTGGAGGCGGTGATCAGCGCCTCGCGCGGCAAGGTGGAGCTGACTTCGGCTCGTCCGCTGGCTGCCATCAACGGTTGGCGGGCGATGTTCGATCTGCGCCCTGACGGAGACAGTACCGCACCCATCAACCTGCGCATGTACTTGCAGGCCGATGGCCAGCCGCTGACCGAAACATGGCTTTACCAGTGGGCGCCACCCCCGCTGGCGGAGCGCACGCTGTATTGAGCCAGCCTGGGGCCGGCGGCCGCTACCATGTCGGGCCAAACATTGCGCACGCGTCGAAGGTGTGCAGCAGCGAGTCAGGACTTTTTATGAAAATCTGTATTTATGGTGCCGGCGCCATTGGCGGCTGGATTGGCGCACGCCTGGCGGCCCAGGGCGCGCAAGTGAGTGTGCTGGCGCGTGGTGCCACGCTGGAGGCGCTGCGTACGCACGGTCTGCGCCTGCAGCAGGACGGCAGCCTGTTGCAGTTGCCCGTGCAGGTGGCCGACAACGCCGCCGCCCTGGGCGTGCAAGACCTGGTGGTGGTGGCCGTCAAGGCGCCGGCGCTGGCCGACGTGGCACGCGGCATCGCACCGCTGCTGGGGCCGCACACCGTGGTGCTGACCGCCATGAACGGCGTGCCCTGGTGGTTTTTCCAGGGCTTTGGCGGCGCCTACCAGGGCACGCCGCTGCGCGCGGTGGATGCCACGGGCGCGATCGCGGCGGCCATACCGGCGGAGCAGCTCATAGGCTGCGTGGTGCATGCGGGCACCTCGGTGCCCGAGCCGGGCCTGGTGCAGCACCATTTCGGCAACAAGCTGATCCTGGGTGAGCCGGCCGGCGGGCGCAGCCCACGGGTACAGCAGCTGGCGGAGTTACTGGCGCGGGCCGGCTTCGAGGTGCCGGTGTCCGACTGCATACAGAAAGACATCTGGTTCAAGCTGTGGGGCAATATGACGGTCAACCCGGTGAGCGCACTGACCGGCGCCACCACCGACCTGATCATGGCGGACCCGCTGGTTTGCGGCTTCACCACCCGGGTGATGCTGGAGGCCAAGGAGATTGGTCAGCGGCTGGGCATTCCCATCGACCAGCAGCCGGAAGACCGGCACGCCATCACCCGCAAGCTGGGGGCTTTCAAGACCTCCATGCTGCAGGACGTGGAGGCTGGCAAGTCGGTGGAGCTGGACGCTTTGGTGACGGCGGTGCAGGAGCTGGGCCGGCTGACCGGCGTGGACACGCCATTCATGGACGCACTGCTGGGTATGGCGCGCTTGCACGCGCGGGTGCGCGGCCTGTACCCGGCGGCCTAGCTTATTTCGGGCGCGGTGTACACCAGATCCAGCGGATAACGCCGCCCGGCCAGGTAGTCCTCCACGCAGCGCAGCAGTAGGGGGCTGCGGTGGCGCGCGGTGCTGGCGCGGATTTCGTCGGGCGTCATCCATAGTGTGCGCACAATGCCGCGGTCCAGCTTGCGCTGCGGCTGCAGGGCACCCAGGTCGCCGCAGAAGGCAAAGCGCAAATAGGTGGTGGACTCCTGTGTGCTGGTGTTGCGTAGCTGGGCCTGGTAAATGCCGACCAGGGCCGTGGGGTTGAAGAGGTAAGTGGTTTCCTCCAGCGCCTCACGCGCGCAGGCTTCCATCAGGGATTCGCCGGCTTCCAGGTGACCGGCCGGGTTGTTCAGGCGCAGGCCCTCGGGGGTGTGTTCTTCCACTAACAGGAAGCGGCCGTTGTACTCCACCACGGCGGCCACGGTGACACTGGGTTTCCATCTGCTTTTCATGCATCCATTATGCGGACTGGCTGTCGCCTGGGTGTCGGTGTGTCCGGGAGCGTCGGCAAACTCAGTTAAGCTTGTCGGCAGAAGACATTAACTTTGGCGAAATTCCGCGAAAAGTATTGATGTACACCATCCTTGATCCCATCCAGAGGAGACAAATATGCTGATTGGCGTGCCTGCCGAGACTGCGACCGGTGAGACCCGAGTTGCTGTCACCCCCGAAACCGCCAAGAAGCTCAAAGCCCAGGGCCACACGGTGCGCATCCAGTCGGGAGCCGGCGTGGCCGCCAGCGTAACCGACGAGGCCTACCAGGCCGCCGGTGCGGAGATCACCGACACTGCTGGTGCGCTGGCCTGCGATCTGGTGCTCAAGGTACGCAGCCCCTCGGACGCCGAAGCCGCGCTGATGCGCCCCGGCACCACCCTGGTCGGCATGCTCAACCCGTTTGACGCCCCTGGCCTGCAGCGCCTGGCTACCGCCGGCCTGACCAGCTTCGCGCTGGAAGCCGCCCCGCGCACCAGCCGGGCCCAGAGCATGGACGTGCTGTCCAGCCAGGCCAACATCGCCGGCTACAAGGCCGTCATGATGGCCGCCGACAAATACCAGCGCTTCTTCCCCATGCTGATGACCGCCGCCGGCACCGTCAAGGCCGCCCGCGTGGTGATCCTCGGCGTCGGCGTGGCCGGCCTGCAGGCCATCGCCACCGCCAAGCGCCTCGGCGCCGTCATCGAAGCCAGCGACGTACGCCCCAGCGTCAAGGAGCAGATTGAATCTCTGGGCGGCAAGTTCATCGAAGTGTCCTACGACACGCCGGAAGAGAAAGAAGCCGCCGTCGGCGTCGGCGGCTACGCCAAGCCCATGCCGCCCAGCTGGCTGGCGCGCCAGCAGATCGAAGTCGCCAAGCGCGTGGCCCTGGCCGACGTGGTGATCTCCACCGCGCTGATCCCCGGCCGCGCCGCGCCCACGCTGATCACCGAGGACATGGTCAAAAGCATGAAGCCCGGCTCGGTGATCGTCGACATCGCCGCCGGCAAAGGCGCCAATGGTGGCGGCAACTGCCCGCTGTCCGAAGCCGACAAGACCGTGGTCAAACACGGCGTGACCCTGATCGGCGAAACCAATCTGCCGGCCCTGGTGGCGGCTGACGCCTCGGCCCTGTATGCCCGCAATGTGCTGGACTTCCTCAAGCTCATCTTGACCAAGGAGGGCACGCTGAACGTGGACATGGCCGACGATATCGTCGCGGCTTGCCTGGTGACGCAGGGTGGAAAGGTGACGCGGGTATGAAGTTGAAAAATATCTATGCCGCGCTGGCCATGGGCGTGGCGGTGCTGACGGTGGCAAGGGCCGAACCAGTAGAGGGCTCGGCAATCACCATAGGTCGCGTCAAAGTGGCCCTGGCCGAAAGCAACTGGGAAAAGTACCCTGCACCGTCCTTGGGTATCAAAGTGTCAGGGGGCAATGGTGAGGTCCGCAGTGAAGCCGGGTTGCTGGTACTGCGCCGCGCGGATGGCCAGGTGGCGGCGGCTTTCATGGTGGGCGCGACCTGGGGCCGCAGTCAGCTCTACATCAACAACAGCTGCCAAGCCCAGGAGCCGCTGTATGCGCATGACTTCAGTGGGGGCCAGGCCAAGGCCATGGAATGTGCGCGGACCGGTGGTCCGTTCTCGACAGAGATGCTGCTGAAGCAAGCCATGCCTAAGCTGAAGGCGGCCGTTGAGCCGCTGTCGCCATCGCTAAAGTTGCCTGAAGTGGCGTATCCGGTATGGATCTTCATGTCCAACCACAATGCCTCCATTGTGATGGTGGAGGGCGTGGTGGCTAGGGATTTTGCAGGCTTGCCCAACCACGAGCCGCTGGACAAATTGCCGGTCAATTTGCGCCCGGTGGTTGCAGCCTGGGCTGACGCGCTGGGCGCGGCATCGAAAGAGGCGGTGAACTCGATGGGCGGTGAATTGCTGATGCCCGCCGTGGCGTTCAATGCCAACCAGCCTTCCCCATAAACAAGGAGACAAGAGCATGGACATACTTTCCCACACGGTCACCAACCTGATCATCTTCGTGCTGGCCATCTACGTGGGCTACCACGTGGTCTGGACCGTCACGCCGGCACTGCACACCCCGCTGATGGCGGTGACCAATGCCATCTCGGCCATCGTCATCGTCGGCGCCATGCTGGCCGCTGCGTTGACCGAAACCAGCCTGGGCAAGACCATGGGCGTGCTGGCCGTGGCGCTGGCGGCGGTGAATGTGTTCGGTGGCTTCATGGTCACCCGGCGCATGCTGGAAATGTTCAAGAAGAAGGACAAAAAGGCTGCCGCCAAGGAGGCAGCATGAGCTTGAACCTCGTCACCCTGCTGTACCTGTTCGCCAGCGTCTGCTTCATCCAGGCGCTCAAGGGCCTGTCGCATCCCACCACATCCATCCGTGGCAACCTGTTCGGCATGGTGGGCATGGCGGTGGCCGTACTCACCACCATTGCGCTGATCTTCAAGCTGGCCGGCCAGATGGGTGTGGACGGCGGTACCGGCATTGCCTGGGTACTGGGCGCGCTGGTGGTCGGCGGCAGCGTCGGCACGCTGATGGCCAAGCGCGTCGAGATGACCAAGATGCCCGAGCTGGTCGCCTTTATGCACAGCATGATCGGCTTGGCGGCGGTGTTCATCGCCGTGGCCGCTGTGGCAGAACCCTGGGCATTTGCGATTGTGGAAAAGGGTGGCGCCATTCCCGGCGGCAACCGCATCGAGCTGGCGCTGGGTGCGTTCATTGGCGCAGTGACCTTCAGCGGCTCGGTGATTGCGTTTGGCAAGCTCAGCGGCAAGTACAAGTTCCGCCTGTTCCAGGGCACGCCGGTGAGCTTTCCCGGCCAGCACAAGCTGAACCTGGTGCTGGGCCTGGCGGCGGTGTTCTTTGTGTTCGGCTTCTGGCATTCGCAAAGCTGGCTGGACATCTGCCTGGTGATCGCGCTCGGCTTCTTGCTGGGCGTGCTGCTGATCATCCCGATTGGCGGAGCCGATATGCCGGTGGTGGTATCGATGCTGAACAGCTACTCCGGCTGGGCCGCGGCCGGCATCGGCTTCAGCCTGAACAACAGCATGCTGATCATTGCCGGCAGCCTGGTGGGCTCCAGTGGCGCCATCCTGAGCTACATCATGTGCAAGGCCATGAACCGCTCGTTCTTCAATGTGATCGGCGGTGGCTTTGGTGGCGATGCGGCGGCTGCAGCGTCCGGCGCGGCTGTGCAGCGCGCGGTGAAGAGCGGTAGCGCCGACGATGCGGCCTTTGTGCTGGGCAATGCCGAAACCGTGGTCATCGTGCCCGGCTACGGCTTGGCCGTGGCGCGGGCCCAGCACGCAGTCAAAGAGTTGGCGCAAAAGCTCACAGCGAAGGGCGTCAACGTCAAATACGCCATCCACCCAGTGGCCGGCCGTATGCCAGGCCACATGAACGTGTTGCTGGCCGAGGCCGAGGTCCCTTACGACCAGGTGTTTGAGATGGAAGACATCAACGGCGAGTTCGGCCAGGTCGACGTGGCCATCATCCTGGGTGCCAACGACGTGGTGAACCCGGCCGCGCATGTGAAGGGCAGCCCGATCTACGGCATGCCCATCCTGGAGGCCTACAAGGCCAAGACCATCATCGTCAACAAGCGCAGTATGGCCGCCGGCTACGCGGGGCTGGACAATGAGCTGTTCTACATGGACAAGACCATGATGGTGTTTGGCGACGCCAAGAAGGTGGTCGAGGATATGGTCAAGGCCATTGAATAGGCTTGCCCACTTCGTGTGGCCTCCAACCCCCTTGCCGGTGGCAACAGCAGCGGCCCGGCAAAGCCGGTTCCGCGCTGTTCTGGGCTAATTGCTGTGTGTATGTATTTTTGAAGGAACGTGAATGACCGAGCGCATTTGGCTCAACAGCTACCCACCGGGCGTACCCGCCGACATTGATCCGGCGTGCTACCCCTCATTGCAGGCGCTGATCGAGGAGAGCTTCCAGAAGTATGCCGACCGCACGGCCTACAGCTTCATGGGCAAGGACTTGCGCTACAGCGAGACCGATGCGCTGAGCCGCAAGTTCGCCGCCTATCTGCAAGGTCTGGGCCTGGTCAAGGGCGATCGCGTGGCGGTGATGATGCCCAATGTGCCGCAGTACCCGGTGGCCGTGGCAGCTCTGCTGCGGGCCGGCCTGGTGCTGGTCAATGTGAACCCGCTGTACACCCCGCGTGAGCTGGAGCACCAGCTCAAGGACTCGGGCGCCAAGGCCATCGTGATTCTGGAGAACTTTGCCGCCACGCTGGAGCACTGCATCGCTGCCACGCCGGTGAAACACGTGGTGTTGTGCGCCATGGGCGACCAATTGGGGTTGCTCAAGGGCGCACTGGTCAACTACGTGGTGCGCAAGCTCAAGAAGCTGGTGCCGCCGTTCCAGTTGCCGGGCGCGGTGCGCTTCAATGCAGCATTGGAAAAGGGCAGCCAAGGTGTCTTCAAACCGGTACCGGTGCAGCACGACGATGTGGCCGTGCTGCAGTACACCGGCGGTACCACCGGCGTGTCCAAGGGTGCGGTGCTGCTGCACCGCAATGTGATCGCCAACGTATTGCAGTCCGAGGCCTGGAACCAACCGGTGATGGATGCTGTACCCGCTGACGAACAGCCCACCAGCGTTTGCGCGCTGCCGCTGTACCACATCTTCGCTTTTACCGTGGGCATGATGCTGTCCATGCGCACCGGCGGCAAGCTGATCCTGATTCCGAATCCGCGCGACCTCAAGGCCGTGCTGAAGGAGCTGTCGCAGCACCGCATCCACAGCCTGCCGGCGGTGAATACCCTGTTCAACGGCCTGGCCAACCACCCCGACTTCAATACCGTGGACTGGAGCCATTTGAAGGTGTCTATTGGCGGGGGCATGGCGGTGCAGGCGGCCGTGGCCAAGCTCTGGCTGGAGAAGACCGGCTGCCCCATCACCGAAGGCTACGGGCTGAGTGAAACCTCGCCCACTGCCAGCTGCAACCCGCCCACCAGCAAGTCCTACAGCGGCTCGATTGGTGTGCCCCTTCCCAGCACCTATTTCAAGTTGCTGGACGATGCGGGTGTGGAAGTACCCATGGGCCAGCCGGGCGAGATCGCCATCAAAGGCCCGCAGGTCATGGCCGGCTACTGGCAGCGCCCGGACGAAACCGCATCGGCCATGACGGCCGACGGCTATTTCAAAACCGGCGACATTGGCACCATGGACGAGCGTGGCTTCTTCAAGATCGTGGACCGCAAAAAGGACATGGTGCTGGTCAGCGGCTTCAACGTCTACCCGAACGAGGTGGAAGACGTGGTCTCGGCCATGCCCGGCGTGCTGGAGTGTGCCTGTGTGGGCGTGCCTGACGAAAAGACAGGCGAAGCCGTGAAGCTGGTGATCGTGAAGAAAAACCCCGAGCTGACCGAAGCCCAGGTACGCGAATACTGCAAGGCCAAGCTCACCGGCTACAAGCAGCCGCGCGTCATCGAGTTCCGCACCGAGCTGCCGAAGACCCCGGTGGGCAAGATCCTGCGCCGCGAGCTGCGCAGCAAGGCATGACCCTGGCCATCTTGAGTGCCCTGGCCGAGGAGCAGCAGGGCATTTTCGAGCAGCTGGAGCAGCCCCGGCGTGTGCAACACGCTGGGCGTGAATTTGGCCTGGGCGTCTGGCACGGCCAATCGGTGGTGCTGGCGCTTTCGCGCATAGGCAAGGTGGCGGCGGCCACCACGGCCACGGCGCTGATCGAGAAATTCCAGGTCAGCTGCATCGTCTTTACCGGCGTGGCCGGAGGCGTAGGCGAGGGCGTGCAGGTGGGGGACGTGGTGGTGGCCCGCGACTTCATCCAGCACGACATGAACGCGGCACCGCTGTTTCCCACCTTCGAAATACCGCTCTATGGCCAGGCTCGCTTTGCCTGCGATCCGGTGCAGACTGCTATGCTTTTGCAAGCGGCTAGCGCAGGTATTTCCTGCGCCAGCGGCCTTTTTTCTTTAAATGCATCCAAGCCCCAAGTGCACCATGGCTTGGTGGCCAGCGGTGACCGTTTCGTCTCTGCCGCCACTGAAGTGCAGCGCTTGCAAGCTGTTTTGCGTGGCGCCGGCCATGAAGCCTTGGCCGTGGAAATGGAAGGCGCCGCCGTGGCCCAGGTTTGCCATGACTACGGCATTCCCTTTGCCGCCATGCGCACCATCTCCGACCGCGCCGACGACAGCGCGCATGTGGACTTTCCCGAGTTCGTCCGCACAGTGGCCAGCCGCTATGCGCAGGCCATCCTCACAGAATTTGTGCAGCGCTTGGGCTAAGTTAGCCATCCCCGTTTGTAGAAGTACCACATGGGTACCAGTGCGCTGGCCACCATCAGTGTGACGGTATAGGGGTAGCTCCAGCCGCCCAAAAATTCCAACTCAGGGAATTTCAAATTCATGCCGTAGACGCTGGCCACCAGGGTCGGCGGCAGCAGGGCCACGCTGGCCACCGAGAAGATCTTGATGATCTTGTTCTGATTGATGTTGATGAAACCGACGGTGGCGTCCATCAAGAAGTTGATCTTGTCGAACAGGAAGGCGGTGTGCGAGTCCAGTGAGTCTATGTCGCGGTGGATCTGGCGGGCCTCTTCAAACTGCTCGGCATTCAGCATCTTGCTGCGCATCATGAAGCTCAAGGCGCGGCGGGTGTCCATCATGTTGCGGCGGATGCGGCCGTTCAAATCCTCATGCCGTGCGATAGAAGCCAGTACCTCGCCCGCCAAGGCGTCGGTCATATTGCCGGCCAGTACCCGGCGGCTGACCTTTTCCAGGTCCACGTAGATGTCTTCCAGTGTGTCGGCGGAGTACTCTGCGTCGGCATCGAAAAGTTTCAGTAAAACTTCTTTCGCGTCTTCGATCAAGCCTGGTGCCCGGCGCGCGCGCATGCGCAGCAGACGGAATACGGGCACGTCTTCATCGTGGATGGAAAACAGTACGCCGCGGCTTTTCAGCTCGGTGTTGTGTTGGTTCAGGATGAAAGCCACCCGCACGGTACGCGGGTCGGATTCGTCGGCTACCAAGAAGTCGCTGCGGATATGTAGTTCGCCGTTGTCTTCCTGATAGAACCGGGCCGATTCTTCGATATCTTCGTCCATCGCGTCTTCGGGTATGGACAGGCCGTAGTACTGCTTGATCCAGCGCTTTTCTTCCAGCGTCGGCGACTCCAGGTCGACCCAGATCGGTTGAAAACGGGACAGCTCTTCCAGCGATTCGATTTCCTCCTGGAATAAACGACCGTTGGCGAGCGAAAAAATATTGAGCATGGGGCACTCCCTGGAAATGATGGCTACGGGCGGGGGAATGGGTTGGCTTTCAACCCCCCGTGCAGCGCAGGGAGGTGAAAGCTACCGACTAGGTATGCTTTCCATGGGTTATTTCCGATGTGGTAATGCTATGGATTATGGCATCGCAAAAGTGCTGGTTTTGGTGTGCGTTTTGCGGTGTTGAATGGTGTATTGGCGTACTTATTCACGTTTTCGTTAGCCGTTGTAACAGCCATGTCATCAGGTCGGGTTAGTGCTTGCGTTCCGCCTGTATCGGGCGCATAGTTAATCGACTTTCAACGGTGAAAGTAATGCACTAGGAGGCTGTACATGAACTTGACGATCAGCGGACACCATCTGGAGGTGACTCCCGCACTGCGTAGCTACGTGACCACCAAGCTAGACCGAATAACCCGGCATTTTGACCAACTGGTGGATGTCAAAGTTCTTCTGACAATCGAGAAGCAAAAGGAAAAGCAGGGACGACAACGCGCCGAGTGCAACATCCACGTCAAAGGCAATGACATGTTCGCCGAGAGCTCCCATGCGGATTTGTATGCTGCCGTGGACGAGTTGGTCGACAAGCTGGATCGCCAGGTGGGACGCCACAAAGACCGTGTGCAAGACCACCACCATGAAGCGCCCAAGCGCCTGATGTAGTCTCGGGCGCTGCGCGCCAACCACAAAGCCGCCCGCATAATCAGGCGGCTTTTTTGTTGTGCGACGCAGCACGTGCATAATTCACTCCCCACCATGAACCGACTCGCCTCCATCCTGCCCTCCGCTCAAGTGCTCGTGAGCGTTGACGCGTCCAGCAAAAAGCGTGCTTTTGAAGAAGCCGGCTTGCTGTTTGAAAACCTGCACGGCCTGAGTCGCGCCCTGATCACGGACAGCCTGTTTGCCCGAGAGCGTCTGGGCTCCACCGGTTTAGGGCATGGGGTGGCCATCCCGCACGGACGCATCAAGGGGCTGAAGTCGCCCATGGCCGCTGTGGTGCAGTTGGCCCAGCCCATCGGTTTTGATGCACCCGACGAATTGCCCGTGGGCCTGTTGATTTTTTTGCTGGTGCCCGAGGCTGCAACCCAGAAACATCTGGAAATCCTGTCGGAAATCGCCGAGCTGCTCAGCGACGCGCCCCTGCGTGAAAAAATCAAGACTGCCGAAGACGCTGCGGCCCTGCACGGCCTGATCAGCACCTGGCAGTCGGCGCAACCCGCCTAGTCTGTTGGCTGTTTAATAGCGTTCAGGGTCGGTACCGTCTTTGAAACCCACCGTCGTCAGCGCTGACGTCCTGTTTGAAGCTTTTCGTGGCCTGTTGCGCTGGGAGTGGATTGCGGGTCTCGGTGCTTCGGAGCGGCGTTTTGACGAGGTGGCTGTGCGTGCGGCCCGTTCTGGTGCCGATCTGGTCGGCTACCTGAACTACATCCACCCCTACCGTGTGCAGATTCTGGGTGAGCGCGAAGTCGCTTACCTGACCAGCGCCTCTGGTGAGGACTGCGCGCGCCGCATCGCCCGCATCGTCACGCTGGAGCCGCCGGTGCTGGTGATTGCCGATGGCCAGGCAGCACCGGACGCACTGCTGTCCATGTGCGAACGCGCGCAAATCCCGATGTTTTCCACCCAGGATTCATCGGCCTTCGTGATTGACGTGCTACGCGCCTATCTGTCCAAACATTTCGCCGACCGCACCTCGATGCACGGCGTGTTCATGGACATTCTGGGCCTGGGCGTGATGATCACCGGTGAATCCGGCCTGGGCAAAAGCGAGCTGGGCCTGGAGCTGATTTCACGTGGCAATGGCCTGGTGGCCGACGATGCAGTGGATCTGTACCGTATCAACCAGACCACCATTGAAGGTCGCTGCCCCGAGCTGCTGCAAAACCTGCTGGAAGTGCGCGGCATTGGTTTGCTGGATATCCGTGGCATCTTTGGCGAGACCGCGGTGCGGCGCAAGATGCGGCTCAAGCTCATCGTGCACCTGGTACGCAAGGAGACCATGGAGCGCGAGTATGAGCGCCTACCTTACGAGCCGCTGACCCAGGATGTGCTGGGTGTGCCGGTGCGCAAGGTCATCATCCAGGTGGTGGCTGGCCGCAACATCGCCGTGCTGGTCGAGGCGGCCGTGCGCAATACGATCTTGCAGCTGCGTGGCATTGACACCTACCAAGAGTTTGTCGAGCGCCACCGCAAGGCCATGGAAAACGAGGGCTAGGGCCTTTCAGGCCCTTGAGCAGGTTTTTAAGCCTGCTTTTTGCTGCAGTCGGCGCACAGTCCGTACAGCGACATGGCGTGGTCCTGCACCGTCCAGCCTTTTTCCTTGGCCACGATTTTTTGGCGCTGCTCGATTTCTGCGTCGTAAAACTCTTCCACCTTGCTGCAGGATGTGCAGATGAAGTGGTCGTGGTGGTGGCCTTCGTTCAGCTCGTACACCGACTTGCCCGATTCGAAGTTGCTACGCGACAAAATCCCGGCTTGTTCAAACTGGGTTAGCACGCGGTAGACGGTGGCCAGGCCGATGTCTGAATGCTCCAGCAGTAAAACCCGGAATACATCTTCTGCCGTCATGTGGCGCAGTTCGCCTTTCTGGAAAATCTCCAGAATCTTCAGTCGTGGCAGGGTGGCTTTGAGGCCGGTATTTTTGAGCTCGTCGATGTTGGCCATGGTGTCGTATCTTTCGGGGGCGGGGTGGCTGGGAGGCAGCCGCTACAATCGTTTGATCATATCGCCAGAGCCTTTATCCATGTTCGAACCTTTATTGCGCGGTACCCGTTGCGCCCTTGTGCTTGCTGTCTGCGCGGCCTCGGCGGCGTGCAGCGGAGTGGATACGAAAACGCGTAGTTTGCTGGCTGTCGTGTCGCCCTACAAGATAGAAGTGGTGCAAGGTAATTTTGTTTCCAAGGAGCAGGTTGAGGCCATCAAGCCCGGCATGTCCCGCGAGCAGGTCAAGGACATTCTGGGGACCTCTTTGCTGCAAAGCGTCTTCCATGCCGACCGTTGGGACTATGTCTTTACCTTGGATCGCCAAGGTACCGAGCCCCAGTCGCGCCAGCTGACTGTGTATTTCAAGGGTGATGCGGTAGACCGTGTAGAAGGCGACCCCATGCCCAGCGAGAGCGAATTCGTGGGCTTGCTGGCCCGCTCCCGTCCTGTCAAGACGGTGCCTCTGCTGGAGGCCGATGAAAGCAGCCTGAAGTCCTTTCCCGCGCCCGCCGCTGCCGCATCTGCTCCGCAAGCGCCCGCCGCCCCGGTGACGGCGGCCACAACCTACCCCCCTTTAGAAGCCCCTGCGGCGCCTTAATTCTGGCTTTTCCATGACCGATTCTCTTTCCTTACAGGCCACCACGGCGGGCGTGCCCCACGCGATTGCCGTTGCTGGCGCTTCTGGCCGTATGGGCCGCATGCTGGTGGAGGCCATCCACAATGCCGACGACTGCGTGCTGGCTGGCGCCCTGGGTTTGGCTACCGACCCCAATATCGGCGTCGATGCCGCTGCATTTTTGGGCCATAGCACCGGTGTGGCCATTACGGCCGACGTGAAGGCCGGCCTGCAGAATGCCCGTACCTTGATCGACTTCACCCGGCCCGAAGGCACCATGCACCATCTGCGCATCTGCCGCAGCCTGGGTGTGAACGCCGTAGTGGGTACCACCGGTTTCAGCGACGAGCAAAAGGCCGAAATCGCCGACATCGCGCAAGATATCGCCATCATGCTGGCGCCGAATATGAGCGTCGGCGTGAACGTCACCCTGAAGCTGCTGGAAATGGCCGCCAAGGCCCTGTCCACCGGCTACGACATCGAGATCGTCGAGGCCCACCACCGCCACAAGGTGGATGCACCGTCCGGCACCGCGCTGAAGATGGGCGAAGTGATTGCCGATGCGCTGGGCCGTGATCTGAAAGACTGCGCCGTGTACGCCCGTGAAGGCATCACCGGCGAGCGCGACCCGTCCAGCATTGGCTTCGCCACTATCCGCGGTGGCGACATCGTGGGCGACCACACCGTGCTGTTTGCTGGCATTGGCGAGCGTATCGAGATCAGCCACAAGTCGTCCAGCCGTGTGACTTACGCACAGGGCAGCCTGCGTGCTGTGCGCTTCCTGGCTGACAAGCGCAAGGGCTTGTTCGACATGTTCGACGTCTTGGGCCTGAAATAACACCATGGACCCGCTACAGGTGCTGATGCGGGGCGACATCGTCAGCCGCATCGTGGCGCTCGTGCTTTTGTGCATGTCTGTGGCCAGCTGGATGGTGATTTTCTGGAAGGGCTGGCTGCTGCGTCGTGCGCGCACCGACGTGGCCCGCAGCACCGCTGCGTTTTGGCAGTCGCCTAGCGTGGCCGAGGCCTCGGAACGTCTGGTGTCTTTTGACCCTCTGGCGCTCGTACTACCTTTGGTTGCAGCTACAAAAATGGAAGCAAGTGGTACCTTGGCCGCAGCCGGTGACCGCGCCCAGCAACTGACCCGCGTGTTGCGCAATGCCTTGCATGCCGTGCTGCACAAGCTGCAGTTTGGCCAGGTATTGCTGGCTACCGTGGGTTCCACTGCGCCGTTTGTCGGCCTGCTGGGCACGGTCTGGGGCATTTACCACGCGCTCGGCGCCATCGCACTCGAAGGCCAGATCAGCATCGACAAGGTGGCCGGCCCGGTGGGCGAATCTCTGGTGATGACGGCCGCCGGCCTGGCAGTGGCAATTCCGGCGGTGCTGGCCTACAACGTGTTTGGACGCCTGATCGGCAGCATCGAGGCCGATCTGGAAGGTTTTGCCCGCGACCTGCGCGAGCTGTTGGCCAGCCATACGGCCTAAGGCCTGAGACCCACCATGGCATTCGGCCGTCTTGAGCGCACCAAGGGTTCCGAGCCCATGAGCGACATCAATATGACGCCATTGGTGGACGTGATGCTGGTGCTGGTGGTGATCTTCATCATCACCGCGCCGCTGCTGTCCAGCTCCATCAAGCTGGACCTGCCCAAGACCGATGCGGCCAAGTCGCAGGCCGCGCCCCAGTCTGTCACCTTGGTGGTGGACAAGTCCGGCCAGGCCTTTCTGGACGACAAGCCGGTCAACGCGGCCCAACTGGCGACCCAACTGGCCGCCGTAGCCGAGCAAAACCCTGATACCGAGGTGCAATTGCGTGCCGATACCACCGTGCCCTATGGCCGCGTGGTGGAAGTCATGGGTGCCGCGCAGGCCGCCGGCCTGAATCGCATAGGATTTGTGGCCCAGCCCACGGCCACGCCCTAAAATCAGCCCCTTGCGGCTTGTGTGCCGCCCCGTCTTTCTGCTTCTTCCCGCTTTTTACGCCTGCCATGCTCGAAAAATACAACCATCTCGACGTCGAACCGTCTGCGCAAAACTATTGGAATGGCCGCGACGCCTACCGCGTCACCGAAGATGCATCCAAGAAGAAGTTCTACGCCTGCTCCATGCTGCCTTACCCCAGCGGCAAGCTGCACATGGGCCATGTGCGCAACTACACCATCAACGACATGCTGGCGCGCCAGCTGCGCATGCAGGGCTACAACGTGCTCATGCCCATGGGCTGGGACGCTTTCGGCCTGCCGGCTGAAAACGCGGCGATGAAGAACGGTGTACCGCCCGCGCAGTGGACCTTCGACAACATCGCCTACATGAAGAAGCAGATGCAGGCCATGGGCCTGGCCATCGACTGGAGCCGCGAGGTCGCCACCTGCACGCCCGAGTACTACAAGTGGAACCAGTGGCTGTTCCTGAAGATGCTGGACAAGGGCATTGCCTACCGCAAGACCCAGGTGGTCAACTGGGACCCGGTGGACATGACCGTGCTGGCCAACGAGCAGGTCATCGACGGCAAGGGCTGGCGTACCGGTGCCGTGGTCGAGAAACGTGAAATCCCCGGCTACTACCTGAAGATCACCGACTACGCCGACGAGCTGCTGGGCCAGGTCAAGGACGATCTGCCCGGCTGGCCCGAGCGAGTCAAGCTGATGCAGGAGAACTGGATCGGCAAGAGCGAAGGCGTGCGTTTCGCCTTCCCGCACACCATCCAGGACAGCAGCGGCCAGCTGATCGGCGACGGCAAGATGTATGTCTTCACCACCCGTGCCGACACCATCATGGGCGTGACCTTTTGCGCCGTGGCGCCCGAGCACCCGCTGGCCACGCATGCGGCCCAAACCAATCCCAAGCTGGCGGCCTTCATTGAGAGCTGCAAGCAGGGCGGCACCACCGAGGCCGAGCTGGCAGTGCGTGAAAAAGAAGGCATGCCCACCGGCCTGCAAGTCATCCACCCGTTGAATGGCCACAAGATCGACGTCTGGGTTGGCAACTATGTGCTGATGGGCTATGGCGACGGCGCCGTGATGGGTGTACCCGCCCACGACGAGCGCGACTTCGCCTTCGCGCTGAAGTACGAGCTGCCCATCGTCCAGGTAGTGCATGTAGACCACCTGCATTACGACTACCACCACTGGAACGACTGGTACGGCGACAAGCAGCGCGGCGTCACCATCAATTCCGACAGCTTCAGCGGCCTGGGCTTCCAGGACGCGGTGAATGCTGTGGCCCACGCGCTGCAGGTCAAGGGCCTGGGCGAGAAGAAGACCACCTGGCGTCTGCGCGACTGGGGCGTGAGCCGCCAGCGCTACTGGGGTACGCCCATCCCCATCATCCACTGCGAAGAACACGGCGCGGTGCCGGTGCCCGAGAAGGATCTGCCGGTAGTGCTGCCGCAGGACTGCATCCCCGACGGCTCTGGCAACCCGCTGAACAAGCACGAAGGCTTCCACGCTGGCGTGGTGTGCCCGATCTGCGGCGCCAAGGCCCGGCGCGAGACCGACACCATGGACACCTTTGTGGATTCCAGCTGGTACTTCATGCGCTACTGCGACCCGCACAACGCCGACAAGATGGTGGCCGAGGGCGCCAACTACTGGATGCCCATGGACCAGTACATCGGTGGCATCGAGCACGCCATCCTGCACCTGCTGTACGCACGCTTCTGGACCAAGGTGATGCGCGACCTGGACTTGGTTCAGGTGGACGAGCCTTTCAGCAAACTGCTGACCCAGGGCATGGTGCTGAACGGCGCCTTCTCGCACAAGCCGGCCAGCGGTGGCATCCAGTACCACTGGGAAAGCGAAGTCGATGTGAAGCGCAACGAGCGCGACCAGATCGTCGGCGGCACGCTGAAGGCCGACGGCACACTGCTGGACTACGAGCTCACCACCATGAGCAAGAGCAAGAGCAACGGCGTCGACCCGCAGGACCTGATCGAGAAGTACGGCGCCGACACGGCCCGCCTGTACACCATGTTCACCGCGCCGCCCGAAGCCACGCTGGAGTGGAATGACGCGTCTGTTGAAGGCAGCTACCGTTTCCTGCGCCGTGTGTGGAACTTCGGCGTCAAGCTGGCTGCTATGGATTCCGTAGCGGCTGTCGCAAGTGTTACGGGCGCTAGCAGCCTGAAAGATGTGGAATTCAGCAAGGAGGCCAAGGCCTTGCGGCTGGAGGTGCACACCGTGCTGCGCCAGGTGGACTACGACTACCAGCGCATGCAATACAACACCGTGGTGTCCGGCTGCATGAAGCTGCTGAACGCGCTGGAAGACTTCAAGGCGCAGGACTCCGCCGGTGCCCAGGTGGCGCTGATCGAGGCTTTCAGCATCCTGCTGCGCTGCCTGTACCCGGCAACGCCCCACATCACCCATGCGCTGTGGACTGAGCTCGGCTACGCAGACCGTTTTGGCGACCTGCTGGATGCGCCCTGGCCGGTGGTGGACCCGCTGGCCCTGGTGCAGGACGAAATTGAACTGATGCTGCAGGTCAACGGCAAGCTGCGCGGCTCCATCTTTGTGGCCGCCACTGCCGCCAAGCCCGAGATCGAAGCTGCGGCCCTGGCCTGCGAGGCGTTTACCAAGATCGCCGCTGGAGCGGCACCTAAAAAAATCATCGTGGTGCCCGGGCGCCTGGTGAACCTGGTGCTGTGATGCGCCGCCGCCTGCTTCTGACACTGCCCGCACTTTCCGCATTGGGCCTGGTGGGCTGCGGCTTCCAGCTGCGCCAGGCACCCAACTATGCGTTCACCACTATTTTTGTGCGTGTGGCCGAGGCGTCTTCGCTGGGCATTGAGCTCAAGCGCAATATCAAGGCCAGCGGCAAGGTCGAGGTCATCACCGACCCGGCCAAGTTGGCGACGGCCCAGGTGGTGCTGGAGGTGCTGCAAGACCAGCGCGAGAAAACCGTGGCCTCGCTCACCTCGTCGGGCCAGGTGCGTGAATTCCAGCTGCGCGTGCGCATGAAGTTCCGCCTGCGCACGCCAGACGGCAAAGAGCTGATCCCCGATTCCGAGATCGTGCAGCAGCGCGATATCAGCTACTCGGAAAGCACGGCTCTGTCCAAGGAAGCCGAAGAGCAACTGCTGTACCGCAGCATGCAGACCGACGTGGTGCAGCAGATCATGCGTCGGCTTGGCTCCGTCAAAGAACTCTAGCCGCCGCGATGCAACTGGCTCCCGGCCAACTCACGGCGCAGCTGCAGAAAGGCCTGCGCTCGCTCTACACCTTGCACGGCGACGAGCCGCTGCTGGTGCAGGAGGCACTGGACGCGATCCGTGCCGTGGCGCGCAGCCAGGGCTTTACCGAGCGCACGGTGCATACCGTGTCCGGCGCGCATTTCGATTGGAGCGAGGTGCTGGCCGCCGGTGGCTCGCTCAGCCTGTTTGCTGACAAGCAGATGCTGGAGGTTCGCATCCCGTCCGGCAAGCCGGGCAAGGAGGGCAGCCCGGCCTTGCAGCGCCTGGCCGAGCAGGCTGAGGGCAATACCGACACCCTGACCTTGGTGGTCTTGCCGCGCCTGGACAAGCAGGCCAAGTCCGCCGCCTGGTTTGTGGCGCTGGAGCGTTACGGCGTGACGGTGCAGGTGGAGCCGGTGGAGCGCGGCGCCCTGCCGCAATGGATCGCCCAGCGCCTACAGGCACAGGGGCAGCGTGTCGAAGCCGGTGTCGAGGGCCAGCGCACTTTGCAGTTCTTTGCCGACCGGGTCGAGGGCAATCTGCTGGCCGCGCACCAGGAAATCCAGAAGCTAGCCCTGCTGTACCCGGCGGGCGAGCTGCAATGGCAGCAGGTAGAGGCCGCGGTGCTGAACGTGGCCCGTTACGACGTGTTCAAGCTGTCCGAGGCCGTGCTGGCCGGCCAGCGCCTGCGGGTGCAGCGCATGCTCGACGGCCTGCAGGCCGAGGGCGAGGCCGAGGTGCTGGTGCACTGGGCGATTGCCGAAGACATCCGCGCGCTCAAGCGTGTGAAAGACGCCATGGACGCCGGCAAGCCCCTGCCCATGGCGCTGCGCGACAACCGCGTCTGGGGCGCCAAAGAGCGCTTGTTTGAGCGCGTGCTGCCACGCCTGGGCGCCCACACCATCGCCGAGCTGCTGGCGGCCGCGCACCAGGTGGATGGCATCGTCAAAGGCCTGAAGCTGCCGAATTGGCCGGCCGATTCCTGGCAGGCTCTGCACCGTCTCGCCGGCATGCTGTGCCAGGCTTGTGTGCCCCCAGCCGGGCGCTAAATATTCTTGCGTGAGAAAATAGGGCGATGAACGCTCTGAACATCGCCGAATACACCCAGACTTTGGGTTTGCAAGCAAAAGTGGCTTCTGCGCAGATGGCGCGTGCGCAAGCAGCTGCTAAAAACATAGCATTGCGCACCCTGGCCCGCCTGCTGCGCGATAGCACCGCCGCGCTGCAGATTGAAAATGCCAAGGACCTGGACCGCGCCCGCGCCGCCGGCCTGGCCGCGCCCATGGTGGACCGCCTCAAGCTCAGCCCGCAGACGCTGGAAACCTGCGCCCAGGGCTGCGAGCAACTGGCCGCCATGCCCGACAGCATCGGCGAGATCATCGGCCTGCAGCAGCAGCCCAGCGGCATCCGCGTGGGTCAGATGCGCGTGCCGATCGGCGTGTTCGGCATGATCTTCGAGAGCCGCCCGAATGTGACCATCGAGGCCGCGAGCCTGTCCATCAAGAGCGGCAATGCCTGCATTCTGCGCGGCGGCTCCGAGGCGATCGACTCCAACAAGGCTCTGGCCCTGCTGGTGCAGCAAGCCCTGGTCGAAGCCGGCCTGCCCGCCGACGCGGTGCAACTGGTGCAGACCACCGACCGCGAAGTCGTGGGCCAACTCATCACCATGCCCCAGTACGTGGACGTAATCATCCCGCGCGGCGGCAAGAGCCTGATCGAGCGCATCAGCCGTGACGCCAAGGTGCCGGTGATCAAGCACCTGGACGGCAACTGCCATGTGTATGTGGACGACCCCTGCGACATCGCCATGGCGGTGAAGGTGGCCGACAACGCCAAGACGCAAAAATACAGCCCCTGCAACGCCACCGAGGGCCTGCTGGTGGCGCGTGGCGTGGCGGCCGAGTTCCTACCATTGATCGGCGCCATTTATGCCGCCAAGGGCGTGGAAATGCGATGTGATCCGGCTGCGGTGCAGATACTGTCTGCACATGCAGCTACCAAAGATGTAGCAAATATCGTGGCCGCCACCGAGCAGGACTGGTCCGAGGAGTACCTGGCGCCGGTCATTAGCATCAAGATCGTCGAAGGTGTCGACGAGGCGATTGCCCATATCAACCAGTACTCATCCCACCACACCGACGCCATCCTCACGCGCGACCACATGCATGCTCAAGCGTTCCTGCGCGAGGTAGATTCGGCCAGCGTGATGGTGAACGCCAGCACCCGTTTTGCCGATGGCTTCGAGTACGGTCTGGGCGCAGAAATCGGCATCAGCACCGACAAGTTCCACGCCCGCGGTCCGGTCGGTCTGGCTGGCCTGACCTCGCTCAAATATGTGGTCTTAGGCCAGGGCGAGGTGCGCGGCTAATTCAAGTCGCCTACCTTATCGCTAGGGTACTTGAACGAGTCGCGCAACATATAGGGCATGGGCAGTGCCAGGTTGATGCCCTTGGGCGGTATCGGTAGCTGGAACCAGCGCGCGTACAGGGCGTTGATCTCACCGCTCTGGATGATGCGGCGCATTTCCTGGTCCACTACTTTCTTGAACGGCGCGTCGTCCTTGGGCAGCATGATGGCGTAGGGCTCGATGGTCAGCGGCTTGCCCGTCACCACAAAGTCCTCAGGCTTGCTGGCATTGGCCCGCAGACCCGACAGCAGCACGTCGTCCATCGCGAACGCCGCGGCTTGGCCGGCGGCCACCATAGCGAAGGCCTGTGCGTGGTCGGCGGCCTCCACCACATTGATGTGCAGCGACTGCTCGTTGTTGATGCGCCGCAGGCGCTCCAGCGGCGTCGTACCCTTGGTCGAGACCACGGTCTTGCCCGCCAGTTGGGCCAGGGATTCGATGTGGTCGTTGCTGCGCACCAGCAGACGTGCGCTGGAGATAAAGTGCGGAATCGTGAAGTCCACCGTCTTGCGGCGTTCCGCATTGTTGGTGGTGGAGCCGCATTCCATCGCGGCCTGGCCCTCGGAGATGGCGCTAAGGCGCTTGTCGGGCGTGACCAGCAGGTATTTCACCGCCAGCTTGTCCATTTTCAATTCGTGCTTGATGGCCTCCACCACTTTCAGGCACAGGTCCAGGGCATAGCCCATGGGGCGGCCGTCGGCTTCCACATACGAGAAGGGAATGGATGCATTGCGGTGCGCCAGGGTGATTTCACCACTGGCGCGGATGTTTTCCAGCGTGCCGGCACCTGCCGTCAGGCTGCAGCAAAAGACCATACAAGTGGACAAGCAAAAGGAGCGAAAAGCCATGGCAGGTGCAGGGGTGGGGAAAAAGTTGCGAATGGGCGGCGGCTGCATCTTGCAGAGCCGCAAAGAATCCGCATATTCTGTGCCAATGCCTCGCGCGTGCAGGGATTTTTGCGTTGACCCATCCGGCTGCCTAGCGCCGGGTCTGTCTTGCCAGCTTCCTACAATGCGCTTATACCCTTCAAAGAAAAACCCATGGTTCCCCATCTCATTACTGCGCTGACCGGCCCTATCAATGAACTGGAGCAGCGCATCCTGGACTCCATGCCCGCCATTGAGCGCTGGTTTCGGTTGGAGTGGATGGAGCACACCCCGCCGTTTTATTGCGCGGTGGATATCCGCAACGCCGGTTTCAAGCTGGCACCGGTGGATACCAACCTGTTTCCCGGCAGCTGGAACAACCTGACGCCGCAAATGCTGCCCCTGGCCGTACAGTCGGCCATGGCCGCCATCGAGAAGATCTGCCCCGAGGCCAAGAACCTGCTGCTGATTGCCGAAAACGATACGCGCAGTACCTTCTACCTGGCGAACCTGGCGCAGCTGCAGCGCATCTTCCACATGGCTGGCCTGAACGTACGCATTGGCTCCATCAGCCCCGACGTAAAGGAAGCCAAGACCATCAATTTGCCGAATGGCGAGCAGGTCACACTGGAGCCGGTGGTGCGCAGCAAGCGCCGCCTGGGTCTGAAGGATTTCGACCCTTGCACGATTCTGCTGAACAACGACCTGTCGGCCGGCCCTCCGGGCATTCTGGAAGACCTGCACGAGCAGTACCTCCTGCCGCCGCTGCACGCGGGTGGCTCGGTGCGGCGCAAAAGCACCCATTTCCGCAGTTACGAAGAGCTGGCCAAGCGCTTGGGCAAGCTGCTGGGCATAGACCCCTGGCTGATCAACCCCATGTTCAACCAATGCGGCGCGGTGGACATGGCCGAAGGCCACGGCATGGACTGCCTGACCACCAATGTGGACGCCTTGTTGGGCAAGATTCGGCGCAAATACAAGGAATACGGCATCCACGAGAAGCCGTTTGTCATCGTCAAGTCCGACTTCGGTGCCCCTGGTATGGGCATTTTGACGGTGCGCGACGTCAAGGATCTGGCCGTGTTGCACCACCGTGCCAAGACCCGCAAGGACGATCTGCCGGTGCGCGACACCATCATCCAGGAGGGTGTGCTGACCAACGAGCGCATCAACGACGCCGTGGCCGAGCCCGTGGTTTACATGATGGACCGCTACGTGGTGGGCGGTTTCTACCGCATCCATGCCGAGCGCGGGGTGGACGAATACCTCAACGCACCGGGTTCCAGCTATGTGCCGCTGGCCTTCGCCGAAAGCGCTCATCTGCCCCAGGTGGGCGTGCGCCCCGGCGCCAGCGCGCCGAACCGTTTTTACATGTATGGCGTGGTGGCGCGCCTAGCCATGGCGGCGGCCAGCTATGAGCTGGAAGCCACCGACCCGGACGCTGAAACCTACGATTGAAGCGGCGGAGGGAATGAGTTGCTGCATTGCAACATTTTTTCAATTCCCCCCGAATAGACAGTCTGCCCGGCTTGAAAGCGCTTGTGCAAGGCGCAAAATACGCTTCCCAAAGTTTATGGAACCCCGCTGACCTTATGGAGGTCGTCCCCGCGGGACCTTATTTGTGCAAAGTTCAAAATCTTCGCTTACGGCGCTCACACTCGGTGCACTCGGTGTGGTCTACGGCGATATCGGTACCTCTCCCCTCTACGCATTCAAAGAAGTTTTTGCCCACGGCCATGTGCAGGTAAGCGAGTTCAATGTGCTCGGCGTCCTGTCCCTGTTCTTCTGGGCTCTGATGGTGGTGGTGTCACTCAAATACGTGGTGCTCATCATGCGGGCCGACAACAACGGTGAAGGCGGGCTGATGGCCCTGCTGGCGCTGGCGGCGGAGTCGGTCAAGACCAGCCCTCGTCTGCGACAAGCTTTGCTCATGCTGGGCGTGTTCGGCCTGGCACTGTTTTTTGGCGATGGCGTGATCACCCCGGCCATCTCCGTGCTGTCGGCGGTCGAGGGCGTGGAAATCATCACACCGGGCGCAGCGCCTTACGTGAAAGCCATTTCCCTGGTGATCCTGGTGCTGCTGTTCATGGTGCAGCGCCGGGGTACGGGTGACATCGGCAAGTTTTTCGGCCCGGTGACACTGCTGTGGTTTGGTTTGCTGGCGGTGATGGGTGTCGCCCAGATCCTGCGCTACCCCGCCGTGCTCATGGCCTTGTCGCCTATTTACGCGCTGAAATTCTCGTTTCAGAACCTGCACATTGCCTTCATTACGTTGGGCGCGGTGTTCCTGTGCCTGACCGGAGCCGAGGCACTGTATGCCGACATGGGGCACTTTGGCAAACAGCCCATCCGTATTGCCTGGTTTGCGGTGGTGATGCCGGCGCTGACGCTCAATTATTTTGGCCAGGGCGCGCTGGTGTTGATGGACCCGGCGGCTGTTGACAACCCCTTTTACCTGATGGTTCCCGACTGGGCACTGATTCCGACTGTGGGTCTGGCGACTGCCGCCACGGTGATCGCCTCGCAGGCGTTGATTTCCGGCGCCTTCTCAGCCACCAAGCAAACCATCCAGATGGGCTATTTGCCGCGCCTGAGCATTTTGCACACCTCGGTACGCGACACCGGACAAATCTATGTGCCGGTAGTCAACTGGACCCTGCTGGCCGGGGTGGTGGCGGCGGTGCTGATGTTCGGCTCGTCCGATGCGTTGGCTGCGGCCTACGGCATTTCGGTTAGCTTGTTGATGGTCATCACCACCGCGCTGACCTTCTTTGTGGTGCGCTACGGTTGGGGTTATTCCCTGCCGTTGTGCTTGGCTGCGACCGGTTTTTTCCTGGTGGTGGATGTGGTCTTCCTGGCGTCCAATTCGCTGAAGATCCTGCAAGGCGGCTGGTTTCCGCTGGCCATGGCTATTGTTCTGTACATCGTGATGTCCACCTGGAAGGACGGCCGCCGGCTGCTGGCCCTCAAGCAGCGTGAAAACGCCATGGACCTGCAAAGCTTTCTGGACTCGGTGTTTATCAGCCCGCCCATGCGCGTGGAAGGCACTGCCGTGTTCATGACCGCTGACAAGGGCATGGTGCCCAATGCCTTGCTGCACAACCTCAAGCACAACAAGGTGCTGCATGAGAACAACCTCTTCGTTACCGTGCACAACCACCCGATTCCCTGGGTGGGCATGGATAAGCGCCTGGAGGTGATCGCCCTGGGCCACAACTGCTGGCAGGTCACCATCCACTACGGCTTCAAGAACGGCCCGGACGTTCCACGTGCCCTGGAGCTGATCCGCGGCCGTGGTTGCGAGCTGGAGGTCATGACCACCAGCTACTTCCTGTCGCGCGACACCGTCATTCCTACCCTGGGCGGCGGCATGGCGCCCTGGCGTGAAAAGCTGTTTGCCCAGATGCACCACAACGCCAGCGACGCGGCCGACTTCCTGCGCCTGCCGAACAACGCGGTGGTCGAGCTGGGCTCCAAGATAGAAATTTAGCCGCACCGCCAGGGTGCGACAATCCGGTCCGCACAGTGCCCCGGGCCCCCGGGGCTTTTCCGATTTGCCGCTTGCTTCCGGACCCATCCCACCGTGTTGTCTTCCCCATCCCCCCTGGATTTCGATGTCTTGATCGTGGGCAGCGGCCTGGCCGGCCTGAGTGCCGCGCTGCTGCTGGCCCCCACCCACCGCGTAGCGGTACTCACCAAGCGTGGCCTGAACGACGGCGCCAGCGCCTGGGCCCAGGGCGGTATTGCGGCGGTGCTGGGCCAGGGCGACAGCTTTGCCGCCCATGTGGACGACACCCTGGTGGCCGGTGGCGGCCTGTGCGATGTGGATGCCACCCGCTACGTGGTCGAACACGCGCCCGAATGCATCGCCTGGCTGCAGTCCATGGGCGTGCCGTTTTCCATGGAAGACGGCCAGCTGCACCTGACCCGTGAGGGCGGTCACAGCCACCGCCGCATCGTGCACGCCACCGATGCCACCGGCGCGGCCGTGCAGCAGACCATGATCGAGCAGGTGCTCCACCACCCGCACATCAGCTTGTTTGAAAACCACACCCTGGTGGACCTGATCGTGGGCAGCAAACTGGGCCTAGCCGAGCAGGGCTGCGTGGGCCTGTATGCGCTGGACGGCGACAGCGACACCGTGCGCACCTTCAGTGCGCCCAACACCATCCTGGCCACCGGCGGCGCGGGCAAGGTGTATCTGTATACCTCGAACCCCGATACCGCCACCGGCGACGGCATTGCCGCCGCCTGGCGCGCCGGCTGCACGGTGGAGAACATGGAATTCATCCAGTTCCACCCCACCTGCCTGTACCACCCACAGGCCAAATCGTTTCTGATCACCGAAGCCGTGCGCGGCGAAGGTGGCCGCCTGCTGCGCCCCGACGGCAGCCGCTTCATGCCCGAGCACGACGAACGCGCCGAACTGGCCCCGCGCGACGTGGTGGCCCGCGCCATCGATTTCGAGATGAAGAAGGGCGGCTTCGACTGCGTCTACCTCGACATCTCGCACCAGCCCAAGGAATTCTTGCTGGAGCACTTCCCCAACATCTACGCGCGCTGCCTGGAGCTGGGCATCGACATGGCCCGCCAGCCCATCCCGGTGGTGCCCGCCGCCCACTACACCTGCGGCGGCGTGCTGACCGACCTGCAGGGCCGCACCGATGTGCCCGGCCTGTATGCGCTGGGCGAAACCGCCTGCACCGGCCTGCACGGCGCGAATCGCCTGGCCAGCAATTCGCTGCTGGAATGCATGGTGTTTGCCCGCGCCGCCGCCCAAGCCCTGGCCCTGCTGGACCGTAAACCCGCCCCCCAGCTGCCAGACTGGGACGACAGCCAGGTCACCGACAGCGACGAGCTGGTCGTGCTGTCGCACAACTGGGACGAGCTGCGCCGCTTCATGTGGGACTACGTGGGCATCGTGCGCACCACCAAGCGCCTGGAGCGCGCCGCCCACCGCATCGCCCTGCTGCAGAGCGAAATCCACGAGTTCTACGCCCGCTTCCACGTCACCCGCGACCTGCTGGAGCTGCGTAATCTGGTGCAGGTGGCCGACCTGATCGTGCGCAGCGCCCGCTCCCGCCTGGAAAGCCGCGGCGGCCACTTCAGCCGGGACTACCCGGAGCTGGCGGCATCGTCTGAGCCCACCGTGCTGGTGCCGTAATTGTCAGGTACTGGCGGGCGTGAAGGAGTCTCGTCCATGAATGCCGATGCATTTGCAGAGAACGGTTTTGCGCTTGTGCCAGAAGTGTTTTCTGTTGACGAGTGCGGTGCCATTGCGGGGAAGCTGGCGCTCGACGCTGGTACGAGTGGTACCCGCTGCCTTTTGCAGCAGGCTTGGTGCGCTGTGCTGGCTCAGCGCTTACGCCAACATACGGTTTTATCTAACTTGATTGGCCCGAAATTGGTGGCCCTCCAATGCACCTACTTTGAAAAATCGGCTGAGCGTAATTGGTTGGTGGCTATCCACCAGGATTTGAGTATTCCCGTGGCAGAACATGTGGATGCCCCCGAACTGCGTGGCTGGTCAGAAAAGGAAGGCGCATTGTTTGTGCAGCCGCCCATAGCCGTATTGGAGCAATTGGTCGCAATACGTTTGCACCTCGATGTTTGTGGTACGGAGGATGGCCCGTTACGGGTTGTGTCAGGCTCCCATCTTGCTGGGCGAATAGATTCAGCTGAGGCCCTCCGTATGCGAGATGCCGTGGGCGATATCGCCTGTCCCGCGGACCAGGGCGATGTCTTGGTGTTGCGTCCCCTGGTTCTGCATGCATCTTCTAAATCTAGAGGATTGAGCCGCAGGCGCGTTCTTCATTTTGTGTTTGGGCCGTGTGAATTGCCACATGGCCTGCAGTGGCCGCGTACAGCGTAATGTGAAAATTTTTGTGAAATCGTGTCCTGACGCAGGCACTACCTGCGCCAGCAGCTACAAAAACCGTAGCTAAACCAAATCCGCGTCTATCCAGCCGCGCAGGCTGTTCAGGAACGCCAGGGCCTGTACCCGCGGCAGGTCGTCTACCCGTACCACGGCTTCTTCCAGCCGGCCGTCGGCCAGCGCTACGGCCCGGCCTATGCCGCCCAGCAGGCCGCAGGCCAGCGGCGGCGTGACCCAGCGGCCGTCCAGCAGCAGGGCGATATTGCCGCGTGTGCATTCCGTGATTTCGCCAGCCGGGCTCCACAGCAAGGTGTCGAACACGCCGGGCGGCGTAGTGAATGCGTCGTAGTGGGCGCGGCGGGTGGTTTTGAAGCGCACGAATTCGCCATAGGCCTCGGCCAGTGGGCGGTCCGCCAGCTGCAGTCGCACGCGCGCGGGCGAGGCTTCAAGCGCATAGGCCTCGGCGGTAGCATGGCCTTGCGCGTCCAGCAGCAAGCGCACGCGCCAGGACTTTTCTGGGCGGCCGGCGATCAAATTGTCCAGGGTGTGCGCGACATGCTCTGGGTTCCACGGCGTGCCGAAATGCGCGGCCGCCTGGGCCATCCGCGCCAGGTGCTCGGCGCGGTTGCGCAGCCTGCCATCGACCAGGGCCAGGGTTTCCAGCAGCGCGAACGGCGCGCTGGCGCGCTGCACAAAGGCCTGCTTGTTGGCCCATTCCTGCCACTCGCCCTCGGCATTCGCGTCAAAGGTGATTCCGCTGCCGATGCCGCACTGCGCCTTTGCGCCACGTAGGGTCACGGTGCGGATAGGTACGTTGAAGGTCGATGTGCCGCCCGGCTGCACCACGCCGATGGCGCCGCAGTAGACGCCGCGCGCGCTGGGTTCCAGCGATTGGATCTTGCGCATCGCCTGCACCTTGGGCGCGCCGGTGACCGAGCCGCAAGGGAACAGTGCAGCGAATACCTCCGCCAGGCTGCAGCCGGCGCGGGTGCGGGCACTCACATCCGAGGTCATCTGCCATACCGTCGGCAGCGCCTCGGTATGGAACAGCCGCGGCACTTGGACGCTGAAAGGTTCGGCGATGCGCGACACGTCGTTGCGCAGCAGATCCACGATCATCACGTTCTCGGCCCGTTCCTTGGACGAGCTGCGCAGCGCTGCCGCCAGGGCCGTGTCCTCGGCCTCGGTCGCGCCGCGGCGTGCCGTGCCCTTCATCGGGCGGGCCAGGATATTGCCACCGCGCCAGTCGAAAAACAGTTCGGGCGAGACCGACAGGATGTGTGTGTCACCGGTATCGATATACGCCGCATAGCCGCCCGGCTGGGCACGCTGCAAGGCGGCAAACAAGGCCTGCGGTGCGCCGCTGAAGCGGCCCCGCATCTGCGCCGTCAAGTTCACCTGGTACAGCTCGCCATCGGCAATCGCCTGCAGCACGGTCGCCATCGCGGCGTCGAAATCCGCACGGGCGATAAAGCTTTGCCAATCGATCTGCGCAGTGCCCACAGCAGCCTCAGGCCAGGGCAGGGCTTGGTCGAATACCGCGAACCAGGCCAGCGGCCCATCGGCTGCATGCACGGCCAGCGCCGCATCGAAGGCCGGCGCGGCCTCGTACTGCAGATAGCCCACGCACCACAGGCTTTGTGCGCTGGCGGCCTGCACGGCATCCAGCAGCGGCCGCACCTGGTCCAGCCTATGGGCTACCAGCGTCTGCAGCGGCGTGCCAAACGCGTGGCGCAGCCGCGGCGCGTCGGGCTGCGAAGGATCGCTGAAGTCGACCAGCGCGGTGATACCGTCCATCAGGCTGCGCCGATATGCGGCACCAGGCCGGCGGTGGGCTGGCCGGACTTGAGGGCTGCGGTGAAGGCCAGCATGCGGTCGATGGGCACACGGGCGCGCAGGCCCAGCGCGGGGTCGATATGGATCTCGTTGGTGCCCAGTTCCAGCACCTGGGCCAGGCCGGCCAGGCCATTCATCGCCATCCAGGGGCAGTGCGCGCAGCTTTTGCAGGTGGCGCTGTTGCCGGCCGTGGGGGCTTCGATGAACAGTTTGTGCGGGTTCTGCGTGCGCAGTTTGTGCAGCATGCCGTTGTCGGTGGCGACGATGAAGGTGGTGGCATCCATGGTCCGTGCGGCGTTCAGGATGGCCGAGGTCGAGCCCACGGCATCGGCCAGTGCCACCACGTCGGCGGGCGACTCGGGGTGTACCAGTACCTTGGCTTCGGGGTGCTCGGCCTTCAAGGCCTGCAGCTCGAAGACCTTGAACTCGTCGTGCACGATGCAGGCCCCGTTCCAGAACACCATGTCGGCGCCCGTTTCGCGCTGGATGTAGCTGCCCAGGTGCTTGTCGGGCGCCCACAGAATCTTGTGGCCCTGGTCTTTCAGCGCACGCACCACGTCGAGCGCGCAGCCCGAGGTCACCAGCCAGTCGGCGCGGGCTTTCACCTCGGCGCTGGTGTTGGCATAGACCACCACGGTACGGTCCGGATGGGCGTCGCAAAACGCGCTGAACTCGTCGCTAGGGCAACCCAGGTCCAGCGAGCAGGTGGCGTCCAGATCGGGCATCAGGATGCGCTTTTCGGGCGACAAAATCTTGGCGGTCTCGCCCATGAAGCGCACGCCGGAGACCACCAGGGTCTGCGCCGCATGGTCGCGGCCGAAGCGGGCCATCTCCAGCGAATCGCTGACCAGGCCGCCGGTTTCTTCGGCCAGGTCCTGCAGATCGGGGTGCACGTAGTAGTGCGACACCATGACCGCGTTGCGCTCCTTCAGCAGGCGGCGGATGCGGTCCTTCAGCGCCAGGCGCTCGGCCGGGCCGGGCTCGACCGGCACGCGGGCCCAGGCGTGGCGCGGGGTGCAGCTCGCGCCCTCTGCCGGCTGCTCGTATTCGACTTCCATCATCGTGTGCATGGCCGTCTCCTCACAGATCCAGGAAGCGCATCGAATAGTCGGTGGCCTTTACGTCCTTGGTCAGGCCGCCGATGGAGATGCGGTCCACGCCGACTTCGGCAAGACTGCGTAGGCTCTCCAGCGTGACGCCGCCAGAGATTTCCAGAACGGCTTTCTGCTTGCCGCGTGAGGCGTTGCGGCGTACTGCCTCGTGCAGTGTGGCCAGGTCCATATTGTCCAGCAGCACCATGCGGGCGCCGGCGTCCAGCGCCTCGTCCAGCTGGGCCAGGGTTTCGACCTCGATCTCGATGAAGCTGGCCTGCTGGGCCAAGGCGGCAGCGCGCTGCAATACCTGGGTCACGCCGCCAGCGGCTGCGATGTGGTTCTCTTTGATTAGCACAGCGTCATACAGGCCGATGCGGTGGTTGGTGCCGCCGCCGGTGCGTACTGCGTATTTCTGCGCCAGGCGCAGGCCGGGCAGGGTTTTTCGGGTGTCGACGATCTGCGTGCCGGTACCGGCCACGGCCTGTACGTGCAGGGCGGTGCGGCTGGCCACGGCGCTGAGCAGCTGCAGAAAGTTCAGCGCGGTGCGTTCGGCCGTCAGCAGGGCCTGGGCCGGGCCGTGCAGTTCCAGCACCACCTGGTCGGCGGAGCAGCGCTCGCCTTCATTCACCAGCCAGAGCCAGGTGGCGGTGGGGGCGATCTGGCGTAGCGTGGCTTCCACCCAGGGGGCGCCGCAGACGGTGGCGGCTTCGCGCGCCAGCACGCGGGCATGGACCTGCCGGGCCGGGTCTACCAGGGCGGCGGTCAGGTCGCCGGAGCCCACGTCTTCGGCCAGGGCGCGGGCCGCGTCGGCCTCGGCCAGGGCCTGGATCTGCGCGGGAGAAAAATCAAAAACCGTTGTCTTCATTGTTGTGGAGCGAGGGTCGGGCAGCTAGGAAGGAACGGAAGTGTGTCACATCCGTGTCGCACTTTTGCCGCCATGGGCTTGCAAGACTGGCACTATGTGTCTTATGCATACCCCAGAAACTGAACTCCAGCGCCTGCTCACCTTGCAGCGCCAGGCCCATGCGGCCGACCCGGCACCTGCTTACGCGCTGCGCCTGGACCGCTTGCAGCGGCTGGACGCGCTGCTGGAGAAGCATGGCGAACATTTCACGGCCCTGGTCAGCCAGGACTTTGGCAACCGTTCGGCGGTGGAGACCCGGCTGACCGAGCTGCTACCGGTGCGTGGTGGGATACGCCATGCGCGCCACCATCTGCGCGCCTGGATGCGGCCCCGGCGGGTGGCGACGGCGCTGGCATTCTGGCCCGGGCGCAGCCGCCTGTTGGTCCAGCCGCTGGGCGTGGTGGGCATCGTCAGCCCCTGGAACTACCCGCTGCTGCTGGCCTTGTCACCGCTGGTGGATGTGCTGGCGGCGGGGAACCGGGCGCTGCTCAAGCCGTCCGAGCTCACTCCCTTGTTTGCCGATGCGCTGCAGGCCGCAGTGGCCGAATTTTTTGCGCCCGAAGAAGTGGCGGTACTGACCGGCGACGCGGCCCTGGGCCAGGCTTTTTGCGCTACACCGTTTGACCACTTGGTGTTCACCGGCTCCACCGCCGTGGGGCGGCTGGTGGCGCAGGCGGCAGCGAAGAACCTCACGCCGGTGACGCTGGAGCTGGGCGGCAAGTCGCCGGCCATCGTGGATGCGTCTTGCGATTTGGACCAGGTGGTGGACCGGCTGGCCTGGGGCAAGCTGATCAACGCCGGCCAGACCTGCATCGCGCCGGACTACGTGCTGGTGCCGCGCGGCCAGCAGGGCGCTTTTGTGGATGCGCTGCGCGCCAGCATGCAGCGCCTGTACCCGCGCTTCCAGGGCAACCCCGACTACACCAGCATCGCCAGCGACCGCCATCTGCAGCGCCTGCACGCCTTGGTGGACGACGCGCGCCAGCAGGGCGCCAGGGTGGTGGAGCTGGAGCCGTCCGCCGTGCCTGGCGTGGGCCGCCAGTTGGCGCCGGTGCTGCTGCTGGATGTGCACGCCGGCATGCGCGCGCTGCAGGAGGAAATCTTCGGCCCCATCCTGCCCATCGTGCCCTACGACACGCTGGACCAGGCGATTGCCTATGTGAACGCCCGCGACAAGCCGCTGGCCCTGTACTGGTTTGGCACCGACACGGCGCACCGCGACCAGGTGCTGGCGCAGACCCAGTCGGGTGGCGTGTGCATCAACGATTGCCTGCTGCACCTGGTGCAGGACGGTCTGCCGTTCGGCGGTGTGGGGCCGTCGGGCATGGGGCATTACCACGGGGAATATGGTTTTCGCCAGTTCAGCAAGGAAAAGCCGGTGTTCCTGCAGTCGCGCTGGTCGGCGGGCGGCCTGGTGTATCCGCCGTACCGGCCGTCCATCCAGCGGCTGCTGAAGTGGATGGGCCGGTTGAACTAAGCCTTGCTATTGTTTAGATAGCTGCTTGCGCAGGTAATACTTGCGCTGGAGCCTGTTTTTCTTTAAATGTCTCAGGACGCTGTATCCGGCTCCCAGCCGCCGCCCAGCGCCAGGAACAGCAACACCTGGTCGTCGGCCAGCTGGGCCTGGGACGCGGCCAGGGCGGCTTCGCTGCTGGCCAGGGCGCGCTCGGCGTCCAGGGCTTCCAGGTAGCCGGTCTTGCCGTTGCGATACAGCTGGCGGGCTTGCTGGGCCACGGCGGCGTTTTCTCGGGCGGCAGCTTGCAGCGCGGCGTGGCGGTCCAGCTCGCGGGCATAGGTGTTCAGGGCGGTCTCGGTCTCGCGCAGGGCGGTCAGCACCGTGCCGTCGAACTTGGCCAGTGCGCCACGGGTGGTCGCCTCGGCCTGGGCGATGCGGGCCTGTACCACGCCGTTGATGGGGATGCTCCAGCTGATCAGCGGGCCTATGCCCCAGCTCAGCGTGTCCTTGCGGCCAAAGCCCACGGCCTCGCCTTCGGACGCGCCCTGCAGGCCAAAGCTGATCTTGGGGTACAGGTCGGCTGTGACCACGCCGATGCGGGCCGTGGCCTCGGCCAGGTTGCGCTCGGCCTGGCGGATGTCGGGCCGGCGGCGCAGCAGGGCCGCACCGTCGCCCACTGGCAGCGTGCCGGCGGCTTGCGGCGGCGTGCTGCAGCCGGCCACGTCGCGCGGGAAGTCCTGCGGCAGTGCACCGGTGAGTGTGGCCAGCCGGTACAGCGCGCTTTGGCGCTCGGCCTGCAGCGGCGGCAGGCTGGCGTTCAACTGCTGCAGCTGGCCGCGGGCGCGGCCGGCGTCCAGGCTGCCGGCGCGGCCGGCTTGCTGCAGCTTCTCGGAGATGTCTACCGCCTCTTTTTGCAGGGTGATGGATTTCTCGGTGGCGGCGATGCGCAGCCCGCTGGAGCAGACCTCGGCATAGGCGCGGGTGGTGCCGGCGGCCACGTTGATGCGGGCCAGGTCCAGTGCGGCCTGGGCGCCATCGCCGGCGGCGTTGGCGGCCTCGATGCCGCGGCGGATCTGGCCGAACAGATCGACCTGGTAGGACAGGCCGGCGCTGGCGCTGTACAGATAGCTATTCGGTGGCTCGTAGTCTTTGTGCAGCAGCGACAGGCCGGACACATGGCCGAACTCGGGGCCGGCCTTGGCGTTCAGCGTGGGTTTTTGCGCGCCGGCAGCTTCGCTCTCAAGGGAACGCACACGCTCCAGGTTGGCCACGGCCTGGCGCAGGTCGGTGTTGTGCTCCAGGGCCTGCTGCACCAGCCGGTCCAGCAGCGGGTCCTGGTACAGCCGCCACCAGTGGGCGGGTAGGGGCTGGGCGGAGAACGGGGCCTGCCCGTCCACGTCGGCAAAGGGCTTGGCGGCGGCGGGCTGGCTGGCCAGCGCCTGTGGCGGCAGCTGGTAATCGGGGCCTACGGGGGCGGTGCTACAGGCGGCCAGGGATGCCAGTGCGGTTGCAGCCAGCAAGGCCAGCAGCGGCCGCATGGGTTTAGGGCGGAATATCGCTTGCATGGTTTCAACCTTTGGGGGCAGCCGGTGCGGCGTTGCTGGCCAGGGGCTCGGTTTTTTCGGGCGTGGCCTCTTCCTGCACCTGCACGGTGACGGTTTCGCCGGCCACCAGGCGCACGCCGGCGGGCAGCGGGTCGAGCTGGATGCGTACCGGTATGCGCTGCGGCAGGCGCACCCAGTTGAAGGTCGGGTTCACATTGGGTAGCAGGTTGCTGCTGGGGCTGCGGTCGTGGTCGGCAATGCCTGCGGCCACGCTTTCCACCACGCCGGGCAGGGCTGCGCCGCCGCCCATGGGGGTCACGCCCACGCGGTCGCCCACGTGGATGCGGGCCAGCTTGGTTTCTTCGAAGTAGCCCTCGACGTAGAAGGAGCGTTCGTCCACCAGGGCCAGTACCGGGTGGCCGGCGCTGGCGTAGCTGCCGGTGTGCAGGTCCAGGTTGGTGATCCAGCCGTCGCTGGGCGCGCGCACCAGGGCGCGTTCCAGGTTCAGCCGGGCGGCGTCGACCGCCAGTTCGCCCTGGGCCACGGTGGCCTGGGCCTGGTCGGCGCGGGTGCGGGCCTGTTCGCGCAGCTCTTGCGACAACAGGGTGCCCAGGCCGGCATCGCGCTCGCTTTCGCGTTGCGCCTGGGCCAGGGCAATGCGCTGGGCACCCAGCACGGCCTGGGCCTGGCGCAGGGCCAGCGCGTAGCGGGCGCGGTCCACCTCGAACAGTAGCTCGCCGGCATGCACCTGCTGGTTGTCGCGCACGGCGACGGTGGTGACCAGGCCGGACACATCGGCTGCCACCTGGACCACATTGGCGCGCACCCGGCCGTCGCGCGTCCAGGGCGCCAGTTCATAGTGGTCCCACAGGCGCAGCGCGGCCCAGATGGCGGCGGCCACCATCAGCAGGGTGACGAGGATGCGGGCTCCGCGCAGGGCCCAGGTGGTGGGGGTGGAGGTAGAGCTTGTCATGGTGAACTTAGTGCAAAAGAGCGGAGGCGCGGCTGATCGCATACAGCAGCAGCACATACAGGGCGAGGTCGAACAGTGCGGGGTGCCAGACCCAGCGGTACAGGCCGGCGCTGGCCAGCAGCCGGCGCACACCCCAGAGCGCGAACAGGGCGCCCAGGGCCAGCAACATCAGCCAGGGCAGGTACAGGCCGTAAACACTGGTTTGGCCGATCATGTGGGGGCTCCTTCGGGGCTGAGTGCCGCTGGGGCATGGGGAAACAGGTTGCGGCGCAGGCCGACCAGCGCAGTCACGGCGTTGCGGCCGTCGGCATGCGGGCTGGCCAGGGCGGCAGCCAGGCTATGGTCTATATGCGCCAGCAGGCTTGACGGCCAGGGGCTGCTGCGGCCGGCACCGCGCTGGCGGAAGAAGCGGGCCATGCTGGCCAGCACCGCGCCGACGGACTGCGCAGGTAACTGGTCGCGGCTGCCCTGCAGGCCGGCGATGTCCATGCCGACACGCAGATCGCGCAGGGCGTCATTCGTCACCAGGTTCGGGTCGTCCGGGCTGGCCAGGGCCACGCGCGGCGCCAGCAGGCCGATGCGGTCCAGCATGCGCACCGTGTAGTCGGCATTGCCTGGCGCGCCGCGGGCGGCGGCCATGTCGCCCAGCTCGCGCCAGATGGCGCGCTGGATGCGGCGGGCGCTCCATTCCGCACCTACCGAGCGAACCAACCGGGTCACCCGGGCGGCCACCACAATGCCGACGATCTGTCCGGCCATGGAGTTGAAGAACAAGGCCAAGTCCACATTCGAGGTGTCGTGCAGCGCCAGCGTGCCGGCCACGCCGAACAGCAGAGCGAGTGCACTGCCCATGGTGGCGGGGCGGGCCATGTAGCAGCCGGCCAGCAGAAACAGCGGTGCACAGACCAGCACCAGCATGCCGAAGTCGTGCACCAGCGGCAGCAGCACCAGCACGTAGACGACGGAGATCGGCATGGACCACAGCGTGAATTTCAGAAAGCCGTGGATGGCCGGCACCGGGTCGTCCATGCTGGCGAAGAAGCTGCAAAACACCGCCGCCATCATCGCGGCGGCCGAACCGGACGACCAGCCGGTGGCGATCCAGAAGGCGCTGCACAGGCAGATCGCCAGCACCGCCGCCAGGGCGGACAGCAGCGCCATGCCGTAGTCGCGGTGCAGCACGCGGTTGCTACTGGCCTGGTGGTGTGGCATGGCCACGCCCGACAGGCCGGCGTCGATGTCGCGCCGCAGCTGGGCGCAGGCGCGCCAGCCTTGCACCAGTTCTTCCAGCCCGGCGGCCAGGCCCATGCGCAATGCGCGTTCCCAGGCTGGTAGTGCGGGTTGCTCGGCGATGGCCTGGACGGCGGCTTGCAGCGCGGGCAGTTCCGTCGACTGGTCCGGCGTGGCGGCTTCCAGCCAGCGGCCTATCTGTGCCAGCAGCGCGGAGACGTCGGCGCTCAGCGTGCCGCCTTGGGCTTGCTCCAGTGCGGCCAGCCGGTCTTCGACGGAGGACAGCGTGGGCGTCAGCGCGGCGACGCGGTCCTGCATGGCGCGGATGGCGTCGGCGGTCCAGCGCAGATGGGTGGTGTCAAACGGTACGTGGGTAGACAGCAGGCGCAGCTGGGTGATGTCCATCGCCAGCCGGCGCCGGTCGGCACCCAGTGCGTGCGGGTCGTGGCTACCTTGGCGTGGGCCGGGGCGCAGCAGGTCGCGCAACCAGCGTTGGGCGTCGCCCAGGGTGCGGTCCATCAGCCCCAGCAGGGTCGGGGCTAGGCTGGTGGGCAGGACGATGCTGTGGACCAGGCTGGCGCAGAGGATGGCCAGGCCGATTTCTTCCACCCGGGCCACGGCGGTGTCGAACATCTGCAGCGGTGCCTGTACCGAGGGGAAGCCGATCAGCGCAGCGGTGTAGCCAGCCAGTAGAAAGATGTAGGCGCGCGGCGTGCGGTCCAGCAGCGAGATGAACAGGCACAGGCCGGTCCACAAGGCCAGCGCCAGGGTCAGCAGCTCGGGCGCGTTGGACAGTGTGGGCACCAGCAACACGGCGGCGCTGCTGCCCAGCAAGGTGCCCAGGAAGCGGAATAGTGCCTTGGAGCGCACTGCGCCGGCTAGCGGGTTGGCCACTACGTAGGCCGTCAGCAGCGTCCAGAACGGGCGCGGCAGACCGGCGCGGTTGGCGATATACATGGCCAGCATGCCGGAGCCGAAAGTCTTGAGAGAAAACAGCACTTCGGCATGGCTGAAGCGCGGCAGCTTCATGGCGTGTCGGCTTTGGCGGGGACGGCCATGCCGAGCTCGGCACTGCTCTTGCGGCCCAGGCGTTGCTCCAGCGTGGCAAAGACGCGCAGGCAGGCGGCCACGTCTTCGTCGCTGACGCCCTCGTACAGCACGGCGCGCATGTCTTCCAGGGCGGCTTCGATGTGGGCGCGGGCGACGGCGCCGGCCGTCGTCATGTGCAGCGTCTTGGCGCGGCGGTCGGCAGGGTCTTCCTGGCAGCTGATGAGGCCGGACTTTTCCAGCTGGGCGATGGATCGCACCAGGGACGGGCCTTCGATGTTCAGCAGGTTGGCCAGCACACCCTGGCGCAAGCCGTCGCCGTGGCGGCCGATCATCACCAGCGGCAGGGCCAGTGCCTGCGACAAGCCGGCGTGGGCCACGGTCTTGTCCACCGCCGCCCTGTAGCCGCGCTGCAGGCCGGCCAGGGACACCGACAAAGCCATCAGGGACGCCGTGCGCTGGGCGCTGTCTGCGGGGGATGGGGTGGGCATGGTGGAATATTAAATTAGTTAGCTTGCTATCTAGTTTAACGGATTTTGCGATTTCGTGCGTCGGGGACAATGCCGCATGCGATTTTTTAGAGACACCAATCTTTCGGCCGCTACCGCCGGCTTTGTGGCCGTGTTGGTGGGTTTCACCAGTTCCGTGGCCATCGTTTTCCAGGCCGCGCAGGCCTTGCACGCCACGCCCGAGCAAACCACTTCGTGGATGTGGGCGCTGGGCTTGGGCATGGGGCTGTGCACGCTGTTGCCCTCGCTGTGGCTGCGCATGCCGGTGATGGTGGCCTGGTCCACGCCCGGCGCGGCAGTGGTGGCCACGGCGGCAGTGGCCGGCGGTTTCAGCATGGCCGAGGCGGTGGGGGCTTTCATGGTCAGCGCGGCGCTGATCACCCTGTGCGGTGTGACCGGCTGGTTCGAGAAGGTGATGGACCGTATTCCCATGGCGATCGCCGCTGCGCTGCTGGCCGGCGTGCTGGCGCGCTTCGGGCTTAACGGCTTTGCCGCTGCCCATACCGCCTTACCCCTGGTGCTGCTGATGCTGGCGGTGTACCTGTTGGCGCGGCGTTGGCTGCCGCGCTACGCGGTGGTATTGACTTTGTTGGTTGCTATTGCTTTTGTAGCTTCTCGCGGAGAAGTGGCGGGCGCCAGCATCGTATTTTCCTTGGCAAGCCCGGTGTGGGTGACGCCGCAGTTCAGCTGGGCTGCCACCATCGGCATGGCCTTGCCGCTGTTTGTGGTGACCATGGCCTCACAGAACCTGCCCGGTGTGGCGGCGATCCGCGCGGCCGGCTACCCCATGCCGATCTCCAAGCTGATCAGCATCACCGGCCTGGCGACGCTGGTGCTGGCACCGTTTGGCGGCTATGCGCTGTGCCTGAGCTCCATCACCGCCGCCATCTGCATGGGGCCGGAGGCGCATGCAGATAAGGCCAAACGCTATACCGCAGCCGTGTCGTGCGGCCTGATCTACGTGCTGATCGGTATCTTTGGCGCGGCCATCACCGGCCTGTTGACAGCCTTCCCGCGCGAGCTGATCGCCGCGATTGCCGGCCTGGCGCTGCTGGGCACCATAGGCAATGCGCTATCGGCCGCGCTGCAGGACGTGCAGCACCGCGAGGCCGCTACCATCACTTTCCTGGTCACGCTCAGCGGCGTGGTGATAGCCGGGGTCGGCTCGGCGTTTTGGGGTGTGGTGGCGGGCACGCTGGCGCTGTTTGTGCAGAGCCTGGGGCGCGGGGGGCGGGCCAGCACTTGAGAGGGCGTCCGGGTCAGATCACCCCTAGGCTTAGTTCGATGTCCAGGCGCGATGGCACAGCCCGGCCATGCAAAAGCCCAGGCACATAGGCGGTTGCCAGGAACATGGTTTTCATGTGCTCCACCGCCTCTTCGTCGCCGCTGCTGACCTGTAGCACGGCCACATCCACCACCCGACCCTGGGTGTCAATAAACAGGCGCAGGCGGATCGGGTAGCCGGTGAAGCCCAGGCCTTCCAACTGCCTGAGATCGGGTTCCGACTTGGGTAGTACCGGTTGGTCTAACTGGGTAGATGCGATGAATGTGTCTGGCGGGGCTGCTGCTAGCGTGACGGCGGGAGCGGTTGCGGGAGGCGCTGCCGGCGCAGGTGCACGGCTGCTGGTTGCAGGGGGCGGCAGTAGCTGGACGTGCATTGGAGGCAATGTGGCGCCAGCTGGCGTCTGGGACTGTGCGGGGGTGGTAGCGAGCCAGGCCTCGTACAGCACCAGGTGTGCGAGCATGGAACAGACTGCCGCCCGAGCGAGGCCTGGTGTGCCAAGGAATCTCATCGCGGCGGGTTATTGCGCTGTTACGTCGCGCCAGTTCAGGCGCTTGACACCGCTGGCGGTGGATAGGGCTGCCGGCGTGGTTACCGCGGTGCCCGTGCTGTCGCCGGCCACCACGCGCAGCTTGCCGTTGACGTTCTGGATCGCCACGTCGACGATTACACCGGCCATGGTGGCCGACTGCCCGATGGTGGCGGTGCCCGCGCTGTTTTGCAGCACGCTGGCGCCGGTTGCGATATTGAAACTCCGCAGGTAGCCGGTGCCGGACGGGCTGCACACCGAGCCATTCGGCAGGTTCACGCCAATAGCGGCTGTGCCGCTGTTGGCCGTGGGGTCGATGTTGACGCGCTCAGCAATGCCGGTAGAGGCGTCGACGGACAGGTCGTAATACCAGCCCAAAGCCGAGGTGGGGGCGCTGCCAATGCCGGTCAGCATGCTGGTATTGGCCTCCAGTGCGCTGCGCGTCAACGGTGTGGCATAGGTGCTTGCGGTCTGGAACGCGCCAAAGCCCATGGTGCCGTCATAAATGGAGTAAATGCTCTGGACTGCTGTGCTGGCAACATCGCTGTCGGCCAGCAAGCGGCCCGTGCCCACGACGACATAGCGTTTGGAGGTAGTGGGGTTGATTTCAACCAGCGGCCGCGTCGTCAAGGGCTGCGGTGTGCCCGATGTCTTGTACAGGGTCGCCATCTTCGTTGGGGTGGAGTAGGCGGATGTTGTAGGGGTCAGGTCCACTCGCCACAGATTGCCTTGTAGATCGCCTGCATAGATGGAGTCGGCCGTGAAATCGGTGCGGTTGGACGAGTAGCTTGTGGCATGGGCCAAATTGAGGGGCGAGGTGGTTGACCCCTCCGAGGTGGCTACCGTTTCCAGCAGGGCTCCTGTTTTTGGGTTGACAAAAAAGAAATAACCTTTGCCGTCGCTGTTGTTGTAGCCCGAGGTGAATACCAGCACCCAGCCGTATTTGTTGGTTTTCATCGCCATGGGTTCGCCGAAGCTATAGCCCATGCGGGCAATGGTGGTGGTGTCGGTCACCAGGGGGAACTCCCACAGGACCTTGGCGGCCAACGTAGTTTCGCTGGTCCAGTCGCCATAGCTGGCACTGGTGGTGACCCCCGATGTGGTGGACTCGGCCTCGCCGGGGTTGGTGACATCCAGCGCGTAAAAGCCTTTGCCGCCTTTGCCCAGGCCGCCAATCAACAGGGTATGCCAATCTGGCGTGGCGCTGATCTTGCTGCAGACGGCCGTGGTGCTGCTGGTATCGCTGGTGCAGACCTTGGCCAGGTCCATGTCAAAATCCAGTGGCGTGGCGTCCACCTGGTAATAATGCGAGCGGCTTGGGCTGCCGATGGACGCCAGGCCGGTGGTCGCGGCGGTGCTGGATGTGCCATAGACAAAGCTGGGGATGAAGGCGAACAGTTCCTGGCCGCAGGTCGTGCAGGTGGAGGCAGCCGCTCTGGCGCCTGTGCTGGTGGTGCCAGGCATGGTGCCGTCGAAGGCGTGCAGCATGCCGTCATTGCTGCCGGCGTAGACCACAGTTTTGCGTTTGCTGTAGGCGATCTTGAAGGCGTTATAGCCCCGGTTGTACATCTCGTAATAAGGCATGCTGGGCGCTCCCACTGCCGTGACTTTGGAGTTGACGATGTCGCCCAGCAAATAGTCGCGCTGGCGGTAGATCCGGTTCGTCGCGGTGACGGTAGCGCTCAATTCGTTGCTGCGGTCGCCGCGCAGATAGGCCAGGTAGTCTGCCGCAGGTGTGCTGGAGGTTGACGTGGTTCCGGTGATGCTGGCGAACGAGGGGTAGTACAGGCGGCCGGTGCTGCCGCAGGCGGTCAAAGCTGTGGAGGTAAAGGCAATGCCTGCTTTGGCGGTGTCGCAAAAGGTGATGATCTTGCGTGTGCTTGCGGGTGTCGCCAGTGCTTCCAGTTTGTCGCGTGCATTCCAGATCGGCGTGGGGGTGGGATTGCCGCTGCTGTCGTAGCTGATGGTGGATCCAATGAGCTTGGAGGTCCAGTTTGTAGGGTCGTAGCTCGCCGAATAGCCGGCGTTGCCGGAGACCACATTGGGCGACGGCAAGGCAAAGGTGGAACTATTGGCCTCGCTCAGCTCGGTGGAAATCTTGTTGAAGGCGGCGATCAGGCCGGACTTCATGGTGGCGGGTGAGCTACCGAAGAAGTAGTTGTCGGGGCGCTTATCCGACGTTCCATCCGTGCTGAAGGTGGTGGTAGAGCTGGTGGTGAAGCTGGATGAGGTGTCTGAATTGGTATACCAGGAACTGTCCGCCAGAGTCGTGGTGCTGTTGCTACTGGAATAGGGTGAAAAGCTGCTCGGCACCGTAAAGCCGCCATATTTGGCGGCCAGCCAATACTGGTTCTTGTGCAGGTAGGTTTGGTTCTCCATCACGTCCATCCAGTAGGTGTTGATGGTTTGCTTGCCCGTCAAATCGGAACGCATGTCCATGGTGTGCGCGTCGTAGGCCAATCCTGCTATGTAGTAAGTGTTACATTGCCTGGCGCCAACGGAGTTGCCGCTGGTGTTGTCGCAAGTGGTGCCGCCTGTTGCGGCGAATGTGCTGGCCAGGCTGCTTTTCCCTTCCAGAGTGCCGACCATATTGGTGGCGACTCCGACATCCACGGAGGTGTCGTCGCTGGGGTAGGAATTGGCGGTATCAATCGGTGTGCTGAGCGAGCGGACTGTGCTGCCGTACAAATTACCATCGCGATGGGTGTTGACATCCCCAATGCCCAGTATGAAATTCTTCTGGCATGCATACACGATTGGATCCGCGCCCATGGTGCTGCTGTCCGCTGTGCGCCATTTGGTAATCACCGGGAAACCATCGGCATAGGCGGCCGTCGTGCCCGTGGTGTAGGTGTTGAAGTTGGCCAAACCTTTGTAATAGCGCAAGACCGTGTTGTACAGCTCGCTTACCGGGTCCTTGGATTTGTAACCTTGTGAGTAATAGCCAAATTTGTTCAGGTAGTTCATCGCACCACTTTGCACCACGGCTGTCGAGGCCAGGCTAAAAGTATTGACGGTGTCTGATGCATCCAGTGGCGCGGGGTTGGTGGCCATGATGCCGGTGGTCGCACTCCACTCTGGGGCACCGTCGTTGGTGATGTCAGCCGAGCCCGGAACGGGTTTCTTTGGACCGATGTAGTTCATGCGGGCTCGCATTACTCCGCCGTCACGCTGCTGGGCAGTCGTGCCGGTCAGGGTTCCATCATGGTTGAGGTAGCCGAAAGCCGAATAGCGCAGCTGCATGGCATAGGTTTGCATCAAGCCCTCGGGCTTGTAGGCGTTGCCATATAGCACGCAGTTGTCTTCTTTCAATGCGGCGGAGACACAGGCCGCCACATTGATGTAGACCTCGTAAACGGTGTTGGAGTTTCCGTCGGAGCCGCTTTGGGCCTGGTAGGGCGTGGCTGTCGTTGCTGAGTCAATACTGCCGTTTTTGGTAATCCACATGCGGGAGCCCAATGCCCAGATGCGCGTGGTCGCGGCGCTCCAGTTGAAGGGTGTGGCACCCGATACCAGGCTTGTGGATTTGTTGGGCACATTGGACGACGTGGCACGCCCGGAAGCTGACCAGGTCTTGGTCAGGACGGTGTCGATCGTAGTGTCGCTGGTGCTGGTTGCTGTATTGGTGTCGGTGCTCCGGTAGCCCCCGGTCATGATCCAGCGAAACTCGTCCATGGTCTGCATGGAAGCCCAGTTGAGATAGTTGCCACTCCATAGGGGGGTGCTGGATGTGGTGCACACATGGCTGCTGGCGGCCATGTTGGGCTTGAAATAGCTGTTGGCTGGCGTCGTCGAGTTGTAGACGTACTGGTAGCACATCTCCGGGTTGAAATACCCGATGAACGTGGAGCTGGTGGCATATGCGGTGGTGCTCAGATAGGCTGAGGTGGTCGCCGTCGGCCACTCCACCGACAGAGCCAAGGCCAGATTGCCGGGCACCTTGACGGTGGAAAACAGCGGGTAATCCGCCAGGTCGATAGCGGCTTGCGCGGGCAGTGTCATGCAACAACCGAGTAAAGCGCCGCATACGGTGCTGACTAGACGGGTGAGCATTAGATGGAGCGGAGATTGCATCATTCGGGGCTCGGTAATGTGATGGTGATGCTTGAAGACAAGCGGAACCGGGTCGGAACCGGATCAATAGGCAACCACCATCTGGTGGAAAACCTGGGTGTTTCGCGGGCCTGTCACGCGCACGCTGATGCGGTAGCTCGCGCGGCTTTCGCCTTTAGGTCGTTTGATATGCATGGAGCCGGTCTGGGCTGCGGCTACAGGATCGGTGAAGCCGACGCAAGTGGCGGAATCGTAGGCGCCTGATGCCGAGCATTGGCGGTCAATGACGGTGACGATGGTGACCTGGGCGGCGTCGTCCCGAATGTCGTTGGTGCTGCTGTCAATGGCATTCACCAGAGCCAGGGGAATGCCTTGGGCATTGTTCTCCAGCGTAGAGGCCGAGTAGTGGACCCTATAAGTGGTGTCATTGGCTAAGTCGGTGGTGTTCAGGGTGCCGCTGTTAAGGGCCTTCACCGCCGCTGCCATGCCGCGCTCACCCTGGTTGAGCAGGTCGCGCCGGAAGGCCAGGTTGCCAGACTGCAGCAGCGAATTGGTCGAGGAGCGGGTCAGGGCAATTGCCGCCACCAGCATCAGCGTCAGGCAGATCAGCGTCATGACCATCACGATGCCGGACTGTGATCGGCGTTTGGCGGGCCGCTGCGGAAGGCGTTTGCACGCAGACGTTCTCATGGCAGCATCAACGGGTTGCGTATCGGAATGGTGGCCTCGACGGTGCGATAACGGTACAGGCGCTCGGCGTCGGTGAGGTTGCGCGTGAAGGTTACCGCCGTGGTCGGTGGGCTGGTGGCCGCGTCCAGATCCGTAAACAGCCTGATACTGCTCTGGGTGCTGGTGCCCATCACGGTTTGGCTAGCGGCGTTTTGGCTGGTGGCCACGGCCTTTTCGGGTAGGCTGGTGCGCAGGATCAGGCCGACCCGGATGGCCAGAATTTTCTGCAGGAAGTCGTTGGAGGTGGTCAGACTGGCGCAGGCTGTGGTTCTGGCTGCGGCATTGGCGGGGCGGTTGTGTACCTCTTGCACTGTACCGGCCATCAGGGCAGATAGGCTGTAGGTGGTGTCGGTCGGCTTGAACCATTCGGTGCTGCTGATCTTGCCGTCACAGTCTGCGTCTATGCCATACAGGGCATGCATTTCAAACACCCCGTCGGCCCGGGCTACGGCGGCGCGGGTGCTGTCGTTGTTGGTATTGAGCAGGTCATAGCTGTACAGTGTGTCGTTGTTGCCGACGCCAATGACTTGAAACTGGGGAGGGCTGTTTGTCGCCGTGGTGCTGGCGCTGAAACTGTGGATGTTCCCCAGCGCCATGGTGGCACTGTGGTCGGACAGTGTGGCGAGCATGGTGCCGGCGGCGTGGTAGTCGCCACCCAAGGTCAGTGCCGCAGCTGTTTTGCCGGTGACTTGGTCAATCAGGCAGTTTGAGACTCCGATGGTGCTGGCATCGGGTTCTATCTGCGTGATGAGCACGAGGTCATTGGCTTTGAATGGGACAGTATTGGTTAGATTTAGCTGCGCGTCGGTGGCAAAATTTGAAAAATCAACAGGTGTCTCCCCCACGCCTGCTGCTCCGCCCATCACTACCAGTACATCGGATGTCTGGTTGCTCACCGTGGGTTTGGTCTGGCCTGGCAATATCAGCACCGGTGCTAGGCGAAAGACACCCCGGGTGCTGCTGCCGGTGCCTTCATTGACGCTGGCAAAAGGTGCGGGCAGCGCCGCGTTGTTGGGGGTGGGCAGGATTTGCGAGGCCTGGTACGCATACAGCTGGCAGCCAAACGAATACGCTGCCGATTGCGTGAAGCCGCTGCCGGCACTGCGCACCGATTGCTCAATCAGCTGCATGGCATAGTTGCCGGCTTGGTTGGTGTCGTTGACTGAGGTCAGCGTGCGCTTGCGGCCTTCGGCGGCGGTCATAACCATGAACATGGCCAGCGACAAAACCATGCCTATCAGCAAGGCCACCATCAACTCAAGCAGGGTTACCCCGCGTTGCTTGGCACGGGCGCTACGCATTATGGAATCACCACTTGCGTGATGTACTTGCTGTTGGCGTCGCCACTTTTCTTCGATGGCGCTTTCCATGTGATGGTGATCGTGGTGGTTTTGATGCCGGTGGCGGAGTCTGTGCTGGTGGTGGGGTCGCTCGGAGTCGCGTTGGGTAGGCCAGAGCCTGTGGGGTCCTGGACGCGGGCTTTCCATTTCTCCAGGGTTGACGGGGAGGTGGTTTGCTCCGCCCACATACTGGCAACCAGTTCACTAGCCAGTTGCGCGGCCCGGGAGCGGTTTTCGGCATCGACTGCATAGCCTGTAGCCTTGGCTTGCATGCCCACCATACCCAGCACCCCGATGGAGAACAGCAGTAGCGAAATCAGCACTTCGATCAGGGCAAAGCCTGCGGAAGAGGGGGGGCGGCGCATGCTGGATGGCCTTTGCAGTGTCGACCTAGCAGCCATCGGGGACTGTGCTGGAGAGGGTCTTTTTCGGATCGCACATTCGGACCTGCCCGCCCACCGAAAGCGTGACCTGGAGCGGGCGGTCGGAAGCGGTTCTGGCCACAACATAGGTGTTGGCCGCGGAGGTGCATGCGGTGCTCAGCACGTTGATGGCACTGGAGGAGGCCAAAGTGACCACACTACCCAGTGGGCCAAAGCACACCATGGCCGGACCGGTAATCGTGACTCCGGCCTGTGTTGCGTGGTTGCCGCCCTGGACGTAGTCTGTGGTGGCAGCCGTCTCGGTCGTGGCACCGCTGGTCACCGGCAGTGTCTGTACAAACCAGTTTGTGCCGTTGGCGCTGGGGGCTGCACTGAGGGCCGGGGTGGCGCTGGTCAAGGCAAAGACGGTCACTCGGTTGCGTCGCAAGGCCTCGGCCTGGGCCATGCGCAGACCGTTTTGCACGTCCTCGGCAACACTGCGCACTTTGGCGTTGGCAATCCAGGTGCTGAAGGATGGCATGCTCGCCAGCAGCAGCAGCGCGGCGATGGTCAAGGTCACCATCAGCTCAATCAGGGTGAATCCGCGCTGCTTCAGCATGTGTCCCCCTGGCGCATGATCCAACACGCAGCAGTGGTGCCGCCCCAGGCTGTAGACAGCGTGCTGGTTTTGCTGTCCGACTGGTCGATGGTGTAGCTGAAGCCTGCAATCACCCCTGAGCCGGTGGCGGTGGCGGTGAAGGTCGCGACGTCGATGTTGGAGCACACCACCGAATACGGCGTGGGGCTGGTGTGGTTGGTTGCGGTGGCGGTACACGGAGGTGTCGCCGTGGAAGTCGTCTTGTAGGTGCGGTTGTCTTGGTAGAACTGCTCCATCTGCGCCCGGGTTGCCTGCAAGTCATTGGTCAAGGTCGCCAGATGCCCGCGTATGACGTAATTTCTATAGGACGGCAGTGCCACGGCCGCCAAGATGGCGACCACGGCCACGGTAATCATGAGCTCGATCAGAGTGAAGCCCCTTACCGCTGATGGTTTGCCAGGTGAGGTGATGGCGGAGGAAGAGGGGGTATGAAAGCGCATGTAGCAAAGTTGCAAATGGGTAAGTTCCCCATTTGTATATATTCTTGTATGTGTAACATTCGCCCAGGATGCCAGCCGGCCGGCGGAAACGGGGACATCATTTTTGAAATTGAAACGGTTGTGACAACGCTCTCAGCATGACAGTTCATGGTCGTGCAAGCCATCAGGCCATCCTGATAATTGAGTCAGTAGGTATTTCAAGTGGTCGGAATTTCCTGACGCGTAGCTGTCATACATGGGGTTTTTTGTTTGTTCTTAGGCGACATGAGGAGGGTATTGCGCTAGCTACAGCAGCTGTTGCGCCTGACTGTTAAGCTTTGCGCCGCTCACTATTCGACTGCCCAGACCCATGAACCTCCTCTTCGTCGCCGATCCCCTCGAGTCTTTCAAGATCTACAAGGACACCACCTTTGTGATGATGCGCGAGGCCCAGCGTCGCGGCCACAGCATCTCGGCCTGCGAGCCGCAAGACCTGCAGTGGCAGACCGGCGGCGTGGTGACGGCCCAGGTGCGCGATATCCATCTCACCGGTGACAAGACCGACTGGTTCAGCGTCAGCCAGCCGCTGTTCGCCGGCAGCCCGCGCGCGCTGAAGGACTTTGGCGCCATCATCATGCGCAAGGATCCGCCGTTTGATTCCGAGTTTTTCTACGCCACGCATTTGCTGGAGCAGGCCGAGCGCGAAGGCGCCAAGGTGTTCAACAAGCCGCGCGCGCTGCGCGATCACCCGGAAAAGCTGGCCATCATGGAGTTTCCGCAGTTCAGCGGCCCGACCCTGGTGACGCGCAGCGCCGACGCCATCCGCCGCTTCCATGCCGAACACAAGGACGTGATCCTCAAGCCGCTGGACGGCATGGGCGGCATGGGCATCTTCCGCGTCAAGGAAGACGGGCTGAACCTGGGCAGCATCATTGAGACGCTGAACAAGAACGGCGCCGAGAGCGTGATGGTGCAGAAGTTTCTCCCTGCCATCGCCCAGGGCGATAAGCGCGTGCTGGTGATTGGCGGCAAGCCCGTACCGTTTTGCCTAGCACGCATTCCGCAGGGCGGTGAGGTGCGCGGCAACCTGGCGGCCGGCGGCAAGGGCGTAGCCCAGCCACTGTCGGCGAGGGACCGCGAGATCGGCGAAGCCTTGGGCCCCATCCTGGCCGCGCGCGGCCTGCTGCTGGTGGGCGTGGACGTGATCGGCGACTGCGTGACCGAGATCAACGTCACCAGCCCGACCTGCTTCCAGGAAATCTTCGACCAGACTGGCTGCGACGTGGCGGCGCTGTTTGTCGACGCGCTGGAAGCCGCGCTGGCCTAGCGCGGCGCTGAAAAGCCTGACTTTATTCACGCTGCGGCCGAAAGCACGCGGCAGAGGGTAAATCCGCGCAAGCAAGAGTTGTTTGTGCGCGTGGTGGGCACTTATCATCTTTGTAAACTTCCAGTCGCCCATTGATGCCAGAACAAGCCCCACCCGGTCCCGACCCTGCCAGCCTACAGCGCTGGCTGGTGGGCATGGCCATGCCGGTGTGTGTCAAGGATGCTGGCAGCCGTTATCTGTTCGCCAACCAGGCATTTGAAGCCTTGTTTGGCACGACCGGCGATGCATTGCGTGGCGGCCACGGCGAGCCGGTTTTTTCGCCGGAGCAGGTGGCCGATTCTCTGGCCGCTGATGCCAAGGTATTCGCCAGCGGCGTGACGGCTTCTTTTGAGTTGGTGTATTGCAGCCCTGTGGATGGGAAAAACCGCGTGCTGCACAGCCTGAAAACGCCGCTGTTTGACGCTGCGGGCCAACCGCAATTCTTGATCGAAGTCATACAGGACGTGACAGATAGCCGCCAGGCCTATGCTGACCTGCAGGCCTATGACCAGCGCTTCCGCGATCTGGTGGATTTCACCGACGGCATTGTGTGGGAGGCTGAAGCCACCACCTTCAACAACACCTTCATCAGCAAAAGCGCCGAACGTCTGTTGGGTTATCCGTCGGAAGACTGGCTGACGCCTGATTTCTGGGCCAACCACATCCATCCTGAAGACCGCCGGCATGCCATGCAGTATTCATCCGACTGCATTGCCCGTGGCGAGGACCATGAGTTCCAGTACCGCTTCATCAAGCGGGACGGCAGCGTGGTGTGGATACACGACAGCACAAAGATCGCCATGCAGGACGGCAAACCCAAATGGCTGCGCGGGATGATGGTAGACATCACCGCGCGCCAGCAGGAGCAGCAGCAGTTGCGTGTCAGCCACCAGTCGCTGAAGGCGATCTCGCAAGGCGTGGTGATCGCCGACCCGCAGCAGCGCATCGTGTCGGTGAACGACGCCTTCTCCAGCATCACCGGCTACGCTTCCGCCGAGGCCATGGGCCGGACCTGGGACTTGCTGCAGGGGCCGGATACGGCCCTGGATTCCGTGGATGCGATGCGCCTGAACATGGCCTACGGCTCGAACTATTACGGCGACATCCTGCACTACCGCAAGGACGGCAGCACCTTCTGGGACGAGTTGACCATCTCGCCGGTGCGCGATGCGCGGGGCACCTTGACGCATTTCATTGGTGTCATCCGCGACAACACCAAGCGCCACCAGAACGAGGAGGAAATCCGCCGACTGGCGTTTTACGACCCGTTGACCGGCCTGCCGAACCGGCGCCTGCTGCTGGACCGGCTGCGCCATGCCCAGCTCGGCACCACCCGTACGCTGCAGCATGCGGCCGTGTTGTTCCTGGATCTGGATAACTTCAAGCAGCTCAACGACACCCTGGGCCATGATGTGGGCGACATGCTGCTGCAAGAGGTGGCGCAGCGGCTCACCTCCTGTGTGCGCGAAGGCGACAGCGTGGCGCGGCTGGGGGGCGACGAGTTTGTGCTGCTACTGGAAGCGCTGAGCCCGCATGGCCCGGAGGCCGCGGCACAGGCCGAGATGGTGGCCAGCAAGATTCTGCACACCCTGGGCGAGCCCTATGCGCTGGGCAAACACCGGCACCACAGCACGCCCAGCATAGGCATCGTGGTTTTCGTCCAAGACAACGAATCCATCGACGAGCTGTTGAAGAAAGCCGACATCGCCATGTACCAGGCCAAAGCGGCGGGCCGCAACGTGGCGCGCTTTTACGAGCCCGCCATGCAGGCCGCCGCAGCGGCCCGGGCGCAGCTGGAAAAAGACCTGCGCCAGGGTCTGGTGCGTGGCGAGTTCGTCCTGTACTACCAGGTCCAGGTGGAAACCCATGCTGACGGCACCGTGCGCACCATTGGCACCGAAGCCCTGGTGCGTTGGCAGCATCCGACACGCGGCCTGGTGTTGCCCGCCGCGTTCATTCCGATTGCCGAAGAGTCCGGCCTGATCCTGCCGCTGGGCCAGTGGGTACTGGAAGCCGCCTGTGCCCAGTTGGTGGCCTGGGCCAGGCAGCCGGACACGGCGCACTGGACGGTGGCGGTCAACGTCAGTGCCGCACAGTTTTCCAAGGCCGACTTCGTGTCCACCGTCAGCACCGCGCTGCAAGCGACGGGGGCCAACCCGGGCCGCCTGAAGCTGGAGATCACTGAAAGCATGCTGATGCATGACGTGGAGGAGGTGGTGGCCAAGATGAATGCCATCAAGGCTTACGGCGTACGCATGTCGCTGGATGACTTTGGGACAGGCTTTTCCTCGTTGAGCTCGTTGAAGCGCCTGCCATTGGACCAACTGAAGATCGACAAATCCTTTGTGCGCGACCTGCTGACCGACCCCAGCGATGCTGTCATTGCCCGCACCATCGTGGACATGGGCCACAGCCTGGGTTTGCGCGTGGTGGCCGAGGGTGTGGAGACGCAAGGCCAGCATGCATTCCTGGCCAATATAGGCTGCGATGCCTACCAGGGCTACTACTTCGGGCGGCCCGTGCCCAGTAGCCAACTGGTGTTGCCAATACAGCGCGCGGCATAGGCCCGCAGCGGTCAGGGCAGGTTGTAAGGCGTCACCACCTGCACGGCGGACGAGGTGGTTGAGATGCCGGCCGGCGCCGCACCATGCGCCGCCATGATGTGCAAGCAGGCCTGGCGCATGTCCTGTTGCAGATCGTGGTGCAGCACCGCCTGCAGCGTGCCGTCGCGCAGCAGCGCCAGGTTGTCGGCATCCAGGTCGTGGGCAATGAACACCCGGCATGGGCGCTGGAGCTGCGCGAAGGCTTGCTGTATCGCCGCGTTGGCGCCGCCAATGGAATACACCGCTTCTACATCCGGTAGCTGCTTGAGCCTCTTGCGCACCAGGGCCACCGTGGCATCGTGCAGTCCCAGTCCCTCGCTCACCTCGTGCAGCACCAGGTTTTTGAACTGGGAGCGCACGGCCTGGCGAAAGCCGATTTCCCGCTCCTCCTCGCCCCGGAAGCGGTTGCTGCTGATGGACACCAGCACGCCGGTTTTGCGCTTACCCAGCCACTGCGACACCAGGTAGGCCGCGGTGTGGCCGGCGGCGCGGTTGTCCATGCCCACATAGGCAAGGCGTGCCGAACCCGGCAGGTCGGTCACCAGCGTCACCACGGGAATGCCCTTGGCCTGCAGGCGGGCAACGGCTTGGGACACCTCGGGCACATCGGGGGCCTTCAGCAGCACGCCGTGGCTGCCTTGCTGCAGGATCTTGTCCAGCGTGGCCACCAGCAGCGTGGTGGCTTGGTCCTCACCCAGGTGGTAGCGGGCGCGGAAGATGGCCGGGTGCAGGCCCGGCAGCACCTGCTCCAGCGCCGTGCGTACCAGCAGGCTGAAGCGCTGTGGCGCCTGCATCACCACATCCACCCAGAACTTGCGCCCGACCAGGCCGACCTGGTTCTTTTGCCGGTCCAGTTCCTGCAGCGCCTGCTCCACCCGCCGCACTGTGTGCTGGCGCACACCACCGCGCTGGTTTAACACCCGGTCCACCGTGGCCAGACTGGTGCCGGCCTGCGAGGCGATGTCTTTCAGAAGGTGTGTATGGGCCATTTTTTGATGGATTTTTGAGGTGTTTTTGAAGGCTTTTGAGTCCCTATTATTCATCTGCAATACCTACACTGGCGCATCTTTCACCGATGGACTCCAGCCATGCCCTCCCTGCAAAACGATACAGCCGCATCCCGCTCGCACCACTGGCTCAGACCCGAAGACTGCACGGTGGCCGAGCTGGATGCGGTGCTGCGCACCCCCGCCAATCCCGCCGATTACCCGCTGGCCAGCGGGGTGGGCATGGGCGTGCCGCAGTACGACTGCGCGCAGTTGCGCCAGCAGATGGCGGCGACTTCCCAGCCGGTGCTCTTCCAGCAGCAGCTGATGGCCGAATGGAGCCGGGTATGGAGTGACGGCCCGGGTGTGCTGGCCTTGCAAGGCCTGTTTGCCGACCTGGCCGTGGTGGACGCCGCCACCGCCGTGTTCCTGCGCATGATTGCCGCCGAGCGGCTGCTGGGCGCCAAGGCCGACCATTTCGCCAAGCCTGGCGCCAACGACCGGGTGTGGAACGCGCTGGAGAAGTTTTGTGTGGAAGCGCCCGAGGTATTCGCAGCCTACTACGGCAACGAGCTGCTGGCGCTGGTCTGCGAGGCCTGGCTGGGCCCGGCCTACCAGATGACTTCGCAGATCAACAGCGTGAACCCCGGTGGCGCAGCGCAGATGGCGCATCGCGACTACCACCTGGGCTTTTTGACCGCCGCGCAGGCGGCGCGCTACCCGGCGCCGGTGCACCGCCTGTCGCCCTACTTGACGTTGCAGGGCGCGGTAGCGCATGTGGACATGCCGCTGCACAGCGGCCCCACGCTGTACCTGCCGCATTCGCACAAATACCTGCCGGGCTATCTGGTGGCGGGTCAGCCGGAGTTCCAGGCGTATTTTGATGCCCACCAAGTGCAGCTGCCGCTGCGCAAGGGCGATGCGGTGTTTTTCAACCCCGCGTTGATGCACGCCGCGGGCCATAACCGATCTACCGATATCTGCCGTATGGCAAATCTGCTGCAGGTGTCCTCAGCCTTCGGCCGCGCCATGGAGTCGGTGGACCGGCAGCGCATGGTGCAGGCGCTGTACCCGGCGCTGCGTGCACTGCAACAGGCGGGTGCTGTAACAGACGCAGCCCTGGCTTGCGCCGTCGCCGCCTGCGCCGAGGGCTATGCCTTCCCGACCAATCTGGACCGCGATCCGCCCCTGGGTGGTCTGGCGCCGGAGAGCCAGCAAGGCCTGGTGTTGCGTGCCCTGGCGGAGCAGTGGCCGGCGCCGCAATTGAACCAGGCTCTGCAGCAGCAAGCGGACAAGAAGAAAACCACGTCCTAGGTTTGGGTGGTTTCAGCTGCGTGGACGGCGCATGTGCGCTGGCATGCCCCGTCGCCGGAGTCGCACTGTTGTGCTATTGATTTGGTAGCTGCTTGCGCAGGTATTTCCTGTGCCAGAGGCGTATTTGACTTGAAGCCGCTAGCCGACCAGTGCGCCGTCCACAAACACCTTCAGCTCGCCCGGTGCGAAGGCCGTCCAGGCCTCGTTGGTGGTCAGCGGCGCGGTGGCCACCAGGGCCACGCGGTCCTGGGCGGTGGTGTGTTCGGCAAAGTTGACGCTCAGGTCCTCGTCCTTCAGCGTGGCGTGGGCGAACGGATGCTGGCGCTCCAAGTAGTGCAGCTGCGTGGAGGCATGGGCCCACAGCGCCTCGCCGTTGCTGAGCAGGAAGTTGAAGGTGCCGTGGCGGGCGATGCGCTGGCCCAGCTCGCGCAGGGTCAGGGTCAGCTCGGCCACGCTGGGCACGCCGGCGTGGGACTTGGCCAGCTCTTGCATCACCCAGCAGAAGGCGCGTTCGCTGTCCGTATTGCCCACCGGTTGGAAGCTGCTGTGCAGGCGGGGGTGGAAGTCTTTCAAATCACCATTGTGGGCAAACACCCAGTAGCGGCCCCAGAGTTCGCGCACAAAGGGGTGGCAGTTCTCCAGCGCTACCACGCCTTGGGTGGCTTTGCGGATGTGGGCGATGACGTTGCGGCTCTGGATCGGGTAGCGGCGTATCAGCTCGGCCACCGGCGACTCGCAGGCCGCCTGGTGGTCCACGAAATGGCGCAGGCCCCGGCCCTCAAAAAAGGCGATGCCCCAGCCGTCGCTGTGGTGGTCGGTGCGGCCGCCGCGTTCGGCGAAGCCGCTGAAGCTGAACACCACGTCGGTCGGCGTGTTGCAGTTCATTCCCAGCAGTTGGCACATGGGGTCAGTCTTTCGGCGTGGAGAGGGGGCCCGCAGCACAGCGTGGGCACAGGCAGGCCCGGTTCAGTGCCTCGGGTGGCAACTGGGCCAGCGCCTGCGGGGCCACGCTTTGTGTTGTGCACCAGCACGGGGGTTGCGCAATGCCGCTGCTGCGCTCCAGTTCCAGGGCGCAGTGGTTGGCCTGACCGCACAGCGGGCACTGGCTGGGGAGGATGGCTGTAGGGGGCGTATCGGCGGGCATGGGGAATCTTAAGGCGAAGGGGCTGGCCGGCTGGGGTTTAGGTAAAAAACGGGGTTCCGTGCTCTATTTACCTACGCTTGGCGCTACTTATTTTGTAGTGTTTCCGGCGCAACCCGGTAGGCTCGCAGCATAAATATCGGGTGCTGGCGGTTTTCCCTAAAATCAAATGTATCAATACCTTACACAATCGAACATGGGGCAGACAATATTTACTTTGCGGTGAGAAAGCAAAGTAGTGCAAAGGCCGGATATGCGCATAAATTTCACAATAAAAGCACTGTTGACGCTGATGGGTATGGGCCTAGGGTCTATGGTTTTTGCCGCAACACTGGCCGGTTCTGCAGGCATGTCGGCTGGAAGCCCGGCGACTGCGGCGGCTTTGGATCTTCCGGTTGGCAACGATGCAGCCTCCGCCGAGGCAGCGCACAAATCTCCGGTCACCAAGACCGACGAAGCCCCTTCGGCAGCCCGTGCAGCCCCTGAAGCACCAGCCGCCGTGACGAACGCGAATGTCTCCATTGGCAAGCCTGCCAATGACGAGTCGATTAGCGCCGCTTACAAAGACCTGGTGAAGGCGACCGGCGCCCAGGATACCTACCAGAACCTGAGTGCCGACTTGAGCATGGAAAAAGCCCGCCAGGTGCTGGATGCGGGCAGCGAGGACGAAATCGATGCCGCGCGCAGGGCCCGTGCGAACAACGATGCATCTGCCGGCATGCGTACCGCTGGCCCGGCGCGCACAGAAGAGCAAATGCGCCAGGACGAGGCCCGTGCGTCCTTGTTGGCCGCGCAACTGCTGGACGAGGTGGCGCCCTGGGTGGGTGGTGCCGTGGTCCTGTATCTCGGCATGAAGATCGCGCGCTATTTTTTGCTGCGTAGCCGGGCGAAATCGTCTCGGCGGCGCAGGCACCGCCGTTCCATGGTCCGTTCCCGCTGAGTTCTCTACCTGCCCGTGTGGCTTTGTACCGTCGGCCGCATACAGGCAAGAGTACAATTCAGATGCAATTAATTCGTATTTGCATTTTTGTGGAGCGGGCATAGGGTCTGCACCCTTGGAATGCAGCTCCTACCCTCACCATTCTTTTCATGAAAATTTCCATTCCGTTTTTGGCACGCGCTGCGGCACTGGCAGTGGGTGTGTTGGCGACGTCCGTGTGGGCGCAGGCGTCTGATCCGCTGGTGGTGTACAACGCCCAGCACGTCAGCCTGACCCAGGCCTGGGCCGATGGTTTCACCAAGGAAACCGGCATCAAGGTGATTTTGCGCAATGGTGGCGACAGTGAATTGGGCAACCAACTGGTGCAAGAAGGCGCGGCCTCCAATGCCGACGTGTTCCTGACCGAAAACTCCCCCGCCATGGCTCTGGTAGATGCCGCTGGCCTGTTTGCGCCGCTGGACCCGGCCACCCTGGCCCAGGTGCCTGTCAGCTTCCGTCCTGAGCACGGCCGCTGGATTGGCGTTGCAGCCCGCACCACGGTGTTTGTTTACAACAAGAAAAAATTCACCCCTGAACAGTTGCCCAAGTCCATGATGGATCTGGCCAACCCTAGCTGGAAAGGCCGCTGGGCCGCATCGCCTGCGGGCGCAGACTTCCAGGCCATCGTCAGCGCCATGCTGGAACTCAAGGGCGAGCCCGCGACGGCCGCCTGGCTGAAGGCGATGAAGGAAAACGCCACGCCTTACAAGGGCAATAGCGTTGTCCTGAAGGCCGTGAATGCAGGTCAGATCGATGGCGGCATCATCTACCACTACTACCGTTTCGGCGACCAGGCCAAGACCGGTGAAAACAGCAACAACACCGCGCTGTACTACTTCCGCAACGAAGATCCGGGTGCTTTTGTCAGCATCTCCGGTGGTGGTGTGTTGGCTAACAGCAAGCGCCAAGCCCAGGCCCAGGCCTTCGTCAAATGGGTGACGGGCAAGGGTGGCCAGGAAATTCTGCGCACCGGTGACTCGTATGAGTATGCCGTGGGTTTCGGTGCCCCATCCAACTCCAAACTGGTGCCTCTGGCAGAGTTGCAGGCACCTAAAGTCGAGCCTTCCAAACTGAATAGCAAAAAAGTGTCGGACCTGATGACCCAGGCGGGCTTGCTATAAAAATTGAGTGTCCGTAGTACCTTCGGTTCTTCCTAGCGCGCCTGCCATGCCAGGCGCGCTGCCGCATTTCTTGCGCCGCATGCGGCGCTTTTCTGCGTCCTGGGTGGGTGTAGCGGCGGTTTTGGTGTCTTTGTTTGCGCTGTTGCCGCTGGGCTTTGTGGTCTGGGTGGCCTGGAACACGGGGTGGGAGCTTGCTGCTCCGCTGGTGTTCCGCCCGCGCGTTGGCGAACTCCTGGTCAACACCGCCTGGCTGGTGGCCTGCACCGTTCCCTTGTGTGCGATCTTGTCCTTGGCGTTGGCCTGGCTGACCGAGCGCAGTGACCTGCCCGGTGCCCGCACCTGGGCCTGGCTGGCGGTGGCACCCCTGGTGGTGCCGGCTTTTGTCCATAGCTATGCCTGGATCACCGTGGCGCCCGGCCTGCATGGCCTGGCCGGCGGCATGCTGGTGTCCATCCTGGCATATTTCCCGTTTATGTACCTCCCCCTGTCGGCAGCGCTGCGCCGCCTGGACCCGGGCATGGAAGACGCAGCCGCATCGCTGGGCCTGGGGCCCTGGGCGGTGTTTTTACGCGTGGTGCTGCCGCAGCTGCGCCTGGCCCTGTGTGGCGGCGGCCTGCTGGTGGGCCTGCATCTGTTGGCCGAATACGGCTTGTTCGTGATGATCCGGTTTGACACTTTCACCACCGCCATCGTGGACCAGTTCCAGTCCACCTACAACGGTCCCGCCGCGAATATGCTGGCCGGTGTGCTGGTGGTGTGCTGCTTTGCTCTGCTGGCGCTGGAGTCCGGCCTGCGCGGCAACGAGCGCTATGCCCGCGTGGGCACGGGTGCGGCCCGCATGCCCATGCGCGCCCGGCTTGGCCGCTACACCGTGCTGGCCTGGCTGCTGCCGGCCGTGACGGCATTGCTGTCCTTGGGCGTGCCGCTGTTTACTCTCGGGCGTTGGCTGATTGCCGGTGGTGCGGCCGTTTGGCACTGGGATGTGATGGCCTCGGCCCTCGGCCAAACCTTGGCCCTGGCGGTGGCGGGCGGCATTTTGACCACGCTGGTGTCCGTGCCCATGGCCTGGTTGTCTATCCGCGCACCGGGTCGTCTGCAGCGGCTTACCGAGGCTTGCAATTACTTGGTCGGCTCCTTGCCTGGCGTGGTGGTGGCCCTGGCTTTGGTCACCGTGACCGTGCGCGTGGCGTTGCCGATTTACCAAACCGTGTTCACCGTGTTGCTGGCCTATGCGCTGATGTTTTTGCCGCGTGCCCTGGTCAGCCTGCGTGCGGGCATTGCCCAGGCGCCGGTCGAGCTGGAATACGCGGCGCGCAGCCTGGGCCGCTCGCCCGCGCAGGCGCTTTGGTCCGTGACCCTGCGTCTGGCTGCGCCGGGTGCTGCGGCCGGCATGGCCATGGTCTCTCTGGGTATTACCAATGAGTTGACGGCCACCTTGCTGCTGGCGCCCAGCGGCACGCAAACCCTGGCAACGGCCTTCTGGGCTTTCAGCAGCGAAATCGACTACGCCGCAGCCGCGCCTTATGCCTTGACCATGGTGCTGCTGTCCATGCCCATGACCTGGCTTTTATATGTGCAATCGAAACGGACCGCCGGAAGATGAGTTTTCTTGAATTGAATGCGGTGCGTAAAAGCTATGGCCAGGTGGTAGCACTGGACGGCGTGGACCTGCATGTGCCCGCCGGTAGCCGAACCGCCATCGTCGGGCCTTCCGGCTCAGGTAAAACCACGCTGCTGCGCCTGATCGCCGGCTTTGAAGCGCCCGACGCCGGCCGCATCAGCCTGGGGCGTCAGCAACTGGCCCAGGGCCTGCAATCCGTGCCGGCCCACCAGCGCGGCATCGGCTTTGTGCCGCAGGAAGGGGCTTTGTTTCCTCACCTCAGCGTGGCCAACAACATTGGTTTCGGCCTGGCTCGCAACGCGCCCGACCGCAGCCAGCGCATCACCGAGCTGATGCAGATGGTGACCCTGGACCCGGTCATGCTGTCACGCCGCCCGCACGAGCTGTCGGGCGGACAGCAGCAGCGCGTGGCTCTGGCCCGCGCCCTGGCCTTGCGACCACGCCTGATGCTGCTGGACGAGCCGTTTTCGGCGCTGGACACCGGTTTACGTGCCAGTACCCGCAAGGCCGTGGCCCAACTGCTGGGCGCGGCCGGTATCACCACCATTCTGGTCACGCACGACCAGGCCGAGGCCTTGTCGTTCGCCGACCAAGTTGCTGTGATGCGCGGCGGCAAGCTGGTCCAGGTTGGCGCACCCAATGCGCTGTATCTGCGCCCGGTAGACGCCGCCACGGCCCAGTTTCTGGGTGAAACCATTGTTCTGCCGGCCCAGTTGGCGCAGGGCTGGGCGACCTGCGCGCTGGGCGTGATTCCTGTGCACGACAGTGAACGCACCGGTTCGGCGCAGATCATGTTGCGTCCTGAGCAACTGCAGCTGACCCCGGTTCCGGCGGAACAGCTGGACCCGGATGCTGAAGCCTGCTGCGGTGTGGTGGAGGACATTGACTTCGGCGGCGCCCTGTGCGGGCTCACCGTGCGCCTGCTGGGCGAGGCGCAGGCGGGTACCGAGCCGCTGCTGGTGCGTAGCCCGGCCATCCACATTCCACCGCTGGGTTCTACCGTGCAAATCACCGTGATGGGCCAGGCCCACGTTTTTGCCAACTCCGTCACGGTATAAAAAACTTGTAAAAACTTTGTCAACCGATGCTTGGGACTGCTCGTTGTAGGTGCACAAGGAGTTTCCCATGACATCGATAGCCCACCCCACTGAATACAACTGGCCCTCTGACGACCGCGATCGTCGCCGGATGCCCGCACGTTAAAGTGCCTGCGACCCACCCCCCGGTGCCACGCCGGGCGAGCAGTGGGTTTGTAACAAAATCGGCAGCGCAAGCTGCCGTTTCCTATTGTGGGGAAAATGGGCTCTAGCGCAGGTGTTGCCTGCGGTAGTAGCTGCATATTCCATAGCAAAACCGGCTTGAGCCGACCTGTTGCAAGTTAAAAAAATGGCACCCTAGGGTGCCATTTTTTATGCATGAAATCAGCCTCTGGCGCAGGTAACATCTGCGCAGGTAGCTACTGATTCAATAGCAAAACCTCAGGCCGTACCGGCCTTCACCTTCAGGCGCCACGCGTGAAGCAAAGGCTCGGTGTAGCCGCTGGGCTGGGCCAGGCCCTTGAACACCAGGTCGCAGGCAGCTTTATACGCGGCGCTGGTGGCAAAGTGGCCGGCCATGTTCTTGTAAAGCTTGTCGCTGGCGTTCTGCTTGTCCACCACGGCGGCCATGCGCTCGAAGGTTTCGGTGATCTGCTCTTTGGTCACCACGCCGTGGTGCAGCCAGTTGGCCATGTGCTGGCTGCTGATGCGCAGGGTGGCGCGGTCTTCCATTAGGCCCACATTGTGGATGTCGGGCACCTTGGAGCAGCCTACGCCCTGGTCCACCCAGCGCACCACATAGCCCAAGATGCCCTGGGCGTTGTTGTCCAGCTCCTGTTGCTTCTCGGCGGCGCTCCAGTTCGGCATGGCGGTGACCGGGATTTGCAGCAGGTTGTCCAGAATGCCGTCGCGGGCTTTCTCGTAGTTGGTTTTTTCCAGTTCCTTTTGCACGTCGCGCACCAGCAGCTGGTGGTAGTGCAGGGCGTGCAGGGTGGCGCCAGTGGGGCTGGGCACCCAGGCGGTGTTGGCGCCGGCCTTGGGATGGGCAATCTTTTGCTCCATCATGGCCTTCATCAGGTCGGGCATGGCCCACATTCCCTTGCCGATCTGCGCCTTGCCGCGCAGGCCGCTGCTCAGGCCGGCCAGCACATTGTTTTTCTCATAGGCCTGGATCCAGGCGCTGGTCTTCATATCGCCCTTGCGCACCATGGGGCCGGCCAGTATGGCGGTGTGCATTTCGTCGCCGGTGCGGTCCAGGAAGCCGGTGTTGATGAAGGCCACGCGGCTTTCGGCGGCGGCAATACAGGCTTTCAGGTTGACGCTGGTGCGGCGCTCTTCGTCCATGATGCCCAGCTTGACGGTGCTGTCGGCCAGGCCCAGCATCTTTTCCACGCGGCTGAACAGTTCGGCCGCAAAAGCGACCTCGGCGGGGCCGTGCATCTTGGGCTTGACGATGTAGACCGAGCCCTTGCGCGAGTTGCGGATGGCGTCCTTCTTGGTCTTCTTCAGGTCGTGCAGGGCGATGGTCGTGGTGATGACCGCGTCCATGATGCCCTCGGGAATCTCTTGCGTGCTGCCGTCGGCGGCGGTGTAGGTGATGGCCGGGTTGGTCATCAGGTGGCCCACATTGCGCACAAACATCAGGCTGCGGCCGTGCAACTTCACGTCCTTCTTGCCCTCGGGTGAGGTGTAGATGCGGTCGGCGTTCAGGCCACGGGTCAGCGTCTTGCCGCCCTTGTCAAAGCTCTCGGTCAGCGTGCCTTGCAGAATGCCCAGCCAGTTGCCGTAGGCCAGTACTTTGTCTTCGGCGTCCACCACGGCCACCGAGTCTTCCAGGTCCAGGATGGTGGACAGGGCTGCTTCCAGCACCAGGTCGCTCACGCCGGCCGCGTCGCTCTTGCCGATCGGCGTGGCGCGGTTGATGATGATGTCCAGATGCAGGCCGTTGTGCTCCAGCAGCACGGAAGAGGGCGCCTTGGCCTCACCCTGAAAGCCCACGAACTGCGACTTGTGCTCGAGTTTGGAGGTGCTGCCGTCCTTCAGCGTAACGACCAGCTCACCGCCCTTGACGCGGTAGCCGGTGGAGCCTACGTGTGTGCCCTTCTTCAGCGGCGCGCAGCGGTCCAGCACATTGCGTGCGTATTCAATGACCTTCTTGCCGCGCTTGGGGTTGTAGCCTTTCGGCCCCACTTTCTCGCAGCCTTTTTCTTCGCTGATCACGTCCGTGCCGTACAGCGCGTCGTACAGCGAGCCCCAGCGCGCGTTTGCGGCGTTCAGCGCGTAGCGGGCGTTCAGCACCGGCACCACCAGCTGCGGGCCGGCCTGGATGGCCAGCTCGGCGTCCACGTTCTTGGTGCTGATCTTCACCTTCTTAGGCGAGGGCACCAGGTAGCCGATTTCTTCCAGAAAGGCCTTGTAGGCCGGCATGTCGGAGATGGGGCCGGGGTGGGACTTGTGCCAGCCGTCCAGTGCCGTTTGCAGGCGGTCACGCTCGGCCAGCAGGGCAATGTTCTTGGGCGCCAGGTCGGCCACGATCGCACTGAACCCGGCCCAGAAGCTGGCGCTGTCCACACCGGTACCGGGTAGCACTTTCTCTTCAATGAACTGGTCCAGAACGGTGGCTACTTGGAGCTGGTGGCGGGTGGTACGTGCTGTCATAGTGGTGCGCCTTTGCAATGGGGTGGATCGGTGGAAAATGCTTCAAGCAAACGATAGGCCTACTTTATTCGATACTTAATAGGGTATTAATTCGATTAAATTGCATTTATATGTGACAAAAATAGATGTAATGAGCCCTTGCTTCCTTATTGTCACCAATCCTGGGAAAAACCTGCATGTCCGCTGTCCACAATGAAGAAAACCCGGCGCCCGCACTACCCTACGCCGGCCTGCGCGTCGTCGAATTCACCCACATGGTCATGGGCCCCACCTGCGGCCTGGTGCTGGGGGACTTGGGGGCCGAGGTGATCAAGGTCGAGTCCATTGGCCATGGCCGCGAGGGCGATGCCACGCGCCAGCTGCTGGGTGCCGGGGCTGGTTTCTTCGCGCTGTTCAACCGCAACAAGAAAAGCCTGGCGTTGGACCTGCAGACACCTGAAGGCAAGGAGGCGGTGCTGCGTCTGATCGCCACGGCCGACATAGTGAGCGAGAACTTCAAGCCCGGCACCATGCAAAAGCTGGGGCTGGACTACGCCAGCCTGAAGACGCTGAACCCGCGCCTGATCTACATCAGCCACAAAGGCTTTCTGCCCGGCCCCTACGAGCACCGCACGGCGCTGGACGAGGTGGTGCAGATGATGGGCGGCCTGGCCTATATGACCGGTCGCTCCGGCGACCCGCTGCGCGCCGGCACCAGCGTGAACGACATCATGGGCGGCATGTTTGGCGCCATCGGGGCCATGGCGGCCCTGGCGCAACGTGAGAAAACCGGCCTGGGCCAGGAGGTGCAAAGCGCGCTGTTCGAAAACAACGTCTTCCTGGTGGCCCAGCACATGATGCAGTACGCCGTGACTGGCAAGCCCGCCGCGCCCATGCCTGAGCGCCTGTCGCCCTGGGCGATTTACGACGTGTTCAAGGTCAAGGATGGCGAGCAGATCTTTCTGGCCGTGGTCAGCAACTCGGCCTGGGCCGTGTTCTGCGAGGTGTTTGGCTTTGCCGACCTGTTTGCCGACGAGCGCCTGAAGTCCAGCAACGACCGTGTGCGTGCCCGCGAATGGATGATGCCCATCCTGCGCGAGCGCATGGCGCCGTTCAGCGCGGCGCATATCGCCGAGGTGTTTGAAAAGCACGCGCTGCCCTACGCGCCCATCACCCGCCCGCAGGATCTGCTGGATGACCCGCATCTGCTGGCCACCGGCGGACTGGCGCCCATGGAGCTACCCGATGGCCGTGCCAGCCAGACCGTGCTGCTGCCGCTGACGCTGGACGGCCAGCGCCCCGGTGTGCGCCTGAACCCACCCAAGCTGGGCGAGCATAGCGCCGAGCTGCTGCGCGGGCTGGGCTACGGCGAGGCCGAGATTTCTGCCTTGATGCTATTGAATAAATAGCTGCTTGCGCAGGTATTACCTGCGCTGGAGCCTTGTTTTCTTTAAATTTTTGGACCGATGGACCGCCTCAAAACCCTGGAAACCTTTGTTGCCGTCGTGGCGCGCGGCAGCCTGACGGCGGCGGCCCAGGCCGAGGGTGTGGCCCCGGCCATCATTGGCCGCCGGCTGGACGCGCTGGAGGAGCGGCTGGGCGTCAAGCTGCTGCTGCGTACCACCCGGCGCATCAGCCTGACGCACGAAGGTACGGCCTTTCTGGAAGATTGTCAGCGCGTGCTGGGCGACCTGGCGAATGCCGAGGCTAGTGTGTCGGCAGGCGGCGTCAAGGCCAGTGGGCATTTGCGCATTACCGCGCCGGCGGGTTTTGGCCGCCGCCATGTGGCGCCGCTGGTGCCCTGGTTCCGCGAGCGGCACCCCGAGGTGACGGTGTCGCTGAACCTCAGCGACCGCGTGGTGGACCTGGGCGGCGAGGGCTTTGACTGCGCGGTTCGCGTGGGCGACCTGCCCGACTCCAACCTGGTCAGCATGCGCCTGGCCGATAACCGCCGCCTGTGCGTGGCCACACCCGCTTTTCTGCAGCGCTTTGGGACGCCGCAGCACCCCAGTGAGTTGGCGCGCTTTGCCTGCCTGGCCTTGTCCAGCGAGTCGTCGCAAACCCGCGGCTGGGCCTTTCAGCTGCCGGCGGCGGGCGGCGACAAGGATGCGGTTGAGCTTTTCTACACCAAGCCCAGCGGTCCGCTGGCCTGCAGCGACGGCCAGGTCTTGCATGACTGGTGCCTGGCCGGCTATGGCATTGCCTGGCGCAGCACCTGGGAGGTGGAGGCCGAGATTGCCAGCGGCCAGCTGGTGTCGGTGCTGGACGCCTTTGCTGCGCCGCCGAATGGCATCTACGCGGTGTTCACGCAGCGCAAGCACCTGCCGCTACGGGTGCGGCTGTGGATCGACTTTTTGAAGCTGCACTACAGCCAACCGGGCTTCTGGACGAGTGCGGATCGCAGCGGACGGGCTTAAAAACACAAAAACCCGGCGAACCGGGTTTTGACGGGGAGGGCGGAGGTTCAACCCTTCAGACATTCACTCATGAACTTCTTGCGCTCGTCGCCCTTCAGTGCCTTGGTCTTGGCGTCGGCGTTGCAGGTCTTCATTTTTTCCTGTTGCGTGGGCTTGGCATCTGCTGCGGCTGCAGGTGCATCGGCGCTCAGGCAGGCTTTTACGGCAGCCTTGTATTCATCGCCTTTTTTGCCCTTGGCTTCTTTGCTGCAGGCCGACATCTTGGCTTGCTGGGGCGTGGGCTCCTTGTCGGCAGCGTGGACCAGGCCCATAGACAGAGTCAGACCCAGGGCGGCGACGAGAGGTAATAGTTGTTTCATGCAGGCTCCAGAAGAAGAGGTTGTGGGGTAAATCCTGTGCGCAAGGTCCGAAGACGACTGGATTGCAACCCATAACGCCGCAATGCGCAAGCCGGATGACGCGAGGGGTGGGCACCCCCCGGTAAAATCCGGCCATGCTCTCAGTCAAACACGAATTGCTCGCGGCGCTGGCCGTCGGGCTGGAAAAAATTGCCCCCGGCGCTGGCGCCAAAGCTGCGTTCGAGTCCCCCAAAGTGGCCGCACACGGCGATTTCGCCTGCACCGCCGCCATGCAGCTGGCCAAGCCGCTCAAGCTGAACCCGCGCCAGTTAGGTGAAAACCTGCGCGTGGCCCTGCTGGAGCAGCCGGCGTTCGAAAAATGGGTCGAGGCCATCGACATCGCCGGCCCGGGCTTCATCAACATCAAGCTCAAGCCCGCTGCCAAGCAGGAAGTGGTGCGCGAGGTGCTGTCCGCTGCTGCCAGCTTCGGCGTGCAGCCCAGCAACAACCAGCACATCCTGGTGGAATTCGTCTCGGCCAACCCCACCGGCCCGCTGCATGTCGGTCATGGCCGCCAGGCAGCGCTGGGCGATGCCATCTGCAATCTGTACGCCACCCAGGGCTGGGACGTGTACCGCGAGTTCTATTACAACGACGCTGGCGTGCAGATCGGCACCCTGGCGACCAGCACGCAGATGCGCGCCAAAGGCTTCAAGCCGGGCGACGCCGAGTGGCCCGAAGCCGCCTACAACGGCGACTACATCGGTGATATCGCGCAGGACTTCCTGGCCGGCAAGACCGTCAAGGCTGACGACCGCGAAGTCACGGCCTCGGGCAAGGTGGATGACCTGGACTCCATTCGCGAATTCGCCGTGGCCTATCTGCGCCGCGAGCAGGACCTGGATTTGCAAGCCTTCCAGGTGAAGTTTGACAACTTCTACCTGGAGTCCAGCCTATACACCAGTGGCCGGGTGGACGCCACCGTCAAACGCCTGCAGGAAGCCGGCAAGACCTACGAGCAAGACGGCGCGCTGTGGCTGCAGTCTACCGACTACGGCGACGACAAGAACCGCGTGATGCGGAAGACCGATGGCAGCTACACCTACTTTGTGCCCGACGTGGCCTACCACATCGCCAAATGGGAGCGAGGCTTCACCAAGGTGGTGAACATCCAGGGCACCGATCACCACGGCACCATCGCCCGGGTGCGCGCCGGCCTGCAGGCGGCGAATGTGGGCATTCCCCAGGGCTACCCCGACTACGTGCTGCACACCATGGTGCGGGTGGTGCGCGGCGGCGAAGAGGTGAAGATCTCCAAGCGCGCTGGCAGCTATGTGACGCTGCGCGACGTGATCGACTGGACCAGCAAGGACGCGGTGCGCTTCTTCCTGCTGAGCCGCAAGCCCGATACCGAATACACCTTTGACATCGATTTGGCGCTGGCCAAGAACAACGACAACCCGGTGTACTACGTGCAGTACGCACACGCCCGCATCTGCAAGATGCTGCGCGATTGGGGTGGCGATGTGGCGTCGCTGCAGGGCGTGGACCTGTCCAGCTTGCTGGTGCCGCAGGCCCAGACGCTGATGCTGCAGCTGGCCAAGTACCCCGAGATGCTGACAGCCGCTACCGAAGGTTTTGCCCCGCATGACGTGACTTTCTACCTGCGCGAGCTGGCCGCCAACCTGCATAGCTACTATGACGCCGAGCGCGTGCTGGTGGACGACGAGCCGCTCAAGCTGGCCCGCCTGGCCCTGGTCGCCGCCTGCGCGCAGGTATTGCACAATGGCTTGGCAGTACTGGGCGTGGATGCTCCGGAAAAAATGTAATTGACAGCAAGCATGACTAAACAAAAGCAAAGCGGCGGCACCATCCTGGGTTTCATCATCGGGGTGGTGGTCGGCCTGGGCTCGGCGCTGGCGGTGGCGGTCTATGTCACCAAGGTGCCGGTGCCGTTCATGAATGGCAAGACCCAGGCCAATGGCGCCGACCACGATGCGGTCGAAAGCCAGAAAAACAAGGACTGGGATCCGAATACCCCCTTGCACGGTAAAAATCCGGTGCGCTCTGCGGCGCCCGCGGCATCCGGCGCGGTGGATGCTGCGGCTCCGCTGGTGGTGCCGCCACCGGCGCCAGCGGCGACTCCGGCCGTGGTGCCCACGCCACCGGCGGCCGTTGCGGTGAAGCCGGATGCCAAGCCGTCGGCCGCAGCCTCGGCCGACCCGCTGGGTGATCTGGCCAAGGTCAAAGCCAAGGCGGCTGCGTCGGCCACCGTGGCCACGGCGCCTGCGCTGGCACCCACAGCCGAGCCGTTTGAGTACTTCGTGCAGGCAGGTGCCTACCGTACGCCCGAAGATGCCGAGGCCCAGCGTGCCAAGCTGGCCATGATGGGCATGGAAGCCAAGGTTACCGAGCGCGAGCAGTCCGGCCGCACCGTCTACCGTGTGCGCATGGGCCCGTATGCCAAGCGCGACGATGCCGAGCATGCCAAGGACCGGCTGGAAAGTGCCGGTAGCGAAACCACCCTGGTGCGCGTACAGCGCTGACCAGTTCTCTTGAAGCTGGTGCCGCGCGCTGAACTTTTGCGCTCGGCACCGATCCGACCCCCCACAAGGAGTGATTTGCAATGAAACGTCGTGAGTTTTCGCTGGCTTCAGCGGGTGTGCTGGCTGGTTCCACGCTGGCCGTAGGCCATACCGGTAGCGCCCTGGCGCAGGGCAAGCCGCCTGTGGCGGGCACGGATTACCTGGTGCTGGACAAGCCAGTCGCTACGGAAGCCCCAGCCGGCAAGGTCGAGGTGATCGAGTTCTTCTGGTACGCCTGCCCGCATTGCAATGCGTTTGAGCCCACCCTGGTGGAGTGGCTCAAGCGCCTGCCCAAGGATATTTCCTTCAAGCGTGTGCCGGTGAACTTCCAGGACAGCTTCATCCCGCCGCAAAAGCTGTACTACACGCTGGAGGCTCTGGGCCAACTGGACGCCCTGCATGGCAAGGTGTTCAACGCTATCCATGTGGAGCATCAGCGGCTGGACAAAGATGATCTGGTGATCGCCTGGGCCGTGAAGCAGGGTCTGGACAAGACCAAGTTCACCGAGACGTACCAGTCTTTTGGCGTCAGCACCAAGGTGCGCAAGGCGTCCCAGCTGCAGCAGGCCTACCAGGTCGCGGGCGTGCCCGCTCTGGGCGTGGCCGGCAAGTTCTACACCGACGGCAGTCAGGCGCAGAGCATGCCGCGTGCACTGACCATCGTGGAATATCTGGTGGCTGAGCAGCGCAAGAAAGCCTGATCCCGGCATGGCCGGCAAGGTCGGAGAGATGAAAAAGCCCGCGTCAGCGGGCTTTTTTCTGGCTACGTCCAACTCGGGGTGAGGGGCCGTTACAATGAATTGCAAGATTCGTGCCTCTATGAAAATCAACACCCTACTCTCACTGCTCGTGGTTTGTTTCGTCGGCCTAGGCGGAGCGGCCCATGCGGAAAAAGCCGACAAACTCAAGCCTATGAATATCGAGGCGGACGCGGCGCGTTATGACGATCTGAAGCAGACCAATGTCTTTACCGGCAAGGTGGTGATGACCAAGGGCACCATCATCATCCGTGGCGCCCGCGTCGATGTGCGCCAGGATGCCGAGGGCAACCAGTTCGGCGTGGTGACGGCGGAGCCGGGCAAGCTAGCGTATTTCAAGCAAAAACGCGACGGCCTGGACGAATACATAGAAGGCGAGGGCGAAACCATCGAGTACAGCAGCAAGCTGGACAACGTGCGTTTTATCAAGCGGGCCATTTTGCGTCGCCTGGTCGGCAGCAAGGTGAATGACGAAATCACCGGCGAACTGATCGTCTACGACAACACCACCGATGTATTCACCGTGGACAGTGGCACAGCCGGCAGCAATCCCGGTGGCCAGAATGGCCGCGTACGCGCCATGTTGACACCCAAGGCTGCGGCGTCGGCCGCTAGCGGCACGGCGCCTGCAGGGCCAGCTCCGGTGCTGCGTCCCACCACCACGCTGGAGGGCGTGAAGAAGTGACGGCGGTGGTGGAGTCGGGAGAAAGCCGCCTGGAGGCGCGCCATCTGCAAAAAGCCTACGGCAAGCGCAAGGTCGTGAAAGACGTGACGCTGGCCGTCAAAAAAGGCGAGGTGGTCGGTTTGTTGGGCCCCAACGGCGCGGGCAAAACCACTTCCTTCTACATGATCGTGGGCCTGGTGCGGGCCGATGGCGGCCATATTTCCATCGATGGCCAGTCGGTGGAACACATGCCTATCCACCGGCGTTCGCGCCTGGGCCTGAGCTATCTGCCCCAGGAAGCCTCGATTTTCCGCAAGCTCACGGTGGAAGAAAATGTGCGCGCCGTGCTGGAACTGCAGCACGACGAGGCCGGCAAGTCCCTCACCCGTGCCGAGATCGAAAAGCGCCTGACGGCGCTGCTGCAGGATTTGCGGGTGGAGCATTTGCGTGATTCGTCGGCCATGGCCCTGTCTGGTGGCGAGCGCCGCCGCGTGGAAATCGCCCGTGCCCTGGCCACCCAGCCGCGTTTCATTTTGCTGGACGAGCCTTTCGCCGGTATCGACCCGATTGCGGTGATCGAGATCCAGCGCATCATCGGCTTCCTGAAGTCGCGTGGCATCGGCGTGCTGATCACCGACCACAATGTGCGCGAAACGCTGGGCATTTGCGACCACGCCTACATCATCAGCGACGGCAATGTGCTGGCCGAGGGTACGCCGTCCGAGATCGTGGACAACGCCGATGTGCGTCGCGTCTACCTCGGCGAACATTTCAAGATGTGATGCTCCGATGAAGCAAGGCTTATCCCTACGCGTTTCACAGCATCTGGCGCTGACGCCCCAGCTGCAGCAGTCCATCCGCCTGCTGCAACTGTCCACCCTGGAACTGAGCCAGGAAGTGGACCAGATGCTGGACGACAACCCGTTTCTGGAACGCAATATGGACGAGGCTGCACGTGAGGAGTTCGGCCTGGCCCAGTCCGACACGCCGGTCAGCACAGGGGAGCGCGAGGCTGAAATTGCTACAAGTTCTGTAGCTGAATACGCAAGTGAATCCAGCGCAGAAGCCCCAAATGATGCTGAATCCCCTTTAACTGGCGGTGACGACACCAGCTGGGATGGCGATGGCACTTCCGAGATCAAACCCGACGACAGCGAATGGGGTGGCGATGCCCCGGCGCGCCAGAACAACCTGGGTGAAGACGGCGAGATGGACGCCACCGAGCTGGCCCGCAACCAGGAGTCGCTGACCAGCTTTCTGCACCGCCAGGCCTTGGCCCTGCGGCTGGGCGAGGTAGACCAGGCCGCGCTGCGCTTTTTGATCGAATCGCTGAACGACGACGGCTACCTGGAAGACGATTTCGAAACCCTGGCGCGTGGTCTGGCGGGCGACGACGCCGAGGCCGTGGAAGAGCTGGTACACCGCTTTACCGTGGCCCTGAGCCTGCTGCAAAGCCTGGAGCCGGCGGGCGTGGGCGCGCGGCATCTGGGTGAATGCCTGTTGCTGCAGCTGGAGGGTTTGCAGCCCGTGCTGGGCGATGACCCGGCGCGCAAGGTGGCCATGCGCATCTGCCGCCAGTCCATGGACCTGCTGGCCCGGCGCGACGTGAAGCGCCTGGCCCAGCTGTGCCGCGCCACCGAGACCGATATCAAGGCTGCCATGGCGCTGATCGCCCGGCTGGAGCCCAAGCCGGGGCGGCGCTTTGTCGATGTGGAGCGCAACATCGTGGTGCCCGACGTGATCGTGGTCAAGGTCGGGCGTGGCGCCCAGGCCCGCTTCCGGGTGCAGCTGAATGCCGAGGTCATGCCGCGCCTGCGCGTGCACGACATCTACGCCAATGCGCTGCGCCAGCACAAGGGCGGCGGCAAGGATTCATCGAACAACGCCGCGCTGCAGCAGCGTCTGCAGGAGGCGCGCTGGTTCATCAAGAACATCCAGCAGCGCTTTGACACCATCTTGCGGGTCAGCAACGCCATCGTGGAGCGGCAGAAGAACTTCTTCAGCCACGGCGCACTGGCCATGCGTCCCCTGGTGCTGCGCGAGATCGCCGACGAGTTGGGACTGCACGAGTCCACCATCAGCCGCGTGACCACCGCCAAATACATGGCCACGCCCTACGGCACCTTCGAGCTGAAGTATTTCTTCGGCTCGTCCCTGGGCACCGAGACCGGCGGCAATGCGTCCAGCACGGCGGTGCGCGCGCTGATCAAGCAGTTTGTTTCGTCCGAAGACCCGAAGAAGCCGCTCAGCGACAGCCAGCTGTCCGACATGCTGAAAGAGCAGGGCATTGAATGCGCGCGCCGCACCGTGGCCAAGTACCGCGAAGCGCTGCGCATTGCCCCTACGAACCTGCGCAAAGCGCTGTAGAACATGCTCTCCCCCAGGCCGCGTGCACGGTATGCCGCAGCTGGAGGAAAGAGCTTCGCCCCGCTTGCCCCAAGCAGCGTAGCGTGACACCATGGAAATAACGATATGAACCAACTCCAATTATTCTTACCCTGCGCCGCCGGCGTGGAAGAGCTGCTGGCCGAAGAGGTGCACGGTATTACCGGCCTGCAGGGCGAAGACCTGCGGGTGATGCGGGGCGGAACGCTGGTGCGCTCCTCCTGGCGTGACGCGATGCGCTTGAACCTGCACAGCCGCCTGGCGCAGCGCGTGCTGATCGAGCTGTCCAACACCGAATACCGCAGCGAAAAAGACCTGTACGAAGCCGCCAGCAACGTGGCCTGGGAGATCTGGTTCACGCCCAAGCAAAGCTTCAAGATCGAAGTCACGGCGCAGCACAGCCCGCTCAATTCGCTGAACTTCGCCGCGCTGAAAGTGAAGGACGCGGTGGCCGACCGCTTCCGCTTCAAGACCGGCGTGCGCCCCGATGTCAACGTGCAATGGCCCGATGTGCGCATCTACCTGCACCTGACCACCGAGCGCGCCACCATCTACATTGACACCTCGGGCGACGCGCTGTTCAAGCGCGGCTGGCGTGAAGACAAGGGCGACGCGCCGCTGAAAGAGACGCTGGCCGCCGCCATGATCGCCGCCAGCGGCTGGGATGGCACTACGCCCCTGTACGACCCCTGCTGCGGCAGCGGCACCATTGCCATCGAGGCCGCGCAGATCGCCTGCAATATTGCGCCCGGCAGCCTGCGCCGCTTTGGCTTTGCGAAGCTGTTGCCCTTCCAGCCCCATGTGTGGAGCGCCATCCAGGAGCAGGCCCACGCCGCCGAGCATGAGCCCGAGACGCAGATCTTCGGTAGCGATGTGGCCTTCCGCATGGTCGATTTTGCCACCCGCAACGCCGAGCGCGCGGGCGTCAGTGGCGTGGTCGAGTTCCGTGGCGGCGACGCCTTGCAGCGCATGCCACCGGCCGAATCCGGCGTGATGTTGCTGAACCCGCCCTACGGCGAGCGGATTGAGGTGGCAGGTGTCGCGGGCCGGCGCGAAGCCGCACAGACCGAGGACGGCAGCGCCGACTTCTTCCCCCAACTGGCCACCCATTGGAAGCGTAACTATGCCGGCTGGACCGCCTGGATGCTGACGCCCGACCTCAAGCTGCCCGGCAAGATGCGCCTCAAAGAGTCGCGCCGCGTACCCATGTGGAACGGCCCCATCGAATGCCGCCTGTTCCGTTTCGACATGGTCGCTGGTTCGGCCCGTCGTGGTGCGGACGCTCCCAAGGATGTCTGAGCCGCAGCCAGTGCGCAACGCGGTGCTGGACACCAACATCGTGCTGGACATCTTTTTGTTCGACGACAAGGTGGCCAAGCCGCTGAAACCCGCGCTGGAGGCGGGCCAGCTGCGCTGGCTGGCAACCCAGCACATGCGCAATGAGTTGGAGCGGGTGCTGGACTACGCCCACCTGGTGCCCAAGTTGGCGTTCTACCAGCTGACCGCTGCCGACGTGCTGGCCGCGTTTGACCGCCACACCACGCTGGTAGAGGTGGCGCCGCGCGTCCAACTAGTCTGCAAAGATCCGGACGACCAGTGTTTCATCGACCTCGCTGTGGCCCATCGCGCCCTGTTGCTGAGCAAGGACAAGGCCGTGCTGTGTATGAAAAAACGCCTGCTAGCGCACGAAGTATCTGTGCAAGCAGCTATATAAAAAATAGCAAAACGTGAGTGGGCGATGCGCAGCGAGCCGCGTAGCCCAGGGATGCCGCAGAACCGGCTTTGCCGGGCTGCTGGCATCGCCCCCTGCAAGGGGGTTGGCGAAAACACGAAGTGTGGAGCCTGGGGGTGTTCCTACTTATTCCATTTGTAGCTTGAAGCTGTCCGCGCTGGCATGCGGCCAGTAGAACTTGAACACATTCGGTAGGCTGCTGATGTCGCGGTCCAGCAGTGCATTCATGGCCAGGGGCGGCATGATGGTCACTAGCAGCTTGACCCCGGTTTCATTCACTCGGCGCACGATGTGGTGGGCGGTGATTTCATTCGGATGCAGCAGGCCGGCGGCTTGCACCATTTCCTTCAGTGCCTTCAGCGTGTTCTCGTGGAACTGGTGTACCCGTTCGGCCTTGTCGGGCACGATCAGCGCCTGCTGGCGCACCGGGTCCTGGGTGGTCACGCCGGTGGGGCAGTGGCCGGTATGGCAGGACTGGGCTTGCAGGCAGCCCAGGGCGAACATGAAGCCGCGTGCTGAATTGCACCAGTCGGCGCCCAGCGCCATCATGCGCGCGATATCGAAGGCGCTGACCACCTTGCCCGCACAGCCTAGCTTGACGCGACTGCGCAAGCCCACGCCGCGTAGCGTGTTGTGCACCAGCTGCAGGCCTTCCTGCAGGGGGGCACCCACGTGGTCGGTGAACTCCAGCGGCGCCGCGCCGGTGCCGCCTTCGGCACCATCGACCACGATGAAGTCGGGGGTGATGCCGGTGACTTGCATGGCCTTGACCATGGCAAACCATTCCCAGGGGTGGCCTATGCACAGCTTGAAGCCGGTGGGCTTGCCGCCCGAGAGTTCGCGCAGCCGGGCGATGAAGAGCATCATCTCCACCGGTGTGTTGAAGGCACTGTGGGCCGAGGGTGACACGCAGTCCACGCCCTCGGGCACGCCGCGCGCCTCGGCAATCTCGGCGCTGACCTTGGGGCCGGGCAGCACACCGCCGTGTCCTGGCTTGGCACCCTGGCTCAGTTTGAGCTCGATCATCTTGACCTGCGGCTGGCAGGCATTCACGGCGAAGCGCTCGGGGTTGAATGTGCCGTCGTCGTTGCGGCAGCCAAAGTAGCCCGAGCCAATCTCCCACACCAGGTCGCCGCCATGCACCTTGTGGTGCACCGAGATCGAACCCTCGCCGGTGTCGTGCGCAAAGCGCCCGCGCTGCGCGCCCTTGTTTAGCGCCAGGATGGCGTTGGCCGACAGGGCCCCAAAACTCATGGCCGAAATGCTGAACACGCTGGCGTCATAAGGCTGGGTGCAGTTGGAGCTGTCAGCCTGCAGGCCGGTCTGGCTGTCCAGTCCGATGGTGATGCGGAAGTCGTGGGTCGGCACCTCGGTCGGCGATACGGAATGGTTGATCCACTCATAGCCTTCGGCCAGCACGTCGAGCTGGGTGCCGAATGGGCGCTTGTCGATATCCCCTTTGGCGCGCTGGTAGACCAGGGCGCGCTGCGATCGTGAAAACGGCGTCGCGTCGTTGTCGGCTTCGATGAAATACTGGCGGATCTCCGGGCGCACGAACTCCAGCATGTAGCGCATATGGCCTATTACCGGGTAGTTGCGCAGCACCGATTTTTTGGTCTGCTGAAGGTCATACAGGCCCAGGCCGACCAGACCCAGAAACACCAGCCCGGGCAGGGCGCCGGTGTGGAACACGAGCAAGCTGAACAGGCTGAGCAGCAAACCCATGATGCACATGCCGAACACGGTGTAGCGGATGGGGTAGATCGAATTCAAATAGTCCAGCATAAGGGTGTTTTCTCCTGGCGCGATGCTACTGGCTAAACTTGGGGTTTGCTATCCGAGAACACCATGACCGCCCCTACCGCTGCGCCTTTACAACCCGACGACTTCGATGCCCTGGACCTGATTCTGGAGGACTTGCGCGAGCGTTATGACGAAACCCCACAGTGGGAGTTTTGTGAAGGCTTCATGGCCGCCGTGGTGTGCTGCCGCAGAGCCATTCCGGCCAGCGAATATCTTCCGGTGCTGCTGGATATCGGCGAAGACGGTGAAGGCAGTTTTGCCGACGAAGCCCAGCGTGCACGCTTCATGGAACTGTGGGACCGTCGCTGGAACGAGGTGAAGGCCGCACTGGATGAAAAAGATGTCAACAACCTGTCCGACGAGCGTGCCTACACCCCCGAGGTGCTGGACGTGCGCGCCATGATGTTGTCACTCAGCCCCGAAGAGCGTGCCGATGCCTTGGTCGGTGAAGAAGAAGGCCCGCTGCCTTCGTTCGGCCAGGTCTGGGCATTGGGCTTCATGTTTGCAGTCGAGGCCTGGCCCGACGAGTGGGAAGCGCCGGCCAAGGACAAGGAGGCCGTGCAGTGGCTGGACGGCGCCCTGAGCGCCATCGTGGCCCTGACCGAGGACGACACCGGCCCGGCCGAGGTGTCGGCTTTCGGCCCTGAGGAAGAGGGCGGTGAAGAGCCGCCACCCAGCATGTCCGAAGCGCGCATGGAGGCCTTTGGTGAAGCCATGTGGGCGGTATATGACTTGCGCGAACTCTGGCGCTCACTCGGCCCACGCGTGGAGCAGGTGCGTAGGGAACCTACCCCCGGTCGCAACGACCTGTGCCCCTGCGGTAGTGGCAAAAAGTACAAGAAGTGCCACGGCGCCTAGCTTATTGAACACCCCCAGGCTGCAGTGCTTCGCATCTTCCGCCAACCCCCTCGAAGGGGGCGATGCCAGTGGCCTGGCAAAGCCAGTTCCACGGCATCTCTAGGGGTGTGCGTTCTGGCTGAAGCAGTGGGTTATGCCCGTATGCTGTGTCGCTTCACGGTTGCGCCAGAAATTTCTCCAGGTTCGTAGCCGCCAGTCGGCGTACCTTGTTGCGCAACAAAGGCGTCCAGCCCAGCAGCAGGCCGGGCGTGCCCAGTGCCTGGCGTGACCAGGTCCAGAAATCAAACTGGTCGGTGTGCTGGGTGATCAGGCCGGCCGCATTGAAGCGGAAGCGTCCGTCGATGCGGTTGTGCACCATGCGCCCGGTGGTGCTGAAGCGGTAGTGCGCCTCCCAATGCGCCTGGCCGGTTGTGGCGTCGGCTTGTAGATCCCGGTATTCCAGCTTCCACACGTCCAAGCCCTTGCTACGGGTGGCGGCGCACAGCATGCGCCACATGCCGCCAACTTCGCGCCGGCCGCGCAGCGTAAATACCGGGTCGTTGAACTGCACATCTTCGGCATAGCAGCTGGCCATGGTGTCGGCGTCCAGGCGGGCGAAGGCAGCGTAGAAGCGCTCAAGTGTGTGCTGATGGGCATGCATAAAAATTTCTTCTCTATGTAAAACTTTGGCAGCGTAACGAATTTCGTAATATGGAGCGCAAATTCATTGGACAAATTCACGGGCTGACGACAAAGCGTCTATATTGCGGCTGCGAACCCTTTTAGCGGGTTCGCCAAGGTGACAGAATGCCGGTCTTTCAGCAAGCCTCCCGACCTGCAGTCGCGTCCTGCTCCGTGGTGCCGACACGCCATCGCCAATATTTAGCGAGGATATGTCAGCTGTTTTAGCCCGAATTCATGAGAGTGCCCGTTTGTGCAGTCCCTCAGTCCGATCAGCCCGGTGATTACTTTCCGAAACAGCCATAACGAGGCTATGCGGGGCACCCTCATCAGCCACCAGCGCGGCTCCATGGTGTTGGAGGTGTACAACCCCGACTCGCTGATGCAGGTCAGCGAGGTTTTGCACGAACTGACCGTGCGTTCCGGTCATCAGAGTATCTATACCGGCAAGGCTGTGGTGGTGAGTCTGCTGAATACCGGGTTGATGGCGGTGGTGTCGCTGAATTTGATGGACGCCTGGAACGATGTCGTGTTGATGCAACCGGGTGTGGCTGGCGTGGCCAGCGCAGCCGGGTTCTTTATCCAGGACTGGGAATCCCGTTTCAATGTGCGACGTGATTACCAGGTGGTGGTCAGCGAGATGCGCGCTTACTTTGCTGAGGTGGCGCGCTGGGTGGACCAGATGGATGTGGCGGGCCGCCTGCCGCATGAGCCCGATGGCCGGGTGCAGCAGGATGTGTTCCAGGAACTGAGCTTGCCGCTACTGCGCAAGGGCCGCGAGTACTTGGAATGGTTTGACCGCGAAGCAGCCCTGGTGCCCGAGGATGCCGTGCCCCTGCACCGTGCGTTTGCCCAGGCGGCCATCCACCCGCTGGTTTTGCGGGCTCCGTTTGTGCACCGTACTTTTTCCAAGCCTTTGGGCTATGCCGGCGATTACGAGATGGTGAACCAGATCGTGGGCGACCCGCGCCAGGGCCCGACCAGCTATTTTCAGTTGGTGAATTTCATGTTCCTGCAGGCTGGCGTGGCCCAGGCGCATCGCAACCGTATCGACATTCTGTACAGCCGCCTGGAATCTTTGGCGCAACAGGCCGTGCATGCCGGGCGGCCTATGCGGGTTTTGAATATCGGCTGCGGGCCGGCGCAGGAGATCCAGCGCCTGGTTCTGCAATCTGCGCATTTCGACCAACTAGAGTTTGTGCTGGTGGATTTCAGCGAGGAAACTCTTGCCTATACGCGTGAAAGACTGGAAAGCCTGCAGCACAGCGGCAAGCAGCTGCACTTGCGTACGCAGCACGAGTCGGTAAACCAGCTGCTCAAACGCTCGGCCCAGGCCCAAGTGATAGAAGAATCAGACAAGTTTGATTTTGTGTATTGCGCCGGCCTTTTTGATTATCTGACCGATAAAGTGTGTGCCCGTCTGGTTAAATATATGGCTTTGCGCACCCGCGCAGGCGGTCAAATATTATTCACCAATGTGCACTCCAACAACCAGGAGCGGCGCTGGATGGAGTATTTTTTGGAATGGCATCTGATATACCGCGACGAAAACGATGTGCGCAGAATATTGCCAGCCGGTTTGAAGGATATTGAAGTATTTACTGACGTCACAGGTGTCAATCTATTTGTGGAGTCTCGAGTTCCTGCGCTTATTGGGCATTGATGCTTGAATTCATAACAAAGCGTAAAAACGAAGATTACCAGGCAGAGCTGCACAGCTATTTGATTTTCAATAGCCGGGCGGCCTGTTTGATGACTATGGGCCTGATCATGGCCGGATTGTCGCTGGATGCAGTGTTTTATCCGCTGCATGCCGTGGAATTTGCCCAAGTCCGGTTGCTGGCATGCCTGCTGATCGGCGCGGTACTGATGAGCTACCAGTTTGCCTGGGGTAGACGCAATATCAAGGCACTCACCTATTTTTGGCTGTGTGTGCCCCAGGTCATGATTGCCTGGATGATCTTTTATACAGAAGGCGAGTCCTCCATTTATTTTGTGGGCTTGACTTTTGTTTTGAGCGGCATGGCTTTTTTTCTGCCCATTACGTTAATCGAGGCCGGTTTGGCCGGCATTTTGACGTTACTGGTCTATTGTGCGGCATGTATATCACGGATTGGCGGAATTCAAAATTTTCATGCCTTTTGGGGCAATATGATCTTCATGTCGTTTTACGTGTTGATCGGTATAGCCTTGGCGCTATATAACGAGCGCTGGCGCTGGCTTTCTTTTCAGTTGAAGAAAGAGATCCAGGAAAAAAACACCATCCTGCAAAGCACCAACCAGGCACTGGCCGATATTAAGGGCCACATGATGCAGCAGGAAAAAATGGCTGCCCTGGGCACGCTGGCGGCGGGCTTGCTGCATGAGGTCAATAACCCAGTCAATTACAGCCTGATGGCGCTGAATATGTCCATGATGGATGCCGCAGTCGTGAACAGCCCCGACCTGAAGGAAAGCCTGGGCGATGCCAAGGAGGGCATGCAGCGGGTGCAAAGCATCGTCTCGGACCTGAAAACCTTTGCCTACCAAAAGCCGGGTGACGACCCGGGCCGCATCTTTTTGTTTGAAAAAGCCCTTCAATCGGCTCTGCGCCTGACCGGTTTCGAGCTCAAAGGCATTGCCGTGTCGGTCGAGCTACCCATGGACACCCATGTGCGCGGCGACGAACCTGCCTTGATCGGGGTGCTGATCAACCTGCTGGGCAATGCGGCGCTGGCGCTGCACAAGGCCGCGCGCAAGGCGCCGCGTATCGAGGTGCGGGCCGTGCGCACCGCCAGCCGGCTGGAGGTGACAGTGCGCGACAACGGCACCGGCATCCTGCCTGAGCATCTGGCCCGCGTATTTGAACCTTTCTTCACCACCCGAGACGTAGGCAAGGGCCTGGGCTTGGGCTTGAGTGTGAGCTATGCCATCGTGCAGCGCCACGGTGGGGCATTGCGGGTCAGCAGCGAGCCCGGTGTATGGACCGAATTCGCTTTTGACCTGGGTCTGGCAACCGAAAATGCCTGAATCTAGTCCTTTTTGTTGATAACCCTGGCAAGATCACGCTATGCGACCTGACAAAATTCTGTATGTAGACGACGAACCCATGGCGCTCAAGTATTTTGAACGCCTGATCAGCCCCATGGCGCCAGTGCTGACCGCGCTTTCCGTGGAGGAGGGCAAGGCCGTGCTACAGGCGCGCGGCAACGAGATTGCCGTGCTGGTGTCCGACCAGCGCATGCCCGGCGCCCACGGCAACGAGCTGCTGCGCTACGCCCGTGACCACCATCCGGCCATGGTGCGCATGCTGACCACCGCCTACTCCGAGCTGGGCGAGGCCATAGAGGCTATCAACACCGGCGAAATCTACCGCTACATCACCAAGCCCTGGGACCTGGAGCTGCTGCGCGCGGACATCCGCAATGCGCTGGAGCTGTCCGACACCCGCTGCGAGCGCGATGACCTGCTGCGCGAGAAGATGGCGGTGCACCGCCAGCAGCTGCTGGCCAGCCGCATCTCGCAACTGGCTGTGGTGTGCGCCGGCTTTCTGAATGCCGACTACGAGCCTGGCCTGCTAGCCTATCTGCGCGCGGCCGAGCTGGCCGGCTGCATGTTGCCGCCCATAGACTGGCGCAGCATGGACCATGCGGAGCTGATGCAGTACGAAGCCCAGCGCAGCGTCTCCGTGGGCCAGGCGTTGGCACAGTGGCAGCCGCGGTTTGCCGTACTGGAAACGCCGGCGCAGGCGCTACAGGCTCTGGTCGATGCCCTGCCGGGCCAGATCAGCTTGCAGGGTGATACCGCCGTCTTCAACGGCCGCCATCCACTCACCTGGTTGCTGGAAGCACCGAGCCACGAACCGCCATCCGGCCCGCTGGTGGCCTGGCTGGCCTGGCTGATGTGGTGGGGCAGCAATGCCCAACTACAGGTCAGCGGTCAGGGCCTGAGCGTGCGCTTGGCTGTGGGCGGCACACCGGCGGCATTGCCTTCGGACTGGATGGCCTTGGCCATCGAGCGCATCAGCCAGGCTGCGACGGAGTAAGAGCTTGCAGCAGCTGCGCCACACGGCGCAGCGCATAGTTCACAGTGGCGGCGCGCACTGCGGCACGGTCGCCAGGGAAATGCTGCACCTCGGTATGCACCGCGCCTGGCAGGGCAAAGCCCAGCCACACCATTCCCACCGGCTTTTCTACGCTGCCTCCCGTGGGGCCGGCAACGCCAGTCACGGCAATCGCTACCTGGGCCCGCGCATGGGCCAGTGCACCCGCCGCCATGGCCCGCGCCACGGGTTCGCTGACAGCACCATGCGTAGCAATCAGGGCGGCGTCCACACCCAGCATGTCGGTCTTGGCAGCGTTGGAGTAAGTCACAAAACCCCGGTCAAACCAGGCGCTGGAGCCGGACAGGTCTGTGCAGGCGGCGGCAATCATGCCGCCGGTACAGCTTTCAGCCGTCGCCAGAAACCAATTATTTTTCAGCATCAAATCGGCCACCAGCGCAGGAATTAATTGCGCAGGCAGCTCTGAATTTGATAGCGAATCCATTACCAAACCCTCCAGGCTGCAATCACCAGCAGTGTGCAAAAGGCCGCCACCAGGTCGTCGAACATGATGCCGAAGCCACCGCGCGCGTTCAGCCCCTTGAAGGCCCGGTCGGCCCAGGCCACCGGCCCGGGTTTGGCTGCGTCGAAGTAGCGAAACAGTCCGAACGCTACAGCCTGCCCCAGCAGCCCTACCGGCATCACCAGCCACAGCACCAGCCAGAAGGCTGCTACCTCGTCCCAGACGATGGCGCCCGGGTCGGCCACGTTCATGTGCCGCGCACACACCGTGCAAGCCCACCAGCCCACCACAAAAGACGCGGCAATCAACCAGCCCATTTGTGCCGTGGTCAGCAGCGGCTGGATCACCAGAAACGCCAGCCAGGCCCACAGTGTGCCGGCGGTGCCGGGGGCGATGGGGCTTAGCCCAGAGCCAAAGCCCAGGGCCATGAAATGGGCGGGATGCGAAAGCAGAAACCGGGCGGTAGGGCGGCGCATGGGCGACGCGGAAGAAGGGCTATCCATGGCGGTCGATTATCCGGCAGCCCCGTATCATTCGCGGATGACCGCATTGCATATCTCCTCCCAGTTTGATGGAGGCTCCATCCAGGTGCTCAGTCTGGCCGACCCGCAAGACATCCAGCTGAACATCCGCCCCGACAACGCCAGTCCCTACGCGCAGTGGTTCTACTTTTGCCTGCAGGGTGCTGCTGGCGTGCCGGTGGTGATGAAGTTCTTGAACGCCGGCCAAAGCGCCTATCCGCCCGGCTGGGACGGCTACCGCATCGTCGCCAGCGTGGACCGCCAACACTGGTTTCGCCTGGACGCGCAGTACGACGGCCAGGTTATGACCGTGGCCACCACGCCCAGCCACAACCGCATGTACTTCGCCTATTTCGAGCCCTATTCGCACGAGCGGCATTTGGATCTGCTGGGTCGGGCCGCCGCGTCCGAGCTGGTACGCGTGGAAAGCCTGGGCGCCACGGTTGAGGGCCGCGACATGACCCTGCTGCACGTCAACGATGCGCAATTCGCCACGCCAAAAAAGAAGGTCTGGCTCATCGCCCGCCAGCACCCCGGTGAGACCATGGCCGAGTGGTTCGTCGAGGGCTTTCTGGACCGTCTGCTGGACCGCCAGGACCCCACCAGCCGGGCCTTGCTGCAGCACTGCGAATTCTTTGTGGTGCCCAATATGAATCCCGACGGCGCCGTGCGCGGCAATCTGCGCACCAACGCCGCCGGCGCCAACCTGAACCGTGAATGGCTGAAGCCCAGCCAGGACACTTCGCCCGAGGTCTTCCATGTGCGCCAGAAGATGCAGGCCGTGGGCGTAGACCTGTTCCTGGACGCTCACGGCGACGAGAACCTGCCCTATAACTTCGTCGTCGGCACCGAGGCCAACCCCGGCTTCACTCCGCGCATCGAGGCCCTGCAAAACACCTTCAAAGCCGCCTGGCTGGCCGCCAGCCCGGATTTCCAGACGGAAGTCGGCTACCCCCGCGCCGCGCCCGGCCAGGCCAACCTCAGCCTGGCCACCAACTGGGTCGGCCAAAACTTCGACTGCCTGGCCTTTACGATCGAGATGCCATTCAAGGACAACGCGAACTTGCCGGATCTGGAACACGGCTGGAACGGCGAGCGTTCGCGTAAGTTAGGGGCTAGCGTACTAGCGGCTGTCAGGGCGGTGGTTGGGGGGTAGAAAAGGTCGCTGGCGCATATGTTGTCTGCGCTGGAGGCTATTTAAATCGTAGCAATGTGTGACGTGCGCGCTTTGCCTTTGCGAGCCTGTTCCTTGGACGATTAGGTCTTACTTTGACTGGAGCAAGATTCTTGCGTGCAATTACCCAACAATACTTTTTATGAGTGCGAATAGTCTGGGAACAATCGCCAGAGCGAAGAGTGTGGGTAGTCCGTAGGCAACAAGTTTGCTTGGCCAGCCTGGGTAATGCTCTTTGAAGCGGCGAACCTCAGACCATAAAGATTGGCTAGAACCCTTCGGGAGTGGCGGCAGAGGATATCGGAAGTGAAACCAACCAATGCCAACGAAGAACGCCACGACAGCAAGAATGGAGAGTGCACCCGAAGCGGCTTTCCAGTTGCCAGAGGCGGTAAGTAGAAGAGCGAGAAGACTGAGGGCGGCAAGGACGATTGTGACGAAGACTTTGAATGCGGTGCTCATGGAGGTACTGTAAAGGGCTGAGCGCCCAGTACTAGCGAGGCAAAGTTGAATCTCTCCGATTTTTTGGGGAAAGGCAGTGCTGGGCCTGTCCTTTGACAAGCTTAGGCCGAACGGTTTGCGCGTGGCGCTGAAATTTGAAGAAAATGGGTCACAGCGCATATCCAACCAACGCAAGCAGCTATTTAAACCGTAGCAATCTCAACCCATTCCCCACCACCAGCAAGCTGGCCCCCACGTCGGCAAACACTGCCATCCACATGGTGCCGGAGCCCATCAGCGTGAGCATCAGGAAAACGGCCTTGATGCCCAGGGCGAGGACGATGTTTTGTACCAGCAGGGTGTGCGTGGACCGGGACAGGCGGACGAAGCGGGGGAGCTTGCGCAGGTCGTCGTCCATCAGGGCTACGTCGGCGGTTTCTATGGCCGTGCCAGTACCGGCGGCGCCCATGGCGAAGCCTATGTCGGCGCGGGCCAGGGCGGGGGCGTCGTTGATGCCGTCGCCCACCATGCCGACCTTGCCTTGTGGGCTATGTTCGGTCAATGCGCTCTCGATGCGCTGCAGCTTGTCCTGCGGCAGCAGGTCGCCGTGGGCTTCGGCGATGCCGACCTGGTCGGCGATGGCGCGGGCGGTGTGGGCGTTGTCGCCGGTCAGCAGGCTGGTGCGCACGCCCAGGGCGTTCAGCTCCTGGATGGCCTGGCGACTGCTGTCTTTGAGGGTGTCGGCCACGGCGAATACGGCCAGCACGCCCTGGGTGTTGGCCAGCAGGATGGCGGTCTTGCCTTGCGACTCCAGCGCGGTGAGCTGGGCTTCGAGCGCATCGGAGCACAGGCCTTGTTCGTGCACCAGGCGGTGGTTGCCCAGTGTGTAGCGTGTGCCCGCGATCTGGCCCTGGGTGCCGCGCCCGGGCAGGGCTTCAAACTGGTCCACGGTTTGCAGGGCGATGCCGTCGCGCTGTGCGGCCTGGGCCACGGCGCGGGAAACGGGGTGGTCGGAACGGGTGGCCAGACTGGCGGCCAGGCTGCGTGCGTCGGCTTCGGTTGTTTGGCCTAACAGGGCAAAGTCGGTCTGCACCGGTTTGCCGTGGGTCAGCGTGCCGGTCTTGTCCAGCGCCAGCCAGGCCAGCTTGCGGCCCTCTTCCAGGTACACGCCGCCCTTGACCAGAATACCCAGGCGTGCCGCCGCGGCCAGACCGCTGACGATGGTGACGGGGGTGGAGATCACCAGCGCGCAGGGGCAGGCGATCACCAGCAGCACCAGGGCTTTGTAGATCCAGCCCAGCCAGTCGCCGCCGAGCAACAGCGGGGGTAGCACCGCGACGGCGACGGCCAGGGCAAAGACGATGGGGGTGTAGACCTGGGCAAACCGGTCCACAAAGCGCTGGGTGGGTGCGCGTGCGCCCTGTGCGGCTTGCACCGCGTGCAGTATGCGGGCCAGGGTGCTGTCGCTGGCGCGGGCGGTGACGCGGTATTCAAACGAGCCGGTGGCGTTGACCGTGCCGGCAAATACGTCGTCGCCCTCGGCCTTGTCCACGGGCAGGCTCTCACCGGTGATGGGCGACTGGTCGATGGTGGAGCGGCCTTGGGTGATCTGGCCGTCCAGCGCCAGGCGCTCACCGGGTTTGACGCGCACCTGGGCGCCCAGGGCGACGGATTTGGCGTCTACCTCGCGCCAGCTGCCATCGGCCTGCTGCACGGTGGCTTGCTCGGGGGCGAGTTGCATCAGGCCCTGGATGGCGTTGCGCGCACGGTCCAGCGAGCGGGCTTCGATCAATTCGGCCACGGTGAACAGCACCATCACCATGGCGGCTTCGGGCCACTGGCCCAGCAGCAGCGCGCCGGTGACCGCGATGCTCATCAGGGCGTTGATGTTGAGGTTGCCGTTGCGGATGGCGATCCAGCCCTTCTTATAGGTGCTCAGCCCGCAGGACAGCACGGCCATGATGGCCAGCAGCGCCGGCACCCAGACCGGCAGCCCGGCCCAGTGGCTGGCCTCGGAGGCGATGGCGGCAATGCCAGCCAGCGCCAGCGGCGACCAGGGTTTGGCGGGTTCGGGGGCAGGAGGCGGGGCTGCGGCATCGGCCAATTCGGGGGTGAAACCCAGCGAACGCACGGCGTCCAGGATGGCGTCAATGGCCTTGGGCGCGTGCGTGACGGTCAGCACACGCTGCATGAGGTTGAACTCCAGGCCGGTCACGCCGTCCATGCCACCCAGCTTTTTGCGCAACAGGGCTTCCTCCGTGGGGCAGTCCATTTGCAGGATGCGGATCGGGGTGGTGCTGCCCTGGGCGCTGCTGACGGGGGGGGGCAGCTGCTCCAGTGCGGGCGCCGCATCGTGCGCGCAGCAACTGCTGGCAGCGTGGTCGTGACCATGCTCATGCGCATGACCATGTGTGTGGTCATGGTGCGCATGCGAGTCGTGGTCGTGTGAGTGGGCGGACATAAGGGCTTTCTGGGTAGCGTTGCGCCCATTAGACAAGCTGAAGTTACTATAGAGTCAACCCCATTCTTGGATAGCCTTATGAAAATCGGCGAATTGGCCCAGGTGGCCCAGTGCACGGTGGAGACGGTGCGCTACTACGAGAAGGAAGGCTTGCTGCCCGCGCCGGCGCGCACGGCGGGCAACTTCCGTGTGTACGGGCCGGAGCATGCGGAGCGCCTGCGTTTCATCCGCAACTGCCGCGCGCTGGACATGAGCCATGAAGAAATCCATAGCTTGCTGCGTCTGGCGGATCAGCCAGCCGAGGGCTGCGGCGCCATCAATGCAGTGTTTGACCAGCACATCGCCCATGTGGATGAACGCATACGTGAGCTGACCCAGCTGAAACAGCAACTGGCGGGTTTGCGCGAACGGTGTAGCAGCGAACAGGCTTCGGATGCCTGCGGCATCTTGCAGGGCCTGGCGGCGATGGAAGTGGAATCCCGGCCCGAACGGCATACGCACCTGGGTTGAAAGTGCTGCACGTCAATAGGTGCCTAAATGGACGCTGGCGCAGATAGATAGTGCGCAGCATGCTACTCAAATTGTAGCAATTGATGGTGTTTTCCATGCTGGCAGGTCAATGCCAGCATGGTCGTTCAACCCCACCATAGGGTTTTCGGCTTGGTTCTTGCTATATGTCCCAGGCTTGGCCTTGAGGCCTTACGCCAGGGGACGCGGCAGCGGTGACCCGGAGCCGAAGGAGCTTTTTAGGCGCGGTTTTGCAGTTCGTGGCGGTCTGCTGCGGCGAACAGATCAGCGGCAAAGCCACGGTCGGTGTCGGCGTAGCTTTCGGCCAGCATGCGGACTTGTTCGGCTTCTTCGAACACGGTCAGGGCACGTGGCGCAGCTGTCTTGAACAGCGTGGCGTGCAGAGCGGAAAACAGGTTGGACGTGGCGGCGAAGAATTCGCGGGCAGCGGAACTGACGGCAGGTGCGGTTGCGGAACTGGTCAGTTGGTAAGCATTGGTAGTCATGGTGGTTACTCCTGTACATCGGGTTGACGTTGGAGTGAATTATAGGGTTAACCCTAGATTCGGTCCATGAAAATCCTAGGGTTAACCCTCTATCGTGATTTAGATCACATGTTGTTGTTTTTATTCCAAAACCGTTTGACGTACGGCGTGTTCCCAACGCGCCATCAGTTCGGTCGCTCGTGCGGTGCTGAGTGTGGGCAGGAAGCGCCGCTCGGCGCGCCACAGCGCGGATAGCTCCTCGGTATTACGGTACACGCCCACGGCCAGACCGGCCAAGTAGGCGGCGCCCAAGGCGGTGGTTTCGGTCACGGCGGGGCGTATCACCGGGATGCCCAGTAGGTCGGCCTGGAACTGCATCAGCAAGTCGTTCACGCAGGCGCCGCCATCCACCCGCAGTTCGGCCACGGGTGTGCCGCCGGCCTGTACCGCGTCGCGGCCCATGGCCTGCAGCAGGGCAGCACTTTGGTAGGCAATGCTTTCCAGTGCCGCACGGGCGATGTGGGCCAGTGTCGTACCGCGGCTCAGGCCGGTAATGCTGCCGCGCGCATCCGGCTTCCAATACGGCGCGCCCAGGCCGGTGAAGGCCGGCACGAACATCACGCCGCCGGAGTCGGGCACGCTTTGCGCCAGGCTTTGTACCTCGCCGCTGTTATGGATGGCATGCAGGCCGTCGCGCAGCCACTGCACCACCGCGCCGCCCACGAAGACGCTGCCTTCGGTGGCGAATTCGGGCTGTGCCGTGGGTTGGGCCGCACTGGTGGTGAGCAGGCCGTTGTGGGAGGTCTGGAAGGTGGTGCCGGTGTGCATCAGCATGAAGCAGCCCGTGCCATAGGTGTTCTTGGCCATGCCGGCTTTGAAACAGGCCTGGCCGAACAGTGCGCTCTGCTGGTCGCCGGCCACGCCGCCGATCGGGATGGCCTGGCCCAGCAGTGCGGGGCTGACATCACCGTAGATGGCGCTGCTGGGTTTCACGGTGGGCATCAGGCTGGCGGGAATGTCCAGCGCGGCCAGCAGCTCGGTGTCCCATTGGTTGCTGTGCACATTGAACAGCATGGTGCGGGATGCGTTGCTGACGTCAGTGGCGTGCACCTGGCCTTCGGTCAGCTGCCACATCAGCCAGCTGTCGATAGTGCCAAAGGCCAGTTCGCCACGTTCCGCCTGGGCGCGGGCATTGGGCACATGGTCCAGCAGCCATTTCAGCTTGGTACCCGAGAAGTAGGCATCGACCAGCAATCCCGTCTTGCGTTGGATTACATCGGCCAGGCCATCGGCGCGCAGCTGCACGCAGGTGGGCTCGGCGCGGCGGTCCTGCCAGACGATGGCATGGTGAATGGGCAGGCCGGTCGCGCGATTCCACACCACCGTCGTTTCGCGCTGGTTGGTGATGCCCACCGCGCGGATGTCCTTTGCCTGCAACCCTGCCTTTGCCAGGGCTTCGCGGGCGGTGCTGAGCTGGGTGCGCCAGATTTCCATCGGGTCATGCTCGACCCAGCCGGGTTGGGGAAATATTTGAGGCAGTTCCAGTTGCGCCTGGCTGACGATGTGGCCGTCGGCGTGGAAGACGATGCTGCGGGAGCTGGAGGTGCCCTGGTCCAGGGCGAGCAGGTAGGTCATGGTTGTGTGGCGAGGTGGCAGCGGACTTGGGCATCGCGCAGCAGGTTGGCAAAAGGTTCGGGCACCGGAGCGTCGGTGAACAGGCGGTCGATCTGCGACAGGCTGGCCACTTCCACCATAGCCGGGCGGTTGAATTTGCTGCTGTCGGCGGCCAGCCACACCTCGCGGGCGTGGCTGATGATGGCCTGCGAGACCTTTACTTCGCGGTAGTCGAAGTCGCGCAGCGTGCCATCGGCTTCAATGGCCGAAATGCCGATCAGCGCAATATCCACCTTGAACTGCCGTATGAAATCGATAGCAGCTTCACCCACCACGCCGCGGTCGCGCCCGCGCACCACGCCACCGGCAATGATGACTTCACATTGCGGATTGGCGCTAAGGATGGTGGCTACGTTCAGGTTGTTGGTGATGACGCGCAGCCCTTTGTGCTGCAGTAGGGCCTTGGCAATCGCCTCGGTGGTGGTGCCAATGTTCAGGATCAGCGAACAGTCGTTGGGCACCTCGGCCGCCACTGCGCGCGCAATGCGGGCCTTGCCTTCGGCGTGCAGGTTCTCGCGCTGCGGGTGGGCAATGTTCTCAATCGTCGAGCTGGGCACGCGTACGCCGCCGTGGAAGCGGGTCAACAGGCCATCGTCGGCCAGGCGCTGTACGTCGCGGCGCACGGTTTGCAGCGTGACGCCGAGCTTGTCGGCCAGCTGGTCTACGGTGAGAGAGCCCTGGGCCTGTACGGCCTGCAGCAGCAGCAGTTGTCGGGGGTTGGGGTTCACGGGGTTTCGTTTCGGAAAAAACTAGCGCTTGACTTTAAAACGAAAGACAAAGAACGTTCTAAGGGTTGCTACCGATAAAAAAGAAACACAAACGAACAATAATCATCAAATTCGAAAACGCAAGTTTGTAAATTCGGCAAAGGATTGTGATGCAGTTGAGCTTAGAAGGCGTCAGCAAAAAGGTGGGGGCACAGACCTGGCTGTACGAGATGGGTTTGGCGCCTCAGCCCGGTGCCGTGACCGTGTTGCTGGGCGCAACCCAGGCGGGCAAGACCAGCCTGATGCGCATCATGGCTGGGCTGGACGTGCCTACCCATGGGCGGGTGCGGGTGGGCGGTGTGGACGTGACCGGTCAGCCGGTCCGCGAGCGCAATGTGGCCATGGTCTACCAGCAGTTCATCAACTACCCGTCGCTTACGGTACGCGACAACATCGCCTCGCCGTTGAAGCTGCGCGGCGAGCAGAACATGGACCAGCGTGTCCGTGAGCTGGCCGAAAAGCTGCATATCGAGATGTTCCTGGAGCGCTACCCAGCCGAGCTATCGGGCGGCCAGCAGCAGCGCGTGGCACTGGCCCGGGCGCTGGCCAAGGCGGCACCCCTGATGCTGCTGGACGAGCCGCTGGTGAATCTGGACTACAAGCTGCGCGAAGAACTGCGCGACGAACTCAGCTCGCTGTTTGCCGCGGGTGAATCCACTGTCATCTATGCCACGACCGAGCCGGGCGAGGCCTTGCTGCTAGGCGGCTATACCGCAGTGATGGATGCGGGCGAATTACTGCAATACGGTCCCACGGCCGAGGTATTCCACCGGCCTAAGTCGCTGCGCGTGGCGCGGGCTTTCAGCGATCCACCGATGAACCTGGCTGCTGGCCACACGGCGGCTGGCGGCGTGCAGTTGCAGGCAGGGCCGCTGCTGGCCCTGGCCTTGCCGGCTACGCAGGCCGGGGGCTTGACGGTAGGCCTGCGCGCCAGTGCGCTGCGGGTGCAGCAGCGCCCCGGTGACGTGGCCCTGAACGGACAGGTCGAGCTGGCGGAAATCTCCGGTTCCGACACCTTTGTGCACGTGGCGACGCCGATTGGTGAACTGGTGGCTCAACTCACCGGCGTGCATTATTTCGAACTGGGGGCTGCATTGACCTTGTATTTCCATGCCACCCAGGCTTATGTGTTTGACGGTCAGGGCGACTTGCTGCTGGCCCCGGTCCGCCTGGGAGCTGTGTAATGGCCCGCATTGAACTGGACCTGGCGCACGCTTACCGCGCCAACCCAACGCAAGATAGCGACTACGCGCTGCTGCCTTTGAAGATGAGCTTCAACGACGGCGGTGCCTATGCCTTGCTCGGCCCCTCGGGCTGCGGCAAGACGACCATGCTGAACATCATGTCTGGTCTGCTGGCGCCATCGCAGGGCACAGTGCTGTTTGACGGCAAAGACGTGACCCTCGCCTCGCCGCAGGAGCGCAACATCGCCCAGGTGTTCCAGTTCCCGGTGATCTACGACACCATGACGGTGGCTGAAAACCTGGCTTTTCCACTGCGCAACCGCAAGGTGCCGCAGGCGCAGATCGACAAGCGCGTGGGCGAAATTGCCGAGATGCTGGAGATGAGTGGTCAGCTGAACCAGCGCGCCGCCAACCTGGCGGCAGACGCTAAGCAGAAGATCTCGCTGGGCCGAGGCCTGGTGCGGCCCGACGTGTCGGCCGTGCTGTTCGACGAGCCGCTGACGGTGATCGATCCGCACCTGAAATGGCAGCTGCGCCGCAAGCTCAAGCAGATCCACCGCGAGCTGAAATTGACGCTGATCTACGTGACCCATGACCAGGTGGAGGCGCTGACCTTTGCCGAGCAGGTGGTGGTGATGACGCGTGGCCGTGCCGTGCAAGTGGGCTCGGCCGATGCCTTGTTCGAGCGGCCCAGCCATACCTTTGTGGGGAACTTCATCGGCTCGCCGGGGATGAACTTTTTGCCTGTCCATGCTTCGGCCGAAACCTTGCAAGTGGCCGGTGCGCAATGGCAGCTGCCACGGGCGCTGCCCCAGGGTGCGTTGAAGCTGGGCGTACGGCCGGAATACGTCTCGCTGGCACAACCAGCCACGCGGGGGGCTCTGCTGTGCACGGTATCGAAGATCCAGGACGTGGGCACGCATGTGATGCTGACTGCCGCGGTCGATGGACAGGTGCTCAAGGCCCGGCTGAGTCCCGAGGTGCAACTGCCAGCGGTGGGTGAAGTGGTCTGGCTGCAGGTGCTGGGCGAGCACACCTGCTTTTATAAGAACGAGGAGATTGTGCAATGAACGCCGTGCCGAACCGCTTCAAACAAGTTCGCGCCCCCTTGGGGGGGAGCGCCACCGCCTTGGCGGCAAGCGTGGGGGCTATATGAGCACCACAACCAAACCGGTGAACCAGAAAGCCTGGTTCTTGATCTTGCCGGTGCTGATTTGCGTGGCTTTTTCTGCCATTGTGCCGCTGATGACGGTGGTGAACTATTCGGTGCAGGACATCATCTCGCCCGAGCGGCGTGTGTTCGTGGGGACCGAATGGTTTGTGCAGGTGATGCGCGACGAGGAGCTGCATGCCGCGCTGTTGCGCCAACTGGTTTTCTCCTTGTCGGTTCTGGCGGTGGAGTTGCCCTTGGGCATTTTGCTGGCATTGTCTATGCCGGCCGAGGGTTTGAAGGCGTCGGTGGTGTTGGTGATCGTGTCGCTGTCCCTGCTGATTCCGTGGAACGTGGTGGGCACTATCTGGCAGATTTTTGGCCGTTCCGACATCGGTTTGCTGGGGGCTGCGCTGCAGGGCATGGGTATCGACTACAGCTACACCGGCAACGCCACCCATGCATGGCTGACGGTGCTGGTGATGGATGTGTGGCACTGGACGCCGTTGGTTGCCTTGCTGGGTTATGCGGGTTTGCGCTCCATTCCAGATGCCTACTACCAGGCCGCGCGGATTGACGGTGCCAGCAAGTTTGCGGTGTTCCGCTATATCCAGCTGCCCAAGATGCGCGGCGTGCTGATGATTGGCGTGCTGCTGCGCTTCATGGATAGCTTCATGATCTACACCGAGCCCTTTGTGTTGACGGGCGGGGGGCCTGGCAATGCGACCACCTTCCTGTCGCAGTTCTTGACGCAAAAAGCCGTGGGCCAATTTGACCTGGGTCCGGCCGCAGCGTTTTCGTTGATCTACTTTTTGATCATCCTGCTGCTGTGTTTCATTCTGTACAACTGGATGCAGCGCGTTGGCACCCAAGAAAAAGAAGGCGGCCATGAATAAGCCAAAATTTCAGAAGCGGACGATCTTTTTGTTCGCCTACATCATCTTCGCCCTGGTACCCATCTACTGGATGGTGAATATGTCGTTCAAGACCAACCAGGAGATCGTGGCCAGCTTTTCGCTGTTGCCCCAGCATTTCACCTGGGGCAACTACCGTACCATCCTGACGGATTCGTCCTGGTACTCGGGCTATATCAACAGCCTGATCTACGTCAGCATGAATATGGTGATCACGCTCACCGTATCCCTGCCTGCGGCCTATGCGTTCTCGCGCTACAGCTTCCTGGGCGACAAGCATGTGTTCTTCTGGCTGCTGACCAACCGTATGACCCCGCCCGCGGTGTTCTTGCTGCCGTTCTTCCAGCTCTACACCACCGTGGGCCTGATGGACACGCACTTGGCCGTGGCACTGGCGCACTTGTTGTTCAGCGTGCCCCTGGCGGTGTGGATTCTGGAAGGCTTCATGAGCGGTATCCCGCGTGAGATTGACGAGACGGCTTATATCGACGGCTATACCTTCCCGCGCTTTTTCCTGACCATCTTCTTGCCACTGATCAAGGCAGGTGTGGGTGTGGCGGCATTCTTCTGCTTCATGTTCAGCTGGGTAGAACTGCTGCTGGCCCGCACCCTGACCAGTGTGAATGCCAAGCCTATCGTGGCGACCATGACGCGCACCGTGTCGGCGTCGGGCATGGACTGGGCCACGCTGGCGGCGGCCGGTGTCTTGACCATTGTCCCAGGCGCCATCGTGATCTGGTTTGTGCGCAACTACATCGCCAAGGGCTTCGCCATGGGGCGGGTGTGATTGGTCTAACAGGAGATTTGTATGTTTGAGTGGATGGCTTGGACCTTGCCGGTCGCAGTGTTCTTTATTTGTATTGCGCTGATGTTGGTGGGCATGACGGTGTGGGAGATCAAGTCGCCCACAACCTTGCGGCGCGGCTTCTTGCCGATGGACACCACGCGCGGCGACCGTTTGTTCATTGGCTTGCTGAGCGCGGCCTATGTGAATCTGGCTTTTGTGGGATTGAGTGGCAAGTTTGCCGAGTGGTTCCAGCTGGACGGCGACCCGTCCATCTGGATCAGTTTTGTGCTGTCCGTAGCCCTGCTGATGGTGATCATGCGCAAGGGCTAGGCATGGTGTTCCGAGGATCCGGCTTTTACTGCCCCCAGAGCCGAGCACGCCTTTCGTTGAATGGGGGTGTATACCAATGAGGAGACGAGACATGAAGATGCGTTATTCCATACTGGCCATCGCCGCAGCTTGTGCGCTGACGGGCCATGCGTTCGCCGACGAAGCGGCTGCGAAGAAGTGGATCGACAGCGAGTTCCAGCCATCGACCCTGAGCAAGGACAAACAGGCCGCTGAGATGAAGTGGTTCATCGAAGCCGCGAAGAAGCTGCAAGCCAAGGGTGTCAAGGAAATCTCGGTGGTGTCAGAAACCCTGACCACGCATGAATACGAGTCCAAGACCCTGGCCAAGGCGTTTGAAGAAATCACCGGCATCAAGGTCAAGCATGACGTGATCCAGGAAGGCGACGTGGTCGAGAAGCTGCAGACTTCCATGCAGTCGGGTAAGTCGATTTACGACGGCTGGATTTCGGACTCTGACCTGATTGGTACCCACTACCGTTACGGCAAGATACTGTCGCTGTCGGACTATATGACTGGCGCGGGTAAGGAGTTCACCGATCCGGATCTGGATTTGAAAGACTTCATCGGCACCAGTTTCACCACGGCGCCCGACAAGAAGATGTACCAGCTGCCGGACCAGCAGTTCGCCAACCTGTACTGGTTCCGTGCCGACTTGTTTGCGCGCCAGGACCTGAAGGACAAGTTCAAGGCCAAGTATGGCTACGACCTGGGCGTACCACTGAACTGGAGCGCCTATGAGGACATCGCCGCCTTCTTCAGCGAAGACGTGAAGACACTGGATGGCAAGCCTATCTACGGTCACATGGATTACGGCAAAAAAGATCCATCGTTGGGCTGGCGTTTCACCGATGCCTGGCTATCGATGGCGGGTGCGGCAGACGTAGGCATTCCAAATGGCATGCCTATCGATGAATGGGGCATCAAGGTGGCCGATGACAAATGCACCCCGGTGGGTGCATCGGTGTCGCGCGGTGGGGCGACCAACTCGCCAGCGGCTGTGTACGCTTTGACCAAGTACATCGACTGGATGAAGAAGTACGCGCCCAAGGAAGCCATGGGCATGACCTTTGGAGAATCCGGTCCAGTACCAGCACAAGGCCAGATCGCCCAGCAAATCTTCTGGTACACCGCTTTCACGGCCGATATGGTGAAGCCCGGTCTGCCCGTCGTTAATGCGGACGGCACGCCCAAGTGGCGCATGGCTCCCGGCCCGAATGGCCCGTACTGGAAGCAAGGCATGCAGAACGGCTACCAGGACGTGGGTTCCTGGACCTTCTTCAAGGACCACGACGCCAACAAGGTCGCGGCGGCCTGGCTCTACGCCCAGTTCGTGACCAGCAAGACTGTGTCTTTGAAGAAGTCGATCACTGGCCTGACCTTCATCCGCGACAGCGATATTCGTGCTGACTACTTCACGCAAAACGCCAACAAGTACGGCGGCCTGATCGAGTTCTACCGCAGCCCAGCACGTGTGGCCTGGACGCCGACCGGCACCAATGTGCCCGACTACCCCAAGCTGGCGCAGCTGTGGTGGAAGAACGTGGCCGAGGCGGTAACGGGTGAGAAAACGCCGCAGAAAGCCATGGATAACCTAGCCGATGAGATGGACAACGTGATGTCGCGTCTGGAACGCGCTGGCATGGCCAATTGCGCGCCAAAGCTCAATCCCAAGGGTGATCCCAACAAGTATCTGAGCGATGCACATGCCCCATGGAAGAAGCTGGCGAACGAAAAGCCCAAGGGCGAAACCATTGCCTATGACACCTTGTTGAACGCTTGGAAGAACGGCAAGGTCCGCTAAGCGCGTAACAGAGATGCAATAAGCTCTGCAATGGCTGCGTGGCCCTCTGCGCCACGCAGCCCTTTTGGTTGGCATGCTTCGCGCATGTCAACTTGTTTGATTGCTGGAATCTTGGTTTATGACGCTTGCCCCCTCGCCCCGATCGACTTTGCGCACTGCAGTAATGGCGCAGCTCAGCGGGCCTGCTCAATTCGATGTGGTGGTTATTGGCGGTGGCGCGACAGGTCTAGGGGTGGCTCTGGATGCGGCTTCGCGCGGATTCAGCGTGGCCTTGATCGAATCACATGACTTTGCCAAGGGCACTTCATCGCGTGCAACCAAGCTGGTGCACGGCGGTGTGCGTTACTTGGCACAGGGCAATATCGCGCTAGTGCGTGAAGCCCTGCACGAACGTACCACGCTGCTGCATAACGCGCCCCATCTGGCGCAGCCGCTGGCGTTTGTGATGCCGTCCTACAAGCTGCTGGACACGCCCTTTTACGGCATAGGGCTCAAGATGTACGACGCTCTCGCCGGTAAGGCGGGCCTGGGGTCCACAGAATTTTTGGGTAAAGAAAAGACCCTGCACTATCTGCCGACTGTACGTGCGCAGGGGCTCAAGGGCGGGGTCAAGTATTGGGATGGCCAGTTTGACGATGCCCGTTTGGCATTGGTGCTGGCCCGCACTGCGGCCGACCAAGGGGCTGTGGTGGTCAATTACTGCGCCGCGACCGGTTTGTTGCATGAAGACGGCAAGGTGGCGGGCGTGCATTGCCAGGACCGCGAAACCGGTGCCCACATGACGCTGCGCGCAAGGTGTGTGGTGAATGCCACCGGTGTCTGGGTGGACGAATTTCGCCAAAAGGACGGCGACGCAACAGGTCGCACCGCCAAGCCCATGGTAGCGCCCAGCCAGGGTGTGCACATCGTGGTGGACCGTGAATTTTTGCCAGGTGACCATGCGATGCTGGTGCCGAAGACCGCCGATGGCCGGGTTTTGTTTGCCGTGCCATGGTTGGGCAAGACCATTCTGGGCACCACGGATACGCCGCGCCATGACCTGGACCGTGAGCCTTTGCCGTTCAAGGAGGAGGTGGAGTTCATTTTGGGTGAATCAGGTAGATATCTGAGCCGGGCGCCTACCCGGGCAGACGTGAAAAGCGTGTGGGTTGGCCTGCGTCCGCTGGTCAAGCCGCAAGATGAGGATGGCGGCAATACCAAGGGCATCAGCCGCGAGCACACGGTGTTGGTCAGCCGCAGCGGCATGGTCACGGTGACCGGCGGCAAATGGACCACCTACCGCGCGATGGCCGAGGACGTGTTGGACAAATGCTTTGGCGCGGAGTTGCTACAGCCGCGCAAGCCGGTCTGTACAGCGACCTTGCGCCTGATTGGCGCGGGCACGGTGCCTGCGGGTGGCTTGCAGCACAAAATGAGCGATGCGCCGGGCTTGCAAGCCTACGGTACAGAACAGGATCTGGTGCGGTCTCTACCTGGTGGTGGGCGCGCGCTGGGCGGAGGCCTGAGCGAAGCCATGGTGCGCTTTGCTGCCCGCTTTGAATATGCCCGCACGGTAGAGGACGTGTTGGCCCGCCGTAGTCGGCTGCTGTTTCTGGACGCGCGCCAGGCCGCCTCCTTGGCGCCGGCGGTGGCAGACATCCTGTTGCAAGAAACCGGTGTGGACCCGCAGACCGAGGCGTTTTTGACCCTGGCCGAGCAATACGCCACCTTGCCTGCATGAAACCCCTGGCGCAATGGCCGCTCGCGCAGCGGCGTGGCGTGCGGGGTGTGCTGACGGATATAGACGACACCCTGACAACAGACGGTGCCATCACCCCCGACGCCTTGCAGGCTTTGCAGGATTTGAAGTCTGCTGGTCTGGTGGTGATTGCAATTACCGGGCGCCCGGTGGGTTGGAGCGAGCCGTTTGCCCAGTCTTGGCCGGTCGATGCCATTGTTGCCGAGAATGGCGCCGTCGCGCTGATAAAGAGCAATGAAATTGGCCTTCAGCGCAGTACCCATCTGCATCAGGCGCTATCAAAAATATATATGCAGGACGCGGTTACGCGGCAAGCCAATAAGGTGCGCATGCAGAGGCTGGCAGAGCGCGTGCTGGCCGAAGTGCCCGGTGCTTGCCTGGCCGAAGATTCTGCGGGCCGGGAAACCGATATCGCTATTGACCACAGCGAATTCAGCCATTTGTCGCCGGCCCAGATCGCCCAGGTGGTTGCTGTTCTGGAGGCGGGTGGCATGCGCGCCACCGTCAGTTCCATCCATATCAATGGCTGGCTTGGCGAGCACAACAAGTGGGAGGGCGCGCGCTGGATCGTTCAAACGCTGTTTGGGCGGGCGCTGGAGGCAGAAATGGATCGCTGGGTCTATATAGGTGACTCGACCAATGACCAGCGCATGTTCGAGGCGATGCAGCAAACCGTGGGCGTAGCCAACATCCGCAGATTTGAGGCAGATTTGGCATTTAAACCACAGTACGTGGCCGAAAATGAGCGGGGCGCGGGCTTTGCCGAGGTCGCAAACGCCGTTCTGGCGGCATTTCGACCTGAAAAAACATAGTTGGCGTTGCTGTGCGTGTCTTTTATATGCACGCAGTTGACGCGCTTTTAAATATTCTGCATAATTGCGGGCTTCGCTCCTAAAAAGCGATGCTTCTGCCCAAAGGAAGCGCTATGAGTGGTTTGTAGCGTGGACGACGGGCCCAAGACTGATTGCGTGCTGCGGCTTAGGCTGAGGCACTCGATGCAAGTTGGGAAAACATAGACATGATCCAAACTGAATCCCGGTTAGATGTTGCCGACAATACCGGCGCGAAATCCGTTCTCTGCATCAAGGTGCTGGGCGGGTCCAAGCGTCGTTACGCTAGCGTTGGCGACATCATCAAAGTGAGCATCAAAGAAGCCGCTCCGCGTGGTCGCGTCAAAAAAGGCGAGATCTACAGTGCGGTGGTGGTGCGCACGGCCAAAGGTATCCGTCGTGCAGACGGTTCGCTGGTCAAATTCGATGGCAACGCAGCTGTGTTGCTGAATGCAAAGCTGGAGCCCATCGGCACCCGCATCTTCGGACCAGTGACGCGCGAATTGCGCACTGAAAAGTTCATGAAGATCGTGTCCTTGGCCCCTGAAGTTCTGTAAGGACGCGACATGAACAAGATTCGCAAAGGCGACCAAGTCGTCGTGCTCACCGGGCGCGATAAAGGCAAGCGCGGTACTGTCGCGCTGCGTAAAGATGATTCTTACCTGTTGGTCGATGGTATCAATATGGTCAAGAAGCACGCTAAGCCCAATCCCATGAAGGGTGAGGCTGGCGGCATCGTCGAAAAGAACATGCCAATTCACCAGTCCAACGTAGCCATTTTCAATGCTGCTACCGGTAAGGCTGATCGTGTTGGAATCAAGGTGCTGGCGGACGGCAAGCGCACACGCGTTTACAAGTCCAGCGGCGAAGAAATCAAGGTGGCATGAGCATGGCACGTTTACAACAACACTACCGCGAAAAAGTCGCTCCAGAGTTGATGGCCAAGTTTGGCTACACCTCGGTGATGCAAGTTCCACGTTTCACCAAGATCACCTTGAATATGGGTGTGAGCGAAGCTGTATCCGACAAGAAGGTTATGGACAACGCCGTTGCTGACCTGACCAAGATCGCCGGCCAAAAGCCTGTGGTGACCAAGGCCAAGAAGGCTATCGCCGGTTTCAAGATTCGCGAAGGCCAGGCCATTGGTTGCATGGTGACTCTGCGCGGCGTTCAGATGTTTGAGTTCCTGGATCGTTTCGTGACCGTGGCTTTGCCCCGTGTACGTGACTTCCGAGGTATCTCCGGTCGCGCTTTTGATGGCCGTGGTAACTACAACATCGGCGTAAAAGAGCAGATCATTTTCCCTGAAATCGAGTACGACAAGGTTGATGCCTTGCGCGGTCTCAATATCAGCATCACGACGACGGCAAAGAGCGATGAAGAGTGCAAGGCACTGCTCGCTGGTTTCCGTTTTCCGTTCAAGAACTGAGGTGACGTGTGGCTAAAAAAGCTTTGATCGAGCGCGAGCTCAAGCGTGACCGTCTGGTCGCCAAATATGCAGCTAAGCATGCGGAACTGAAGGCAACTTCGAACGACGCAAAGAAAAGCGAAGAAGAGCGCGCAGTAGCCCGTCTGGCTCTGCAACAGCTCCCACGTAACGCAAACCCCACTCGCCAACGCAATCGTTGCGCGATCACGGGTCGTCCACGTGGCACGTTCCGTCAGTTCGGTCTGGCCCGCGCTAAGGTGCGTGAGCTGGCTTTCGCTGGCGATATCCCCGGTATGGTTAAGGCCAGCTGGTAAGTAAGGCAGGAGAACTAGACATGAGTATGAGTGACCCCATTGCCGACTTGCTGACCCGTATCCGCAATGCGCAAATGGTAGCCAAGACTACCGTATCGATCCCCTCTTCCAAAGTGAAGGTGGCGATTGCCCAAGTGCTGAAGGACGAAGGCTACATTGACGGCTTCAAGGTGAAAACCGATGCCGGCAAAAGCGAGCTGGAAATTACTTTGAAATACTACGCCGGTCGTCCAGTGATCGAACGTATCGAGCGCGTAAGCCGTCCTGGCCTGCGTGTTTACAAAGGCCATGATGCCATTCCTCAAGTCATGAATGGCTTGGGCGTGGCGATTGTCACCACCCCTCAAGGCGTGATGACCGACCGCAAAGCCCGCGCTACCGGCGTTGGCGGCGAAGTCTTGTGCTACGTCGCTTAAGCAGGAGAAATAGCAAATGTCTCGCGTAGGAAAAATGCCTGTTGCCATCCCCGCTGGTGTGGATGTGGCAATCAAGGACGACCAAATCAATGTCAAGGGCACCGGCGGCACGCTGTCGTTGACCCAAAATGCACTGGTCAAAGTGGTGAATGATGCCGGCAAGTTAACCTTTGCCCCAGCGAATGAATCACGTGAAGCCAATGCCATGTCGGGCACCATGCGTCAGCTGGTAAACAACATGGTTGTTGGTGTGACCAAGGGCTTCGAGAAGAAGCTGAGCCTGATAGGCGTGGGCTACAAAGCCGCCGCTCAAGGTGCCAAGCTGAACTTGGCTGTGGGTTACTCCCACCCCGTTAATATCGATATGCCTGCTGGTATCACCGTTGCGACGCCCACCCCGACAGAAATTCTGATCAAGGGTGCGGACCGTCAACGCGTTGGCCAAGTGGCTGCTGAGATTCGTGCGATTCGTCCTCCCGAGCCTTACAAGGGCAAGGGCATCCGTTATTCGGATGAGAAGATCACGATCAAAGAAACCAAGAAGAAGTAAGGAGCCGCAACATGTTGACCAAAAAAGAACAGCGTCTCCGCCGTGCTCGCCAAACCCGCATTCGTATTGCGACCCAAGGCGTTGCACGCTTGACGGTAAATCGTACGAATCTGCACATCTACGCCAGTGTTATCTCTGGCGACGGTGCCAAGGTTTTGGCCAGCGCTTCGACTGCAGAAGTTGCGGTTCGCAAAGAGCTTGGTGGTTCTGGCAAGGGTGGCAACACAACTGCTGCTCAAGCTATCGGCAAACTGATTGCCGAAAAAGCCAAAGCCGCTGGTGTTGAAAAAGTAGCGTTTGATCGCTCAGGTTTTGCGTACCACGGCCGCGTCAAGGCGCTTGCCGATGCTGCCCGCGAAGCTGGCTTGCAGTTCTAAGCAGATCGGAAAAAATCATGGCTAAAGTTCAAGGAAAAATGCAGGGTAAGGCTGAAGGGCCTGAGGACGGTCTGCGCGAGAAGATGATCGCGGTGAACCGCGTGACCAAGGTTGTTAAAGGCGGCCGAATTCTCGGTTTTGCAGCTTTGACCGTGGTCGGCGACGGCGAAGGCCGCGTTGGCATGGGCAAGGGCAAGTCCAAGGAAGTTCCAGCAGCTGTTCAAAAGGCGATGGAAGAAGCGCGTCGCAATATGGTCAAGGTGACCTTGAAGAACGGCTCCGTTTTTCATAAGGTGACCGGCCAGCATGGCGCAGCCAACGTAATGATGGCTCCGGCTCCCAAGGGTACCGGCATCATTGCAGGCGGCCCAATGCGCGCTGTCTTTGAAGTAATGGGTATCACCGATATCGTTGCGAAAAGCCACGGTTCGTCCAACCCTTACAACATGGTGCGTGCAACTCTGGACGCCTTGCGTAATTCGACCACTCCAGCGGATATTGCAGCCAAGCGCGGCAAGAACGTTGAAGAGATCCTCGCTTAAGCAAGGGCATTGATATGACAACGCAACAAACAATCAAAGTGACGCTGGTTCGTAGCCCTATCGGCACGAAAGAATCGCATCGCGCTACCGTTCGTGGTTTGGGTCTACGCAAGATTCGCAGTGTTAGCGAATTGCAAGATACGCCTGAAGTCCGCGGCATGATCAACAAGATCAGTTATCTGGTCAAAGTCCTCTAAGGGATGACGATGGAACTCAATGGCATTAAGCCCGCAGCGGGCGCAAAGCACGCCAAGCGTCGCGTCGGTCGCGGCATTGGCTCTGGCCTGGGCAAAACCTCAGGTCGTGGCCACAAAGGTCAAAAATCGCGTGCCGGTGGTTACCACAAGGTAGGTTTTGAAGGCGGTCAAATGCCTATGCAACGCCGCTTGCCAAAGCGTGGTTTCAAATCGCATTTGCTGAAGTTCAATGCTGAAGTGACTCTCACTGCTCTCGAGCGACTGGGCGCAGCAGAAGTTGACGTCATGCTGTTGAAGCAAGCTGGTTTGATTGGTGAATTGGCCAAGGTCGTCAAGGTCATCAAGACTGGCGAATTGACCAAGGCTGTCAAATTGACCGGTATCGGCGCTACGGCCGCAGCCAAGGTTGCGATCGAAGCTGCTGGCGGCAGCTTGGTTTGACTTTACAGTTGAAGGAAATATTCGGTGGCAACTAGCGCTCAAATTGCAAAAACGGGTAAGTTTGGTGACCTGCGTCGCCGCTTGGTGTTTTTGTTGCTGGCGCTGGTTGTGTACCGAATTGGTGCGCATATTCCGGTTCCCGGAATTGATCCAGCACAACTGCAACAGCTTTTCAAAGGGCAGCAAGGCGGCATATTGAGTCTGTTCAATATGTTTTCGGGTGGCGCTTTGTCGCGCTTCACAGTATTTGCCTTGGGAATCATGCCCTATATATCGGCCTCCATCATTATGCAATTGATGGGATATGTGGTGCCGATGTTTGAGCAGATGAAAAAGGAAGGCGAATCTGGTCGTCGTAAGATTACCCAGTACACACGCTATGGAACGTTAGGTTTGGCGTTGTTTCAATCCTTGGTAATTGCAACAGGGTTGGAAAGTTCGCCTGGTTTGGTTTTGTCGCCTGGTTTCGGTTTCCGTATGACGGCTGTTGTCAGCTTGACAGCAGGAACCATGTTCTTGATGTGGTTGGGTGAACAGATCACTGAGCGCGGTTTGGGTAACGGTATTTCGATTCTGATTTTTGCTGGTATTGCTGCGGGTTTGCCTGGCTCTATTGGTGGACTGCTGGAATTGGTGCGGACTGGTGCGATGAGCATTATTTCTTCCATTTTCATTGTTGCTGTAGTTGCATTGGTTACCTACTTCGTTGTTTTCGTTGAACGGGGTCAGCGCAAGATTTTGGTGAATTACGCCAGAAGGCAAGTTGGTAATAAAGTTTATGGTGGTCAGTCTTCGCACTTGCCGTTGAAGCTAAATATGGCGGGCGTGATTCCTCCAATATTCGCATCTTCCATCATCTTGTTGCCAGCCACAGTAGTGAACTGGTTTAGCACAACGGAATCGCTGCGTTGGTTAAAGGATGTCGCAGGAATGCTGAGTCCTGGTCAACCAGTCTACGTGCTGTTTTATGCAAGTGCGATAGTGTTTTTCTGCTTCTTCTATACGGCCTTGGTTTTCAATAGCCGTGAGACAGCAGATAACCTGAAGAAGAGTGGCGCTTTTATTCCTGGTATTCGGCCTGGTGAGCATACAGCGCGTTATATAGACAAAATTTTGCTCCGCCTGACTTTGGCTGGCGCTGTCTATATCACCTTTGTTTGTTTGATCCCTGAAATACTGGTGCTTAAATACAATGTGCCGTTTAATTTTGGTGGTACTTCGCTGTTGATTATTGTTGTAGTGACCATGGATTTCATGGCCCAAGTGCAGAACTACATGATGTCGCAGCAATATGAGTCATTGCTGAAAAAGGCAAATTTCAAATCTTCAGCAGGTACTTGATAAGAGTATTTGTAGGTGATGCCCTACGATTTTTCGCAGGCTCGTATTGTGTTCCGGCCGATATAGGTAGGACTGGCAAAAAAGTTTTAGGAGAGTTAAATGAGAGTTTCAGCTTCGGTTAAGAAAATCTGCCGTAACTGTAAAGTCATCCGCCGCAAGGGTGTGGTTCGTGTGATCTGTACAGATCCCCGCCACAAACAGCGTCAAGGTTGATAGAAAAGTTTTAGAGGACGCACATGGCACGTATCGCTGGTATTAATATTCCGCCGCAACAGCATGCAGAAATTGGCTTGACGGCTATTTTCGGCATCGGTCGCACACGCGCTCGCAAGATTTGCGAAGCATGCGACATTGCATATTCCAAGAAGGTCAAGGACTTGACCGACGCAGATCTGGAAAAGATCCGCGACCAGATCGCTCAATTCACCATTGAAGGCGATTTGCGTAGAGAAACCACGATGAACATCAAGCGATTGATGGACATCGGCTGCTACCGTGGTTTCCGCCACCGTCGCGGTTTGCCTATGCGTGGTCAGCGTACCCGTACCAACGCCCGCACCCGTAAGGGTCCGCGTAAGGCTGCGGCGTCCCTGAAGAAATAAAGAGATTGAGAGATCACTATGGCAAAAGCTCAGCAAAGTAATGCATCGCAGCGCGTGCGCAAGAAAGTTCGCAAGAACGTTTCCGACGGCGTGGCCCACGTGCATGCTTCCTTCAATAACACCATCATCACGATTACCGATCGCCAAGGCAATGCCTTGTCCTGGGCTTCGTCCGGTGGTCAGGGTTTCAAGGGTTCGCGTAAATCCACACCGTTTGCTGCCCAGGTTGCATCGGAAGTGGCTGGTCGTGCTGCCATTGAGCAAGGTATCAAGAACCTGGATGTAGAAATCAAGGGTCCTGGACCTGGTCGTGAATCGTCTGTCCGTGCATTGGGTGCCCTCGGTATCCGTATCACGTCCATCGCGGATGTGACGCCTGTGCCGCATAACGGTTGCCGCCCTCAAAAGCGTCGTCGGATCTAATTCCAGATCAACATTTTTGGGTACGTTTTTAAATAAGCCCACCGCCGTCTGTATTAATCAGACGGCTCCCGCGGATTTTTCGCGGAAGATAATATAAAAGGAAGCTCAAGTGGCACGCTATCTCGGCCCCAAGGCCAAACTCTCTCGCCGTGAAGGCACAGATCTGTTCCTGAAGAGCGCACGCCGTTCGATCAGCGATAAGGCTAAGTTTGACTCCAAACCTGGTCAGCACGGCCGTACTTCTGGTGCACGTACTTCTGACTTTGGTCTCCAACTGCGCGAAAAACAAAAAGTAAAGCGCATGTATGGTGTTCTGGAGCGTCAGTTCCGTCGCTATTTCGAAGAAGCAGATCGTCGCAAGGGCAATACCGGTGCAAACCTGTTGTTCCTGCTGGAGTCCCGTTTGGACAACGTCGTGTACCGCATGGGTTTTGGTTCCACGCGTGCTGAAGCACGTCAGTTGGTGTCCCACAAGGCTATCACGGTGAATGGTCAGTCGGTGAACATCCCTTCTTACATGGTTAAGACTGGCGATATCGTCTCCGTTCGCGACAAGTCCAAGAAGCAGAACCGTATTGTTGAAGCCCTGCAATTGGCACAACAAGTTGGTTTGCCTGCCTGGGTGGAAGTGAGTGTCGAGAAAGCTGAAGGTACTTTCAAGAAGGTTCCTGATCGCGACGAGTTTGCTGCTGACATCAACGAATCTCTGATCGTTGAGTTGTATTCGCGTTAATTCCGCATTTTTCGTTTGATTTTGTTCCTAGGCTGCGGGGCACTGCAGTCTAGAACCAACACTTGCCTTACCGGTGTAACGAGCTGGGGGTATTGAGAGGAAGCATGCATGCAAACTAATTTGCTGAAACCCAAAGCCATCAATGTTGAGCAATTGGGACACAACCGTGCCAAAGTAGCGCTGGAGCCATTTGAACGTGGTTACGGGCACACGCTGGGCAATGCGTTGCGTCGCGTGCTGCTGTCGTCTATGGTGGGCTATTCAGCGACTGAGGTGACGATTGCAGGTGTTTTGCATGAGTATTCTTCGATCGATGGCGTTCAAGAAGACGTTGTCAACATTCTGTTGAATCTCAAGGGCGTGGTTTTCAAGCTGCACAACCGTGATGAAGTTACGCTGAGTCTGCGCAAGGACGGTGACGGTGTTGTTACCGCTGCCGACATCCAAACTCCGCATGACGTGGAAATCATCAACCCAGAACATGTCATTGCGCACCTGTCGCAGGGCGGCAAGCTGGACATGCAAATCAAGGTTGAAAAAGGCCGTGGTTATGTTCCAGGTAGCATGCGCCGTTATGCGGATGAGCAGACTAAGTCGATTGGCCGCATTGTTCTGGATGCATCTTTCTCCCCAGTGAAGCGCGTAAGCTACACGGTGGAAAGCGCCCGCGTTGAACAACGTACCGATCTGGATAAGCTGGTGGTTGAGATCGAAACCAATGGTGCGATCTCTGCAGAAGATGCTGTGCGCGCATCGGCTAAAATCTTGGTCGAACAACTCGCGGTGTTTGCGCAGTTGGAAGGTAGCGAGTTGGCCGGCGTATTTGAACAGCCTGCACCACGCGGTAGCACTCAATTCGATCCTATCTTGTTGCGTCCCGTAGACGAGCTGGAATTGACGGTTCGCTCTGCAAACTGCCTGAAAGCTGAAAACATCTACTACATCGGTGATCTGATTCAGCGCACCGAGAATGAGTTGTTGAAGACTCCTAATCTGGGGCGTAAGTCCTTGAATGAGATCAAGGAAGTTTTGGCTTCCCGCGGTCTGACTTTGGGAATGAAGCTTGAAAGCTGGCCACCTGCTGGCCTCGACAAGCGTTAATTTAAAAATGTCCTGCAAAGGACAGCGTGCAACGCGCAGTACCTGATCCGGCTGCGCGTCAAAATAATTGAAAGGAATGCACCATGCGCCACGGACACGGACTTCGTAAACTTAACCGCACTAGCTCGCACCGCCTGGCTATGCTGCGCAACATGATGAATTCGTTGATTGAACACGAAGTCATCAAGACCACTTTGCCCAAGGCCAAGGAATTGCGCCGCGTGATCGAACCCATGATCACTTTGGCCAAGGAAGCAACTGTTGCGAACCGCCGTCTGGCGTTCGACCGCCTGCGCGATCGCGATAGCGTGACTAAGCTATTCAATGATCTGGGCCCGCGTTTTAACGCCCGTCCAGGTGGTTACACCCGTATTTTGAAGATGGGTTTCCGTGTGGGCGATAACGCGCCTATGGCATTGGTCGAGCTGGTCGATCGTGCTGAGACAAAAGAAGTTGTAGAAATATCAGCTGACCAAGAATAAGCTGCTATAATAGAAACATACCGCGCGATGGAGCAGCCTGGTAGCTCGTTGGGCTCATAACCCAAAGGTCGTAGGTTCAAATCCTACTCGCGCAACCAGTTTCGACAAGTATTTGTCGTGAATGAAAAACCCACCTTGAGTGGGTTTTTTCATTTCTGGATCTTTCAGTTTTTAACGCCATCCAGCAGCGGTTTGTAGCCTCAAAAGTACAGAGCTCACAGCGGGGCATGCCCGCTGGATGCTTTTAATTACCTTGTTTGCATGCACGCTCTTGCTGCGCCAGGGCCAAAGACTTTTCTGTAGTTTGGGCATCCATACCGTAGCTGTCCGCAAATTGTGCAGGGGTTTGGCCGCTACCTTCAAATGCCTTCAGCAAAGCTTCTCGTTTGGCGGCTTCAGCACCATGCTCTGTGTAAGCCTCATCTAACAATGCATTCCAGGCTTCCAGCGGTGGCTTGACGCGCTCTGCATAGTCGCCACGGCTAAGTCCTGATGCTTCAAAGGCATTTCGTAGCCGTAAGCGCAGTTTGGCTTGGGAGGCGGCGCTCTGGCTGTTGCGGTCCCGGCGAGCGACTTCCATGATGGCCTGGTGCACGTGTTCTGGAGCCATCTTCTCCACAGCTTGGCCATCCAGGCCGTGGCGCGGTAGGCCGCTGGCCACCCGGTCCAGATAACGCGTGGAACGTGTGTGTTGGCCCAAGGCCTCACGTAAGGCCTTGGCTTCCAAGGCCTCAGGATGGGCTGCGACCAATTCATGGAAGATGCCTAGCTTAAGGGGCACTACGCGGTCGCCAAAAACCTGGGGATATAGATTGCGCAGTACATCCAGCAGTGGGTGCACGGTGCGGCTGGGTTGTGGGGCACGTGCGGGGCGTGGCTTGCGTGCGTTCTTGGAGGCAGGCGACGGAGCGAGGGAAGTGGTCACAGGAAATGGAGTGTTCTGAAAGTGGAAGGGCGCCAGTCTGCGTGCCCCGAGGACCCTCATTTTCAACCATAAGCTGGATAGTCGCAGGCGACCGTTTGGTGAGGTCCATCGGTAGGGCTCGGATATATGTCGCATGGGGGCAACATTTATGCTCGGCGAGTGGGTGTTGTCATGGTTTTCAGATGCCCCGCAATGCGGAACGTCGCTCCGTAGCTGCGACAATCGGCGCTCTCGAAAATTTGAAAGTATTCATGGCTAAGAAAGCACCCGTGGTTCCCGCAGCGCCCGTAGAGGCAGAACGTACCCAACCCCTGCCCATTCCTGAAACCAAGTTCAAGACTATTTGGCAGGTAGTCGGTGCACCAGCTGCCACTGCAGCTAAAAGCAAGTCGGAGAAGAACGCCGTCGCTGCCTAAGCGATTGGGGTTCCAGGCATTTCAGCTGGGATGTCCAACGCGACTTCCACCCAGCAATCGTAAAACGTTGGCGCGCGTCCCAGGTCGGTCAGCCTTTGGCTGGTGAGCTGGTTCACGTTGCTGCCGTCCAGGCCTAGTTTGCGCCACCAGATACCCAGCCCGTTGACGACTCCGTGACGGGCTCGGGGCGATACCTTCGCCTTGCAGCGGTACATCCCACGCTGGTTGAAGACACGGACGACCGCTCCGTTGCTGATGCCGCGTGCCCGTGCGTCATCCGCATGGATTTCCAGCAAGGGTTCGCCTTCGATGTCGCGCAGGCTGGTGACGTTGACGAAGCTGGAGTTGAGAAAGTTGCGTGCCGGCGGTGAAATCATGGCCAGCGGATAGTCTGTAGAGGCGCCTGCAGCCTCGTAGTTCGGCAGGTAATCGGGCAGGCCATCCAGGCCCTGCGCGGCCAGGCGTGCGCTGTAGAACTCGCATTTGCCCGAAGGCGTGGGGAATTGCCCTTGCGTAAACGGCGCGTCCGGTAGCGCGATGGTGGCAAAACCTTGCTCCAGCAAGAGCTGAAAATCAAGCTGCTCGCCGTAGGCGGTGCGGCACAAGGTTTCGTCGTTGTCGCTGAAGCAGGGCTCGTCAAAGCCCATGCGGGCCGCCAGCTCGCGAAAGATTTGTGTATTGGGTTTGGACTGCCCCACGGGTGCGATGGCCGGCCGGTTCAGCAGCGCATCGGTATGGCCGTAGCCGCTGTGTACGTCCCAGTGCTCCAGCTGCGTGGTGGCTGGCAGGATGTAGTCGGCGTAGTCGGCCGTGTCCGTCTGGAAGTGTTCCAGCACCACGGTAAACAGGTCCTCGCGCGCGAAGCCTTGCACCACCTTGCCGGATTCGGGGGCCACGGCCACCGGGTTGCTGTTGTAGACCAGCAGGGCCTCGATGGGTGCTGTAGACGTGTCTAGCAAGGCGTCGCCAATCGTGCTCATATTGATGGTCCGGGGTTGCCGGCCGGCCAGTAGGTCAGGGCGTTGCAACGCGGCGCGCTGTACCGGGAACAACCCCGAGCTGCTCATCAGCACGCCGCCGGCCCGGTGCCGCCAGGCGCCAATCAACGCGGGCAGACTGACCACGGCCCGCGTGGCATTGCCACCACCCCGGGTGCGCTGCATGCCGTAGTTCAGGCGGATAGCGGCGGGCTGCCCGTCCAGAAAGCATTGGCCGTAATCACGGGCCAGCGCCTGGATTTGCTCCACAGGTATGCCGCAGACTTCGGCGGCGCGCTCTGGCGGCCATTGCAGTGCGCGTTCGCGCAGCCCCGGCCAGCCCAACGTGTGGTCGGCCAGATAGGCGTGGTCCAACCAGTCGTGGGTGATAAGCTGGTGCATCAAGGCCAGGGCCAGGGCCGCGTCGGTACCCGGGCGCAGGGCGATGTGCTCGTGGCATTTTTCTGCGGTTTCGGTTTTGCGTGGGTCTATGCAGACCAGGCGTGCGCCGTTGCGTTTGGCTTGCTGCACATAGCGCCAGAAATGCAGGTTGCTGCCGATAGAGTTGCTGCCCCAGATCAGGATCAGCTTGGACTCGGCGAAGAACTCCACCCGCATTCCCACCTTGCCGCCCAGCGTCTGCAGCAACCCTTCGCCACCGGCGGATGCACAGATGGTGCGGTCCAGCAGCGAGGCGCCCAGTTTGTGGAAGAAGCGTGCAGCAATGCTTTCCCCTTGCACCAGGCCCATGGTGCCGGCGTAGCTATAGGGCAATATGGCCTCGGGGTTGCGGGCGGCGATGGACTGCAGGCGTGCGGCGATGTCCGTCAGCGCTTCGTCCCAGCTGACGGGGGCAAACTGGCCCGATCCCTTGGGGCCCGTGCGCTTGAGCGGTTGCAGCAGGCGTTCGGGGTGGTAGGTGCGCTCGGTATAGCGCGACACCTTGGCGCACAGCACTCCGTCGGTGTGCGGGTGCGCCGGATTACCCTGTACCTTGAGGGCGATGCCATCCTGCACCGTGGTCAGCAGGGAGCAGGTGTCCGGGCAGTCGTGGGGGCAGGCGCCGCGCACTTGGTGGGTGCTGCTGGATTCGGGTACGTGCATGATGGTTAATTCGCTTCTGACAGAATGGACCCATGATAAATCGCCGACATTTTTCTATTGCCGCTGGGGTTGCTGCCATGGCAGGCAGCCCCATGGTGCGTGCCCAGTCCAGCGGGAAAATCGTGCTGGGCCAATCTGCAGCACTCAGCGGGCCTGCAGCCCAGCTGGGTATCCAGTATGCGCAGGGTGCCCAGCTGTACTTTGACCACGTGAATGCCCAAGGGGGGATTGCCCAGCGGCAGATCGAGCTGCGCTCGCTGGATGACGGCTACGAGCCTGACCGCTGCCTGGAAAACACCCGCAAACTATTGGCTGCCGACGTGCTGTCTCTGTTTGGCTATGTAGGTACGCCCACCAGCCTGATGGCGTTGCCGCTGGCGATCCAGGCCAAAACGCCTTTCGTGGCGCCGCTGACCGGCGCCATGTCGCTGCGTGATCCATTCAGCAGATATGCTTTCCATGTGCGGGCCTCGTACCAGGACGAAACCGCCCGCATCGTCAAGCAGCTGACCCAGCTGGGCCTGGACCGTATCGCGGTGTTTTACCAAAACGACGCTTACGGCAAGGCCGGGTTGGACGGCGTGAATTTGGCCCTGTCCAAGCTGGGCCGCAAGCCGGTGGCTACCGCCACGGTGGAGCGCAATTCCGTCGATGTGGCGCGTTCGGTGGAGATCCTGCGCGCCGCCACACCGCATGCGATTGTGCAGATCAGTGCCTACAAATCCTGTGCCGCTTTTATTCGTGGGGCACGCAAGGCAGGCTATGGCGGGCAGTTTTTCAATGTGTCCTTTGTCGGAACCCAGGCCCTGGCCGACGAGCTGGGCCGCGACGCCGCGGGCGTGGTGGTAAGCCAGGTGGTGCCGTCGCCGTACAGCGCGAGCACGCCACTGGCCCACGGCTTCGTGGAGGCGGTCAAGGCCGCGGGCGGCGATGCCAAGGCCAACTTCTCCAGTATGGAGGGTTACCTGGCCGCCATGGTGATGGTGGACGGCCTGAAGCGCGCAGCGGCCGGCAAGGGCCTGTCCCGCGAGTCGGTGGTGAGTGGGCTGGAGTCGCTGGGCGCGCAGTCCTATGGGGGTTTCTCCGTCACCTTTTCCTCCACCGACCACGTGGGGTCGAGCTATGTAGACCTGTCCATGCTGACCGGCGATGGGCGGGTACGCACCTGAAGGAGCCAAGCCATGTCCATCATTGAAGCCATTGCCGAGCAGGCCCCCGGCATCGCAGCCTTGCGCCGCGACCTGCACGCCCACCCGGAGCTGAGCTTTCAGGAGGTACGCACCGCCGACCTGGTGGCACGTCAGCTGACCGAGTGGGGCATATCTTTCCACCGCGGCTTGGCCGGTACTGGCGTAGTGGGCATGGTGCAGAACGGCAGGTCCAAACGGGCCATCGGCCTGCGCGCCGACATGGACGCGCTGCCGCTGCAAGAGTTCAACACTTTTGCGCATGCCAGCCAGTACCCCGGCAAGATGCATGCTTGTGGCCATGACGGTCATACCGCCATGCTGCTGGGCGCGGCCCAGTACCTAGCCGAGCACCGCAACTTTGACGGCACGGTTTACCTGATTTTCCAGCCGGCCGAGGAAGGCGGCGGCGGTGCCCGCGACATGGTGCAAGAGGGGCTGTTCGAGCGTTTCCCTATGGAAGCCGTGTTCGGCATGCACAACTGGCCGGGCATGGGGGAGGGGCAGTTTGCCGTCAGCCCCGGGCCGGTGATGGCGTCCAGCAATGAATTCAAGATCACCATCTACGGCAAGGGCAGCCATGCCGCCATGCCGCAGATGGGGGTGGACCCGGTGCCCATTGCCTGCCAGATGGTGCTGGCCTTCCAGACCATCATCAGCCGCAACAAAAAACCTATAGACGCCGGGGTGATCTCGGTCACCATGGTGCATGGTGGTTCGGCCACCAATATCGTGCCCGACAGCGTCGAGCTGCAGGGCACGGTGCGCACCTTCAGCATCGAGGTGCTGGATTTGATCGAGGCTCGCATGCGCCAGATTGCCGATAACCTGTGCGGTGCCTTTGACGCGCGCTGTGACTTTGAATTTGTGCGGAACTACCCGCCCACTATCAACCACCCGATGGAGGCCGAGTTCGCCCGCAAGGTGATGGAGGGCATCGTTGGCCCCGAAAACGTGGTGAAGCAGGAGCCCACCATGGGCGCCGAGGACTTCGCCTTCATGTTGCTGGCCAAGCCGGGCGCTTACTGCTTCATTGGTAATGGCGATGGCGACCATCGTTCCATGGGCCATGGCGAAGGGCCTTGCACCTTGCACAACCCTAGTTACGACTTCAACGACAGGCTGCTGCCCCTGGGCGCCACCTACTGGGTGCGGTTGGCCGAGATGTGGTTGGCATCCGCGGATTCGACTGCTTCAAAATAGATAGCTGCTTGCGTAGGTTTTTCCTGCGCTAGAGGCCTAAAAAGCCCTTAACTTTCAGTGTTGAAACGCAGTGCCGCCAAGGCTAGCAGGCCGTCGAAAATCAGGTTGTCCACCAGCTCAAATTGCACTGACATGCTGGGCGCCATCTTCCAGCCGGCACCGCCGGTCATGTAGCAAGCCGGCTCCATGCCACAGTGCTGGCGCACGTGCTGCACCATGCGCTCTACCGCGCCGGCGATGGCGTAGGTGCCGCCGCTGGTCAGCGCATCGCTGGTATTGGTGGGGAACAGGCGCACCTCGCCGGTGGGCACGTGCAGGCCGGCCGTACCGGACTCCAGCGCGCGCAGCATGATGCCGTGGCCCGGCAGGATCAGGCCGCCCAGGAACTTGCCGTGTTCGTCGATGGCCTCCACCGTGACCGCGGTGCCCACCATCACCACCACCATGGGTCGGGTCTGCCCCTGGGCCAGCATGCGGTGGCGGGCACCCACCATGGCGACCCAGCGGTCAGCGCCCAGGCGGGTGGGGTGGTCATAGCCATTCGTCAGGCCGGCCTCGGCCGCACTGGCCACGACCCACTGCGGGGCGACGTCCCACAGTTCCATCTGCTCGTGTACGCGGCGCTTGACGGCGTCGCCAGCGACGATGCAGCCCAGCATTCTGTCGGGGGTACTCAGCCCGGCCCAGGGGCCTTCGGCCAGTTTGTCTATGTTCTCCAGGAATTCCGCGCCGTGGGCCAGCAAGGTCGCGCCGGGGTGGGGGGCGGAGTATTGCGACCACTTGAGTCGGGTGTTGCCAATGTCGATGGCGAGAAAACTCATCCTGTGGTCTCCGTGTTCTTTGCGCGCATTATCTGCGTCCACCCAGGGCGGGTGTTCAGCCTTGGCGCCAGGGCAGGCCGTGGAAGCGCCAGCCGCCTTTGCGGCCGCGGTGGGCGTCGCCATCTGGATCGCCTTCGAAGCCTTCCAGGATGTTGTAGGCCTGCAGACCCAGCTCGGCAGCGCGTTTGGCCGCCGCTACGGAGCGCACGCCGCTGCGGCACAGCATGACGGCTTTTTTTCCACCAGCCAGGGCGGCCTGCAGGCCGGCGTCGAAGTCGGGGTTCATGGCCATGCCGGGCCACTGCTTCCAGGCCAGGGGTACTGCTCCCGGTACAAAGCCGACCCATTCGCGTTCGGCGTCGGTGCGCACGTCGATCAGCACGGCTTCACCCGCCTGCCACCAGGCGCAGGCCAGCTGGGGCGACACGTCGCCGGCATAGCCCTGGGCAGCCCGGATGCCGCTGGGCTGGGCGGGTGCATCCGCGTCATGGCGCAGGCCGGAATGCAGGTTGGCGGGCACGGCTTCATCCATGCGTTGGGGGCGGGGGAGGTTTAGGGCGTCCATGGTGGCGGTAAATTCTTCCAGGGTTTTGTGGGCGATGCGGGGGTTATGGGTTTTTTCGGCGCCAATCGTGGAATGGCTTTGGCCGCGGTAGTCGTGGCCGGGCCAGACCATGGTGTCGTCAGGCAGGGCGAACAAGATGTGCGTCAGGCTGTGGTACAGCGCCTGGGTGCTGCCGGACTGGAAGTCGGTGCGGCCGCAGCCGTTGATGAGCAGAGTGTCGCCGGTGAATACATGGTTGCGCCAGACAAAGCTCATGCTGCCCGCGGTATGGCCGGGCGTGTGCAGGGCCTGCAGGGTCTCGCTGCCAAAGCTGAGGAAGTCACCATGCTGCAGCTGTACCGCTGCGCCGGAAATGCCGCAGCCGCTGGGCACGGCGGTTTTGGCGCCGGCATGCTCGGCCAACAGGCCGGCGCTGGTGATGTGGTCGGCATGGGCATGGGTTTCCAGCGTCCATACCAGGGACAGGCCTTGCGCGGCCAGCAAAGCCATGTCGCGCTCCAGCTGGGCATCCACCGGGTCGATGATGGCGGCGGCTTTGCTGGCCGGGTCTACCAGCACATAGGTGTAGGTGCTGGACGCGGGGTCGAAGAGTTGTATGGGTTGCATGGCTTGGAGTGGGTGCGAGCCGGATAGGAGCTATCAGCATAACGCCGAACCTGCATAGTGTTGTAGTTGTGTGAAAAGCGACCTGTGCGGCAAAATCTCACGTAACAAACGGATACATGGGCAGCCCAATTCATACAATGGCCCTGTTGATGGAGATGAGATCGGCCGATACAGCAATTGGATCAAATGAAAGCAAATAGTTCTTTGCGCTCTGAGGTGGCGCCTCGCGGATGGTTTGCCCAGTCAGGCGGATTGCAGCGATGGGTCGCTCAGGAGCGTGCGTGCGCGTGAAGTTATTTGGCCGGCGCCTGGGCGCTGTTTGGGCCGTTGCGGCGCTGGTGTCGGGCGCTTGCATGTCGCGCGCCAATGCAGAGGACAGTGTTGGCGTTTTGGATGTGACGCAACGGCCGTTTGAAGAGCTGCTCGACACCGAAATCATCACCGCTGCCAAGCTTGCCCGGCAGATCAGCGATGCCCCTTCGGCCGTGTCGATTGTGACGGCGCAAGACATCCGGGACTATGGCTACCGCACGCTGGACGACATCCTCAGCAGCATGCGGGGGCTCTACATGGCGCACGACTTCCGTTATGCCTATCTGGGTGGTCGTGGCTATGGCGAGCCTGGCGATTACGCCGGGCGCATTACCTTGCTGATTGACGGCTATGCCGCCCCCGAGAATTATTTTGGCCAAACTTTTTTTGGAGAAGATGGTTTCCTGGACGTAGAGTTGATTGACCGTGTGGAGTACATCCCTGGCACGGGCTCCAGCAGCTACGGCGGCGGTGCATTCTTGGGGGTAATTAACATTATTACCAAGAAGGGCGGCGACTTCGCGGGTGCCCAGGTCGCATTGGATTTCGGTAGCCACCACCTGCAAAAGCAGCGCGTGACGATGGGGCGTCGATTTGAGAACGGCGGGGACTTGCTGCTCTCCATCTCAAATTACCGCAGCAATGGTTATGACATTCCGATTGACCCCGACTCTGACGCCAAAGGCCTGGGCCAGAGAGAGAGCAACCAGCGTCTGTTTATCAAAGGCAGTGTCCAGGGCTGGACGCTGACTGCTGCCATGGTGCGGCGTCCGGTTGCGATACCGGGCAATCCAGAAGACGTCGCCACCGACTCCAGCGGCTTTACCAGCCTGAAAAAGGATTCCGATCTGGGGCCTGGACTCAAGCTGTCCAGCCATGCCTACTTTGGCCAGTATCTCTACCACGCCAATAGCGATGACGGCACCCGGGAGTCCAACGATGGCCGTTGGTGGGGGCTGGACAACAAGCTGGTCAGCAACGCGTTCAATGGACATACCGTGGTGGTGGGCGCCGAGCTGCGCAACGACTATCGACAGCTCTACCAACTCAGCAGCCCGGGCAGCGATCCTTTTGTGGATGACCAGCAGCGCAAAACGGTCAGCCTGTACGCCTATGACGACATCGCGCTGGCGCCCAATTGGCAGCTCAACCTGGGGCTGCGCCACGACCATCGCAACAACGGAACAGGCTTTACCAGTCCACGGATAGCGCTTATCTGGACTCCCGCCCAAGGTAGCATTCTCAAACTATCGACGGGCATCGCCCATTTGCAGCCTACGCCGACTGTCGAGTCGTTTGTGCCGGACGCGGCCATCGAACGCTTGCGCAACACCGAGCTGGTGTGGGAGCAGCAGCTGGCCCCCACAACGCGGCTGATTGCTTCGATCTACAGCTACAACATAGACCGGCGCACCGTCACCTCTCCTATTTCTACCCAAGGTGTGGAAGCCGAGCTGGAGCACCAATGGACCAACGCCATGCGCTTACGTGCCAGCTATGCATGGCAGCGGGCGCGCAAGGATGACGGGACCTGGCCGGTCGACTCGCCCTACCATAACGCGAAGCTCAACATCACCGTGCCTTTGGTGGGCGAAAAGCTCAGGCTAGGAGCGGAGGTGCAGGTTCTGGGGCGTCGTTTACGGTACGACGGTGAGGAGATACCTACTTCCGTCATGACCAACCTGGCCTTGACGTCTCGGGACTGGTGGCCCAATTGGCAGCTGAGCCTGAGCGTGCGCAATGCCTTGAATAGCGGCTACACCGACGTGAAATATAACGGCAACGGTTTGCCGGTCTATCACCGGGATGGCCGCAATATCTGGCTGCAGATCAGCCGGGACTTCAAATGATCCGCCGTATCCTGTTATGGCTGGTCTTTAGTTTGCCGCTGGGCCTTGTGGCCCAAGCGCAAACAGCTCCAGCCGTGCCTGAATACACCATGAAGGCGGCATATATCTATAACTTCGCCTTGCTGACGACCTGGCCCGCATCTTCGTCCAACACCTTTAATTTGTGTTTGTATGGGCAGGACTCTTTTGGCCCTGCGCTGGATGCGCTGAATGGCAAAGAGGTCAGCGGCCAGAAAATCCAGGTGCGGCGCATCGAGCATATTGAAGATGCCTTGCAATGCAGGCTGATTTTTATCAGCGAAACCAGTAACGCCCGTGTGGCCCTGCTGGTGAACACCATTGGTCGAGCCCCCATATTGACCGTGGCCGACGACGGCTTGCCGTGGACTTCGGGGGCCATGATCAGTCTGGCGCCCGAGAATCGCAGGCTGGTTTTTGAAGTCAATGCGGCTGCTACCAAATTGGCAAATCTTCAGCTCAGTTCCAAGCTGTTGAGGTTGGCTTCACGGGTCGTTTCTCCATGAAATTTTGGGATTGGTTTCACGATCAATCTATACAGCGCAAGCTCAGCGGGATCACAGTCATGGTGATCTTGGCCGCCATGCTGCCCATTGTCAGTGTCACCCTGGGGTACGAATACCTGGCAGTACGTCAGGCTGCGTTGAAAGAGTTGCAGGTGCAGGCGGACATCATTCGGGACAATGTTGCAGCCGCGTTGGCCTTTCGGGATCTTTCGGCTGCTAAGGAGGTTCTGGACACCTTGCGTGCATCGCCCAATATTTCCCGTGCCGTGCTGCTGCTGCCTGATGGCAGCTTCTATGCCCAATATATGGCGAATGGCAAGGCTCCCCAGGCGTTGTCGGTGGCGAATCTGGCGGACGGCGAAACCATTTCCTGGAACGGGATGGGGGTGGTGCGCCGTGCATACCTCAAGCACGAGGCCGTTGGTTGGTTGTTGATAGAAAGTAGCTTGGATGCTTTTTATATGCGCATCCAGTGGTATGCGATGGTCATTTTCATCAGCACGCTGGCTGGTGTGGGGTGCGCGCTGTGGCTGGCGCGCCGCCTTATTGCGCGCATCATTGACCCCCTGTCGCGCCTGGTCGCGCTGACCCACCACGTGGCCAATAAAGAGGACTACACCCTGCGTGAAATCGTCGAGAGCAAGGACGAAATTGGCGACCTGTCGCAGGCGTTCAACACCATGCTTTCGCATATCCATGAGCGCGATGTGCGGCTCAACCAGCTGGCCTACTATGACAACGTGACCCGCCTAACCAATCGGCATTATTTCAAGGAGCGGGCCGAGCAGGCTGTGGGAAATGCATTGCGTTATGGTGGTCGCAGCTGCCTTATGTTCGTTGACCTGGATCGGTTCAAGGCAGTGAACGACACCTTGGGGCACGACATGGGCGATGCATTGCTGCGGTCCGTGGCGCAGCGCTTGACCCATACTTTGCGCAACAACGACGTGGTCTGCCGCATCGGCGGAGATGAGTTCGCCGTCATTCTGGAAAACGTCAAAAGCCTGAACGATGTTGCGCTTCTGGCGCAGAAGATGGTCCATGCATTGGCGCAGCCATTTGTGCTGGACGACCATGAGGCCCTGATCGGCGGCAGCATTGGCATCAGCGCCTGCCCGGACCATGCCCACACCATGGCCGAACTGCTGCGCTGTGCAGATATCGCCATGTACCAGGCCAAGTCACTGGGGCGCGGGCAGTTCTGCATCTACCGCACGGATTTTGAGGCGACGGAACAGTAACCCGGCTCAATCCTCCTTGCGCGTCCAGACTGCGAACAGCGCCTTGGCTTTGAACCAGGCGCTGGTGCGCTCGTCCGACAATACGTCCAGAAAGTCCGACAGGCGCTTGGACTTGACCATGGTGTAGACCGTGAGCACGGTGGTCAGCACAAAGGTGATTGCGAAGATCCACAGCCGCCGGTCCAGCGGGGCGTCGGCTTCGGCCAGCAGGTTCATGCCCAGGAAGCCGGTAGTGACGGTGCCGATCAGGCCGAAGATGGTGACCACGGTGAGGCGCACCACGGTGTTGGCCTGGCGGCGCAGGCTGTCGGCCTCAAGGTACTGGTTCATCTCGGCAATGCGCTCCTTCACCTCGGCATACAGCGGATCCAGCCCCAGGTGCTGGGCGCACATCTTGAACAGTGCACGCACTTGGGCCTGTTCGGACACCTCGTGGAACCAGTAGCGGTGGGTGAAGCGCAGAAAGCTGGAGAAGCCGTAACGAATGGCCCGCTTGAAGTGGCGCACGCTGTCGGCGTTGCTGATGTCCAGGTTCTTCAGCGCCTCGGCCATCCGGTCGGAATACATCAGCAGCGCAGCCTTCTGGAAGTGCGCGATCAGAAACACCAGGAAATGCTGGTGCCGGAACTGCGCCAGCACACCCCGGTCGCGGCATGTGTAGAAGCTGCTGCCCGCCTCGCCCAGCACCACCATGGCGTGGCCGTTGCACAGATAGCGGGTATTGGGCGCAGCACCACCCTCGGCCCAGAAGCGGTCGTAGCAGTACTTTTTCTCGAAGTCGGCCAGGTGCTGCTCGCCGTAAGGCAGCTCGCAACTGCCCGCAGGCTCGTGTGCCCCGGAGCCGGTAACCAGGCCCAGGCGGATGAAATCGCTGCGGCTGAGGTCGCGTGGCCGGTCCAGTGCCAGGTAGGCCATCAAGGGCATGCGGTAATACTCGATCTGGCGAAAGCGCAGCGGCCCTTCGTGGTCGGAATGGTCACCCACCAGGGGCTGCATCACATAGTCCCAGTGGGCCGACAGGCGCGGCGCACGGCGCGTGCTGACGTGGGACAAAAACGCGTCGCGCTCATGCGCATCGGAGGCGGCCAGCACCTGGCCCTGGGCGTCCAGCCATTCGGCGCGGGCCAGGCAGTGCAGGGCCTGGCCTTGCGCGTCCCAGCCAGCCGGGTAGGCGCGGCCAAAGCGGTAGAGCAGCTCCTGGGCCTGGGCCAGTTCCAGGTGCTGGGCCGTCACTTCTACGTTCAGTAGCACCAGGTCCACGTCCAGAAAGAAATACAGGTCTACGTGCACGATGTCCAGCGTGATGGGCGCGTCGCCGGGGCGCGGCACCACGCGCACAGCGGCAATGTCGTGGCGGCGGAAGACCCGCATGGGCGAGCCGTGGGATACGCCCGGTGCGCCATGCTTGGGCCGGCCTTCACCGTATAGAAAGCGCTGCACATAGGGCAAAAAGCTGACGAACTCGTTGTAGTGCCGCTCGTGGAAGCGGCTGCTGTCGCCGGTGAACTCGTCCACCACCTCGCGCCAGGGCGATGTGTCGCCCATGCTGGCCAGCAGCTCCCAGGGCTTGGCCACACCACCTTCTTGGCCCCGCACCGGCATCAGGCGCACGGGCCAGAGCAGGGCCTGCTGTAAATGTTCTACGCGGGGGGCTGGGATAGCGGGCATGGTGTGTGCTGCAACGTGGATGCGTTGCACACAGTGTAGGCCGCTGCGCAGCCTGCGGGGCTGGGAAATTCCAGGCTTGCAGTTGGCTCCTGTTTGCTATATAAAAAATAGCTGCTAGCGCACGTGATATCTGCGCTAGCGGCCTATTTTTTATAAATTTAGCTGCTGGCCAGCAGGCTGCGCGCCACGGCCTCTGCGACCTTGATGCCGTCCACCCCGGCCGACAAGATGCCTCCAGCGTAGCTGGCGCCTTCGCCCGCCGGGTACAGGCCGCGCACGTTCAGGCTTTGGAAGTCTTCATCGCGGGTCATTTTGAGGGGTGAGGAGGTGCGCGTTTCCACGCCGGTCAGCACTGCGTCGGGCAGGTCAAAGCCTTTGATCTTGCGGCCAAACACCGGCAGCGCCTCGCGGATGGCGGCAATCGCATAGCCGGGCAGGGCTGCATGCAGGTCGCCCAGTAGCACGCCGGGCTTGTACGAGGGCTCCACGCTGCCCAGCTGGGTAGACGCGCGCCCGGCGATGAAGTCGCCGACCAACTGGCCCGGCGCCTGGTAGCTGCTGCCGCCCAGCACATAGGCGTTGGATTCCAGCTGGCGTTGCAGCACGATGCCGGCCAGCGGGTGCACTTGTTGGCCGGGGCCGGGCGCGGGCGGTGCCACATCGCCCAGCGTGGCGGCCCAGGCTGCCGGGTCGAGCGGGTAGTCTTCCGGCGTGATGCCGACCACGATGCCGGCATTGGCATTGCGCTCGTTGCGCGAGTACTGGCTCATGCCGTTGGTGACCACGCGGCCTGGCTCGCTGGTGGCGGCCACCACCGTGCCGCCGGGGCACATGCAGAAGCTGTAGACAGCGCGGCCGCGTCCTTCACCATGTTGTGCGTGGTGCACCAGCTTGTAGTCGGCCGCACCCAGCAGTGGGTGGCCGGCATGCTGGCCCCAGCGGGCGCGGTCGATCAGGCCCTGCGGGTGTTCGATGCGGAAGCCGATGGAGAAGGGCTTGGCCTCCATGTACACGCCGCGCGCGTGCAGCATCTGGAAGGTGTCGCGCGAGCTGTGGCCTAGGGCCAGCACCACCTGGTCGGCGCGCAGCTGGTAGCTCTGGCCGGTGGCCTGGTCCAACACGGTGAGGCCGCGCATGTGTCCATCTTCGATCTGCACGTCGGTCACGCGTTGCTCGAAACGGATTTCGCCGCCCAGGGCGATGATCTGCTCGCGCAGGTTCTCCACCACTTTCACCAGTTTGAAGGTGCCGATGTGCGGGTGCGCGGCGATCAGGATTTCCTCTGGCGCGCCGGCCTTGACGAACTCGCGCATCACCTTGCGGCCCAGATGCCGCGGGTCCTTGATCTGGCTGTACAGCTTGCCGTCCGAGAAGGTGCCGGCACCGCCCTCGCCAAACTGCACATTGCTCTCGGGCTTGAGCACGCTCTTGCGCCACAGGCCCCAGGTATCCTGGGTGCGCTGGCGCACCGTGGTGCCGCGCTCCAGCACGATGGGTTTAAAGCCCATCTGCGCCAGCACCAGCGCCGCAAAGATGCCGCAGGGGCCAAAGCCCACCACCACCGGGCGTACGGGCAGATCGGCGGGGGCCTGGCCTACCGGGTAGTAGGCCATGTCGGGCGCGGGGCGCAGGTGCGGGTTGTCCGGGTGGCGGCGCAGCAGGTCGGCTTCTTGAGCGGCATCCACCAGCGCCACGTCCACGATGTAGACCTGCATCAGCGTGGCTTTGCGCGCGTCGAAGCTGCGCTTGTGGATGGTGAAGTGGGCGATTTGCGCCGGAGCCAGGCCCAGGGTGTGAGCCACCAGGGCAGGCAGCGCGTCCTCGGCGTGGTCGAGGGGGAGTTTGAGTTCGGAAATGCGGATCATGGGGTGCCTAAAGGCTTGTAGTTATCAAGCAAGAGGGGGCGATTTTACGAGAGCAGGGTGGATTCAGCCATGTACTGTGCGCGAGTCTGGAGGGGCCTGCTCCCGGTCGTGCATGCCGTAGTCGCGCACCACCTGGGCCACGCGCAACCGGTAGCCGGCAAATATCTTTTGCCGCCCGGCCTGCTGCGCCTGGCGGTGGTTGTCCAGGGCGCGCCACTGCTTGACGGCCTCCTCGTCGCGCCAGAAGGACAGCGACAGCAGCTTACCGGGCTGGCTGAGGCTGCTGAAGCGCTCGACGGAGATGAAGCCGTCCATCGCCTCCAGCTGCGGGCGCAAGGCTGCGGCGGTGTCCAGGTAGGCATCGAGCTGGCCGTCGCGCGGTTCGACCTCGAAAATCACCGCGATCATGCTGCGCCCTCCACGGCGTGTGCCGCGATACCCAGGGTGCCGTCCACCACTTCGACAAAGCTGCGTTCCTCGCGCAGGATGAATTTGTGGGTCTGGGCGAAGGCGAAGTTGGCGCGGCCCTCGGTATCGGTTTTCAGGCGGGCCCGGTAGCGCTCGTAGGAGGCCAGCGAGTCGAAGGCGATCAGGCCCCAGGCCTCGTAGTTACTGCCTTCCAGTGGCAGGAAGTAGCCCACCAGGTGGCCGCCGCAGCGGGGGATGATGCGGCCCCAGTTTTCGGCGTATTGCTGGAAGGCATCGCGTTGGAACGGGTCGATTTCATAGCGTATGCAGCAGGTGATGGTCATGGGAGTGCTTTCAGTGGAGATGCTCCAAAGATAGTGGCTTGACGCCATGAAACGGTTCGCTGAAGATCGAACCATGAAAGACGGACCCAGCATTGCCCGCGTCGCCGCGCTCATCGGCGACCACGCCCGCGCCGAGGTGCTCACCGCCCTCATGGCAGACCGCGCGCTCACCGCCACCGAGCTGGCCGGCATTGCCGGCGTGACCAAGCAGACCATCAGCGCGCATCTGGCCAAGCTGGTGGAGGCCGGTCTGGTGGCCGTGGACAGCCAGGGCCGGCACCGCTACTTCCGCCTGGCGGACCACGACGTGGCGCATTTGCTGGAGTCGCTGATGGGCGTGGCTTTCCGTACCGGCGCGGTGCGCCTGCGCTCCAGCCCGCGCGAGCCGGCCCTGCGCAAGGCGCGCATCTGCTACGACCATCTTGCCGGTGAAATGGGTGTGCTGGCCTACGAGGCCTTGCTGGGCCGGCAGCTGTTGCAGGCCCAGGCTAGTGGTGTGCAGCTCACAAAGTCAGGCTACGGCTGGTTTACCGCGCTGGGTGTGGATGCGGCGGCTGCTCAGGCGCAAAAGCGCGCTTTTTGCCGGCCCTGTCTGGACTGGGGCGAGCGCCGCCACCATCTGGGTGGCGCCTTGGGGGCGGCATTGCTGCAGCGCATTTATGCATTGGGCTGGGCTCGGCGCGATGCGGATTCACGTGTGATCCGCTTCACACCGCCGGGCGAACAGGCGTTTCGTGCGCTGATGGCCTAATTAGGCCGCCGGCGCTTAGCCGGCGCGTACGACACCGCAGGCGATGCGCGGGCCGGAGTTGCCTGTGGGCTGGGTGGTGTAGTCGTCCGCATCGCGGTGCACGATCAGGCCGTGGCCCACAACGTCGTGCGGGCCGCTGCCCACCGACAGGCTGGTGGACTCAAAACTGAATTTCGCCACGCCTTGGGCATCGGCTTGCAGGCTGGGCAAGTCGCCCGCGTGGTGCATGGCGCTGCTGGCTGCCCCGTGGGCGTGGCCGTCAGGATTGAAGTGGCCGCCGGCGCTCATGCCGTCACCGCTGGAGCAGTCACCCTTTTCGTGCAGGTGAAAGCCCAGCGTGGCGTTGGGCGCCAGGCCGCTGATGTTGCCGCTGACCAGCACCTTGCCTGGCAACTGCTTGAATTGCACAGTGCCGGTGGCGGTATTGCCTTTGGTGGGCTGCAAGGGGGCGCTGGCCACGGGCGCCGGTGGCGTGCTGGCGCAGGCGGCGAGCAGGCCGATGGAGGCAAGAGCGTAAAACAGGTGGTGGCGCATGGCGGACTCCTTGGGCATTGCGGGTTGATAAGCAGCCTGCATGCTAAACCCAATGCGTCGGCCTCAGGAAGCTGTCAGGGCTTCTGAAGGGGATATTGACCGCATCTCAAATGGGCGCGCGGCTGGGCGTCAGGAGGCGTGTCGCCGCCACACCAAGAGCCGCTCCCGGATATCTTCTTCATCCTGTTGGGCTTGCAATGGTTTGACCAAATCGCTGCGGCTGACGATGCCGACCAGGCGCTGTGATTGGTGGTCGGCCAGCACGGGCAGGCGCTCCAGCCCGTGTGCCGCCATGCGCCGGGCTGCCGTGCGGCAGGTTTCCTCCGGCAAGGCGGATACAGGTGTTGCCTGGGGGAACAGATCACTTGCAAGCTGCGCCGCGGGGGCTGGGTTTGCCAAGGTATGGATGTCCAGCATGCCTACGTAGCGGCCATCGGCCTGGACTACGGCAAAGGCGCGGTGCTGCTGTTGGGCGCCAAACCAGCGTTCTGGAATGTCGGTTAGCGGCGTGCTGGCCGGTATGGTCTGCACCTGGCGGGTCATGGCTTCATCGACGCGGGTACGTTCCAGCGGGTCCACACCGTATTCGCGGTGTACGTGGCGGCCCCGGCGGTCCAGGCGCTCGGTCATGATGGAGCGGCGCATCAGTAGCACGCTCAGGCCGTGCGACACCGTGCATGCCAGCAGCAGCGGCAGCAGGGCGTTCACGTCGCCCGTCAAGCCGACAGCAAAGACCGTGGCCGTCAGCGGTGCACCCAGCGCACAGGCCAGCATGGCTGCCATGCCCACCAAGGGCCACACCGCGGCGTCCGTGCCTGTCCAACCGTGCGCCAGCACCGCGCCCATACCCGCTCCCAGCATCAGCAGCGGCGCCAGCACGCCACCCGAAGTGCCCGAGGCCAGGGCGATCACCCAGATGATGACCTTGACCGCCAGCAGGGCCAGTATGCTGGCCAGCACCAGGCGCTGGTTCAGCAGGTCGCTGATCACGTCGTAACCCACGCCCAGGGACCGGGGCTGCAGCCAACCGCCCAGACCCACGGCCAGACCCCCGATGGCCGGCCACCACATCCAATGCAAGGGCAGGCGGTGGAAGGCGTCCTCCATCGCATACAGCGCGTTGGACAGGCCGGCCGCCAGCACCGCGGCCAGCAGCCCCAGCAGCACGCAGGCGAGTAGGGTCGGCCAGCTGGCGACCTGGGTTTGCAGTGGAAACAAGGGCCCGGCCTCCAGCAGCAGTGGCCGCACAAAGCCCGCCACGGCGCATGCGATGGAGACGGCTAGCAGGCTGCGCGGGCGCAGCTCAAACAGCAGTAGCTCCACGCCCAGCAGAACGGCGGCCACAGGGGTTCCAAACACGGCCGTCATGCCCGCCGTAGCGCCCGCGACCAGCAGGGTCTTGCGTTCCGATGCCGACAGGTGGAAGAGCTGGGCCAGCAGCGAGCCCAGGGCGCCGCCGGTCATGATGATGGGGCCTTCGGCGCCGAAGGGGCCGCCCGAACCTATAACGATGCCCGACGCCAGCGGCTTGAGTACGGCGACCTTGGCCGACATGCGGCTGCGGGCAAACAAGATGACTTCAATCGCTTCAGGAATGCCGTGGCCGCGGATTTTTTCCGAGCCAAACCTGGCCATCAGGCCGACCAGCAAACCACCGACCACCGGGGGCAGGATGCTCCATGCGCCGAGGCGGTTTGCTGCGGGTGACTGGTCTGCAGTGGATAGCGTCTGGAAGAAAAATAGATTGGTGCAGGTGTGGATCAGCGTCAGCAGCAGCCAGGCCGCCAAGGCGCCCAACACGCCTACGGGAACGGCCAGGCTGGCGGTTAGCAGCATGCGCCGGTCTGCGGCGTAATCACGGTTGGGGGTCGCGGTGTGGTCCATATCAGTTTGCTGTTGTGCTGGCCGAGCCCAGGTGGGCCAGGCTGGTTTCGTACAAGGCGGCCATCACATCGGTTTGCGTGACCATGCCCACCAGGCGGCGCTGGGCGTTGACTACCGGTATGTGGTGCAAGCCCGCATCGGCCATCAGCGACACCAGCTCGCCCAGCGGCGTGGTGTCAAAGGCCGTGGTGACCGGTGTGGTCATGATCTGGCCCACCACCTCGGCCTTGCTGGAGTGCGTGTGCGGGGTGCGCAGCAGCAGGGCACGCAGCCGCGTGGACAGGCCTGGATAGCCATGGTCATCAATCTGGCGCAAAAAGCTGGAGCGCGTGACGATGCCGATAACCCGTCGCGCCCGGTCCAGCACAGGCAGGGCTTGCACCTGGTGGGTGTGCATGCTGTCCCAGGCTTCGGCCAGCTCGGTGGCGAACTCGGCGGACAGCACATCCTTGGACATGATGTCGCTGCATTGTTTGGCACCAAAGCGCCGGCGAAAGGCCTGTGTTTCCGTGCGGTGGAATAGCGCTTCCAGGTCGTCAAAGCTCACGTCCAGCACCTGGTTGTAGTCCTTCAGCACGGTCTGCAGGTCTTCAGGCGTGAAGCCCAGGCGAGCGGTGGGTACGGCATCGCTGGTGTGGTGCGGATGCGGGGCGTCGGCGCGCTGGGTGTGTGGGTAGCGGCGGCCGGTGACTTTGTTGTAGAGCAACGCCGTCAGCAGCAGGAGTGCCGTGTTCAGCGCCACCGGATTGGCAACGAAGCCATAGCCTGCTGCATGGATTTGTGGCCCGCCCAGCACGGCGGTCAGTGCCACCGCACCGCTGGGCGGATGCAGGCATCTCAGCCAGAACATGGCTGCGATGGACAGGCTGATGGCAAGGGCTGCCGCCGCCACCGGCATGGGGATGAGCTTGGCGCAGCTGACGCCGATGACAGCTGCGAGCAGATTACCCCCGGTAATGGACCAGGGTTGTGCCAACGGGCTGGCCGGCTGGGCAAACAGCAGCACGGCTGATGCGCCCATGGGCGCGATCAGCCAGGCGGCGGCCAGGGTCAGACCCATGGCCTGGGTGCTGAGCCAGCCGGTCAGTGCGATGCCGATCAATGCACCCAGGCTGGCCCGCAGCCGCTCGGCGTTGTTGACCGAGGTGGTCGCGGGGTAGAGGTTCAACAGCCACAATGGAGGGGAGAGCTTCATGCGATATGGATGCCACACAAAACTGTAATTACATCACATTGTGATGTAATTACCTGCCTTGACCGAACCTATGCCCCCACGCCCCAAGACCCTTGCCAAAGCCGACTACGAGGCTCTATCGGAATTCCGCTACCAGCTGCGCCGGTTTCTGCGTTTCAGTGAGGACGCCGCCCAGTCCGAAGGACTGACTCCGCTGCAGTACCAGTTGCTATTGCATATCAAGGGCTATCCAGGGCGCGAATGGGCCACGGTGGGCGAGCTGGCCGAGCGGTTGCAGACCCAGCAGCATGGTGTGGTGGCACTGGTGTCGCGCTGTGAGGCAGCCGAGCTGGTGACCCGCTCAGCCAGCGCTGTGGACCGGCGGCAAGTGGAGGTGCGGCTGACGTCCAAGGGCGATACCTGCTTGCGCCGCTTGGCCGAGCTGCACCACAAGGAGCTGCAGTCACTCAGCGGTGGCTTTCAGGTGGCAAATATTTCGGCGTTCAACGACCAGTTGTGAAGCTGGCGTATGTATTTCTACGCCACCTGGTGCCTGAGTAGCGACTTGTAAAGGCTGTGTGATCGGCTTGCGTGGCTTTGTATGTGACGGGTAAACTTCCATTCACGCCTGCGCAGCCACGCAGAGGCCGCTTCCTTATCTACCAACCAGCCGGGGACGTATGAGTATTCAGCGTACAAATGGCGTATCCAGATATGCCCAAGTGCTTGCAGCACGCGCCTCCGGCAGCAATATCGACAAGTATGGGGTGGTGGGGGCTGCGGCCATTGGTGTGACCGATGCCGTCGCGCAAGGCGTGCAGAGGCTGGGGAACGGCATCAAGTCGGTGGCGCAAAGCACCGTCAATCTCGAAAACGCAGTGCAGTCGGTATACAAGGGTGTGAGCCGTGGGGGACTCGCATCTGCCAGTGCCATTGCGGCCTATTCCACCGGAGCCGCCGCAGTGGTCAAGAACACGCTCAGCAAATTGGTGTGACCACAGGGGACGGCGCCCCTGCTTCTTTTGATCAATTGGCCAGCAACTGGCGCAGCACAAATGGCAGGATGCCGCCGTGTTGGTAGTAGTCCACCTCAATAGGTGTATCGATGCGCAGGCGTACGGCTACGTTTTGCTGCGTGCCATTGGCGCGGTGGATCACCAGCTGCACATCCATTTGTGGCTGCAGCGCGCCGTCTACCAGCACGTCAATGGTTTCGTCGCCGCGCAGGCCCAGGCTTTGCCAGCTGTCGTCTCCTTTGAACTGCAGCGGCAGTACGCCCATGCCCACCAGGTTGGCGCGGTGGATGCGCTCAAAGCTGCGGGCAATCACGGCTTTGATGCCCAGCAGCTGCGTGCCCTTGGCCGCCCAGTCGCGGGACGAACCAGTGCCGTATTCCTCGCCGCCAAACACCACGGTGGGCACACCTGCCGCCATGTACTTTTGCGCCGCGTCGTAGATGAACAGCTTCTCGCCGCTGGGTTGGTGCAGCGTCAGCCCGCCTTCGACCTGTGAACCGTTGGCGTCTAGTGGCAGCATCAGATTCTTGATGCGCACGTTGGCGAAGGTGCCGCGCACCATTACGTCGTGGTTGCCGCGGCGCGAGCCGTAGCTGTTGAAGTCGGCTTTGGGCACCCCGTTGGCCAGCAGCCACTGGCCGGCCGGTGATTTCTCGGCAATCGAGCCAGCCGGCGAGATGTGGTCGGTGGTGATGGAGTCGCCAAACAGCGCCATGGGGCGCGCACCGGTAAAGCCCGCGGCTGCTACGGCGGGCTGTTGGGTGAAGCCGCCAAAGAAGGGCGGTTCGGCAATGTAGGTGGACTGCGGCCAGTTGTAGACCTGGCCGGTGACGCCCTGGATGCTGCTCCACAGCGCACCGGGTTCGGCTTTGACCTTGTCGTAGTTGGCGCGGAAGGACTGGGCGTTCATGGCGTAGTGCAGTTTTTCGTCTATCTCAGCCATGCTGGGCCAGACGTCGCGCAGGTACACGTCTTGGCCGTTGCTGCCCTTGCCCAGTGGCTGGGTGGCCAGATCGGTCATGACATTGCCCGTGATGGCATAGGCCACCACCAGCGGAGGCGAGGCCAGGAAGTTGGCCTTCAGGTTGGGGTGGATGCGGGCTTCGAAGTTGCGGTTGCCCGACAGCACGGCAGCACACACCAGCTTGTTGCCAGTGATGGCAGCATTGATTTCGGGTGTGAGGTCACCTGCATTGCCAATGCAGGTGGTGCAGCCATAGCCCGCCAGGTAGAAGCCCAGCTTTTCCAGGTAGGGCAGCAGGCCGGCTTTTTCCAGATATTCAGTGACGATGCGCGAGCCGGGTGCCAACGAGGTCTTGATGTGCGGCAGCACTGTCAGGCCGGCTTCTACAGCTTTTTGGGCCAGCAGGCCTGCGGCCAGCATGACGCTGGGGTTGGAGGTGTTGGTGCAGGAGGTGATGGCGGCAATCAGCACGTCGCCGTTGCCGATGTCTACGCCGCCGCCCGAGGGCAGGGGGTAGCGCGACAGCAGGGTTTCGGCCGGCTGGTTGAAGCCGTTGGCTTCATTGGGTTGGCTGTACAGCGTGCTGAAGGTGCTTGAGAGCTTGTCCAGATCGATGCGGTCCTGCGGACGCTTGGGGCCGGCCAGGCTGGGGACGACGGTGCCCAGGTCCAATCGCACGACTTTGCTGTAGTCGATATCGCCCGGGTTGGGCATGCCGAACAGGCCTTGTGCCTTGTAGTAGGCCTCGAACAAGGCAATTTCGGCATCGGTGCGGCCCGTACCCTTGAAGTAGGCCACGGTCTTGTCATCCACGGGGAAGAAGCCCATGGTGGCGCCATATTCCGGTGCCATATTGCCAATGGTGGCGCGGTCCGGCACGGGGATGGACGCCGCGCCAGGGCCGAAGAATTCGACAAACTTGCCCACCACCTTCTCGGCGCGCAGTATGTTGGTGACAAACAGCACCAGGTCGGTGGCGGTTACGCCCTCGCGCAGCGTGCCGGTCAGCTCGAAGCCCACCACGTCCGGTGTCAGCATGTACACCGGCTGGCCCAGCATGGCCGCTTCAGCCTCGATGCCGCCCACCCCCCAACCCACCACGCCGATGCCGTTGATCATGGTGGTGTGGCTGTCGGTACCGACCAGCGAGTCGGGGTAGTACACCGGCGCGGCGGCCGTGTCCTTGGGGTTTTTGTAGACACCGCGTGCCAGGTATTCCAGGTTCACCTGGTGCACGATGCCAAAGCCGGGCGGCACCACGCGGAAGGTGTCAAAGGCCTGCATGCCCCATTTCATGAACTGGTAGCGTTCGTGGTTGCGCTGGAATTCCAGCCTCATGTTCAGGTCCAGCGCCTGGGGGGTGCCGTAGTAGTCCACCATCACCGAGTGGTCTACCACCAGGTCTACCGGCACCAGCGGCTCTATGGTCTTGGGGCTTTGTCCCAGCGATGCGGCTACGCTGCGCATGGCGGCCAGGTCGGCCAGCAGGGGGATGCCGGTGAAGTCCTGCAGCACCACGCGGGTTACGACAAAGGGGATTTCATCGGTGCGCTCGGCAGTGGGGGACCAGTGCGCCAATTGCGCCACGTGCTCGGGCGTCACCTTTTTGCCGTCGCAGTTGCGCAGCACCGATTCGAGCACGATGCGTACAGATACCGGAAGTCGATTTACGCTGGGGAACCGCTTGGCCAGCTCCGGCAGCGACCAGTACTGGCCGGACTCACCCGTAGCGGTGGTGAATGTTTGCAGGGCGGGCGCGAACGCGTGGGGAGATGGGGCTGTCATGGAGGCTCCTGTTTTTTGACACAGGTTCCAACATAGCAGGCTTCGATGAACCTGGTTGTCAGCAGGGATGCCGTTTACCGACGGCGGTGGTCGGTGCGGGATAGGCCATCGGCAGCGGCATGTCGCCGATGGCCTGGTCTAGCTACTGCGTGGTGGCTACGGCAGCCGCTCCCGTGCCTGCGGCATAACTTCCGGTCTGCGTCAGGGCGCCTGTGCTGCTATTGATGCTGTAGGTCGAGACAGTGGCGGCGTTGGAGTTGGCTACGTAGACAAATTGGCCCGTGGGGTCGGCGGCCACTGCATACGGTTTGCTACCGGTGGCAAAGCTTCCTACCGTGGTCAGTGCCCCTGTGCTGGTGTTGATGCTGTAGGCGGTCACGGTGTCGGCCTCCGAGTTGGCCACATAGAGGAACTTGCCCCGCGGGTCTACCGCTACCGAGCGGGGTGCCGTGCCTGCGGTGTATGTTCCCACGGTGGTCAATACTCCGGTGCTGGTGTTGATGCTATAGGCCGAAACCGTGTTGTTGAAGCTGCCGAAACCGAAGTTTGCCACATAGGCGAATTTGCCGGTGGGGTCTATAGCGATTGAGCGGGGGCCTGAGCCGGTTGCTACTGTGCCAATGGCCGTCAGCGTGCCGGTGCTGCTATCCACTGTGTAGGCGGAAACCGTGCCGTCGCTGTAATTGCTGGCGTAGGCGAATTTACCCGAGGGATCCACTGTGACGGAGCGCGGACTGGTTCCCGTTGCGACCGTTCCAAGTGTTGTCAAGGCGCCAGTGGTCGTGTCCACGGTGTAGCTGGAAACCGTGTTGTCAATGGAGTTGGCCACATAAGCGAATTTGCCCGAGGGAGCGAGGGCAACAGTGGTTGGGTTATTGCCGGTCGCGGAGCTGCTGCCAACAGTACTCAAGGCGCCGGTGCTGGTGTCAATGGCGTAAGTCCACAGGGTGTTGTCATTGAAGTTCACCACATAGGCAAATTTGCCCGACGGCGCAACCACTACCGAGTCAGGAGCTACGCCTGTCGCATAGGCGGTGCCTACCGAGGTCAAAGCCCCCGTGTTGGTATCGACCGTGTAGGCCGACACTGTATTTGCACCGCTATTCGCCACGTAGGCAAATCGCACTGAAGGTGTGGTGCAAGTCACCGCGATATTGGTGACGGACGCACTGGCTGTGCCGCTACCGTTGCTGACGGTGCAGGTCTGGCTGGGCAAGCTTGGTTGGCTACTGACTGTGACGCTATAGCTGGCCCCAACGGCCAGGGCCGTGGCCATGGTGAAACTGCCGTTTGCGGAGATGGCGAGGTTGTCGCCCGCGTTGTTTTGCAGCACCAGGCCTGAGCCCGTGAGGCCGCTGACGGTGCCTCCTATGCTGACGGTGCCAGAGGTACCGCTGCTACTGCCACCGCCGCCACTGCCGCAGGCGGCCAAGCTAATGGCAAGAGCTAGCGCAAAAGTAGTTGGCGCGCATGCGCGAAAGAAGCTTGTTGAGATGAGGGAGTTTTTCATGGCCTGTCTTTTTGCACAGGCAACAATTGCCGGCTTTTTAGAATACCGTGAAATTGGAATTCTTTGCGTTTGTATATGTAAACTTTACGTATTCGACGTGGTCAAAACCCCGGTTTTTAGCGGGTCAGTACATAGTCCGCCAGGTAGCACCAGTCTGGTATGGGTACTTTTTTGGACGAGTGACAGATGCTGAGCCGGTCCAGCACGATCTCACGCCCCACGTATTCATCAGCCAGTTCCTGGCACAGCCGGGCGTTGTCCGGGTGCGCTTCGCCATAGGCCAGGCTCAGGTGGGGAAAGGGTGACAAGCCTAGCTCTGTCTGGCTGAAGGCTTGTGCCGCAGCCTGCATTCCCTTGAAGGCGGTGCAGGGGGCAAAGCGCAACACCATACAGCGGAAGAAATGCGGGCTGCATTCCACTGCCTCCACCCGCCAGCGCTGTGCCGGTATTTTGCGTGCCAGGGGCGCCAGCATGTGGCGTAGTGCGTCCAGCGGCTGGGCCAGGTCGCCCTGCACCGTCACGTGCGGGGCGAAGCGCTCGCTGCCGCGCAGGGCCGCCAGGCGATCAATCGTCTGCAGCAGCGCGGCTTCATCCGGTGCTGCGGGGCGTAGCCAGATGGAGTATTCAGCGGGCACCACCATGGGCTTATTTCCCCACGCCCGCCAGCACATCGGCCTTCAGGAAACGCTCCACAAACAGCATGAACAGTACCGATGGCACCAGCAGCAAGAGTGCGGTGATGGATGCGATCTGGTAGTTGCCTTCCATGGCCGCGTTCAGCATGGTCAGCGGCAGGGTGTGCACATCCGGCACGCCGACGAAGAAGGTGCCCGAGAACTCGTCCAGCGAGATCAGGAATACGAAGATGGCGCTGGCCATCAGCCCGGGTGCCGCCAGAGGCAGGGTCACAGTCAGGAAGGCGCGCAGCGGAGATGCACCCAGGTTGCGCGCGGCTTCCACCTGTTCCTGGTGGATGGCGGCGAACGAGGCCGAGGCGATCCATACCGCGAAGACCAGACCCTGTATGGCATGCACCAGCATGACGCCCCAGATGGTGCCGGTCAGGCCCAGGCCGTAGAAGATGCGCGCGATATTCATGTGCACCGCCACCGTAGGGAAGGCCTGCGGCAGCAGAAAAAACAGCAAAAACAAGTTGCGAAACGGCAGCGTGCGTTTGGACAAGGCGTAACCGGCGGGAATGGCCACCGCCAGGCTCAGTAGCACCGTCAGCACCGCTATCAGCAGGCTGGTGGTCAGCGCACGCATGGCGCCGGCTTCGGGACGGAACACCTTGTTCCAGAAGGCGAAGCCCCAGCGCACCGGCAGCTTGGCCGGGAAGTACCAGGCTTCGGTCACGGTCCAGATCAGCATGTTCAGCAGCGGGCCAAAGACGGCGATGGCTAACAGGCCAATGAGCAGTAATTGAAGCAGCGAGCCCACGAAGTCCGGGGTGCGGGAATGGCTGAGCTTCATTTGGGTTGCCCGCCCGTGCGCAGACCTTGGCGCAGATAGAACCACGCGGCCACTCCGCTCATCGCAAATGCCACAAAGCCCAGCGCGTTGGCTACGCCGTAGTCGCCATAGGAGTTGACGCGCCAGGCCATGTCCACCGTCAGCAGCGTGGGCGAGCCGGCGATGATCATCATCGGCACAGACAGCGCCGACAGCATGGTCACAAAAGACAAGATCAGACTGACCCACACGGTGGCCATCACCTGCGGCAGCACGATTTCCAGCAGGATGCGCAGCCGCCCCGCACCCAGGCCGCGCGCCGACTCGATCATGGAGCGGTCCATGGAGGCCATGGCTCCGCTGATCAGCAGCGCGGCAAACGGCAGCTGCTTCCACACAAAGGTGACCACCACGCCACGCCAGTCCAGCAGGCTCATGGCATTTAGCGGCTCCACCAGGCCCACCGCCATCAGCGCGTTGTTCAGCATGCCGTTCTTGGCCAGAAAGGTGCGCATCAACTGGGCCGCCACCACGAAGGGAATGAACAGCGGCCAGCGGTAAATCCAACGCAGTGCCGCCACCGCGCGCCGGTTCTCACCCAGCGTGAGGTAGCCGGCAATCGCCACCGCCAGCACGCCCACCAGGGCGGTGGACAGCACGGTCACCACCGCGGTCAGTGTGATGTCGCTACCGTACAGCGCGAAGGCCTTGGCGAAATTACCCAGGTCCCAGCCGCCCGTGCCTTCATTACGGAAGGCATAGGTGAGTGAAAACACCAGCGGGTAGACAAACAGCAGACCCACCATCGCCAAGGCGGGTAGCAGCAGGGCCAGGGCGGACAAAAGTTCGGAAGGTCTGCGGCGCATCGCTTGGCGTGCTTAGTTCTGTACCTGGGCTTCGTACTGCTCGCGCAGGTCCTTGAAATAAGGCGCCAGCGGGAAGGGCTTGCCATTGCGTGCCAGGTCGGTCGGGGTCACGTCCACGAAAAGCTGATTCCAGATCTTGGGGTCCAGCACGGGTTTGACCACATTAGCGTCAATGCCCGGGTACCAGTTGAAGCGCCGCACAATGCCGTCGGCCTGCACTTGCGGGCTGGTGGCCAGGGCGATGAATTTCTTGGCCAGTTCCACGTTCTTCGCCTTGGCCGGGATGGCATAGTAGTAGGGCTGGCCAGGCATGCCGGGCGACAGGATTTTCAGCTTCATGTTGGGTGCCAGACGGCCCTCGGCCTTCCAGCTCTGGAACATGTCCACCCACACCGGGCCCATGGCGATTTCGCCACGGTTCAACATGTCCAGCGTGCCGGCGTTGCCTGGCGTGAACACTACTTGCTGGTTGAAGCTCTTCAGGTCGGCGAAAGCCTTCTTCCAGCCGGCAGGCGGCTTGGCGTCGTACGGGCCTTGCTGCACGGTCTCGGGGTTGCCGCCGTAGGCATACATCCAGCCCACCACAAAGGCCACGCCCGACATACCGCCCTTCAGGCCGTTGTAGCCAAAGCTCTTGGGGTTCTTGGCCACAAAGGCACGCAGCTCGTCGTAGGAAGCGGGCGGGGTCTTGATCAGGTCGGGGTTGTAGGCCAGCGCAGTCTGGCTTTCAAACATGGGCATCACATAGCCGTCCACATTCACGCCCAGGGCCTGCTTGGCAGATTGGCTGACGGCGTACTTGCCGGTGGGGATGCTGTCACGGTATTTCAGCAGCAGGCCGTCACGCACCATTTCGCCGGTTTTTTGTTGATTGGGCACGATCACGTCGGTGTCCCAGGTGGCGGCGCCGGCGGCTTTCTGGGCCTGCAGCTTTTCCATCATTTTTTGCGAACCGGCATCGTCCGGGCCGGTGCCCACCACGCTGACCTTGACGCCCGGGTTCAGCTTCTCGAACAGCGGGCCCAGGTAGTCGGTCACGTAGTCCACCATGTTCTGTGAACCGCCGCTGATCACATGCAGCGTGGTGGTCTGGGCCTGTGCGCCCAGGGACAGAGTGCCCAGCGCCAGGGCAATGGAGGCAGCGAGTGTGCGGCGAAGTAGTGGCATGGAGTGCTCCTGTGTAGCAATTAAAAAAAGGGACTCAGGCCTGTGCCGAGGCACGTGGGTAGATGTGCAGCGCGTGGGCGGGAATGCAGACGGTAACGGTGTCGCCGTTCGCCATGGGGCGCGGGTGGTCGATGAAGAATGCGCCGCATTCGGTCGTGATTTCGCAGCGGTAGCCGCCGCCCAGGTAGCTCACCTGGTGGATGCGGCCGGGTATCTGCAGGCTGTCATCGGCCTGCGCGTCGGACGCGCCGAGGCTCGCCATTTCGCTGCGGAAATGCACTTGCGCCGGGCCCTGCACAGGCATGCTGGTGGCGCACCACACCTGGGCCTGCGGTACGCGCGGCACACGCAGCTGTACGCCGCTGTTGTCGGCTTGGGCTTCACAGTGGATGGTGTTGTCGGCCCCCATGAAGGTCGCCACGTACGGTGTTTGCGGGCGCTGGTATACGTCTTCCGGGGCGCCGATCTGGGCAATGCGGCCCTGCTCCAGTACTACCACCTGGTCGGCCATTACCATGGCTTCTTCGCGGTCGTGCGTGACCAGGATGGCGGTGACGCCCAGCGCGCGCTGGATGGATCGGATCTCGTGGCGCATCTGCAGGCGTATGCCGGCGTCCAGATTGGACAGCGGCTCGTCCAGCAGCAAGATTTCAGGCTCCACCGCCAGGGCGCGGCCCAGGGCCACGCGCTGGCGCTGCCCGCCGGACAGCTCGCCTACGCCGCGCGCACCAAAGTCTTGCAGGCCCAGCATCTGCAGCAGCTTGTCTACGCGTTGCTGGATCTCGGCGCGCGGTACGCGGCGTAGCTTTAGGCCGTAGCCGATGTTTTGCGCCACGCTCATGTGTGACCACAGCGCGTACGACTGGAACACCATCGCCATGCCACGGCGCTCGGGCGGTTCGTGCAGGATGTCCTGGCCCTTGACGGTGATGCTGCCCGCCTTGACGGGGTTGAAGCCCGACAGGGTGCGCAACAACGTGGTCTTGCCGCAGCCCGACGCGCCCAGCAGGGCCACGAAACTGCCTGGTTCAATATCCAGGTCAATGCCTTTGAGCACTTCGTTCGCGCCATAGGCTACGCGCAGGCCGCGCACGGAAATAATCGGGTTCACAGCGGGCTTCTTTGTCGGACGTCGTTTGACTACAGCAAACGATATCCACAAAACATGACTCTTGCGTGACGGGAAAACCCTTTATCAGTGACAGTCCCGTGACAAGGCCTGCCGGGTGCTGCAGCTACAGCTGGGCGATGGCCGCGCGCAAGTCGTCCACGTTCAGCACCTCGGACAGCACCTGCGGCGCGCTGCCGGGCTTGTACAGCACATACACCGGCACGCCGTTGCGGCCCAGCTGGCCCAGAGCGGCGGTGATGGCCGGGTCGCGGCGGGTCCAGTCGGCGCGCAGCAGCTGCACGTTTTTGGCGTCCAGGTCGGCCAGTACGGCGGGGTGGGCCAAGGTGGTGCGCTCGTTGTATTGGCAGGTAATACACCAGGCGGCGCTGAAGTCCACCATCACGGGCTGGCCGGCGGCCAGGGTCTGCTCGACCCGACCCGGCTCCCAGGCTTGCCAGCGGCCATCGGCCAGGGCGCGGACAGGAGGCGCCAGTTGTGTAATGTTATGGCCGATAGCGAAGGTCAATACTGCGGTTGCAGCTATCGAAACAATAGCATATGCGGTGTTTTTCTGGCGCAGCGTCCACAGCACCACCGCCACCCCGGCCAGCAGCGCCAGTAGGCTGGCGGCGCCCGCCATGCCGCTTTGCTGGGCCAGCACCCAGACCAGCCAGGCCACCGTGGCCAGCATGGGAATCGCCAGCAGCCTGCGCAGGGTTTGCATCCAGGCGCCGGGGCGTGGCAGCAGCCGCGCGACGGCCGGGCTCAGGCTGGCGGCCAGGTAGGGCAGGGCCATGCCCATGCCCATGATGGCAAACACCGGCAGCGCCTGCACGGCGGGCAGGCCCACGGCAAAACCCAGCGAAGCCCCCATGAAGGGAGCGGTGCAGGGCGAGGCCACGGCCACCGCCAGCACGCCGGACAAAAATGCGTTCAGCGCCGGATTGCGCGCCTGCAGCGTCACCACGCGGCTGGGCAGGAACTGGCCAAATTCGAAGAGCCCGGCCAGGTTCAGCCCGACCACGGTGAACAGCACGGCCAGCCCCGCCACCACGGCCGGTGACTGCAGCTGAAAGCCCCAGCCCAGCTGTTCACCGCCCGCGCGCAGGGCCAGCATCAGCCCGCCCAGCGCCAGAAAGGACAGCACCACGCCTGCGCTGTAGGCCATGCCGTCCACGCGGTGGCCCCGGCGGTCACCGGCATGCTGCGCAAAGCCCATGACCTTGATGGCCAGCACCGGGAACACGCAGGGCATCAGGTTCAGTATCAAGCCACCCAGCAGCGCACCCAGCAGGGCTGCGCCCCAGGTCAGGCTGGGGGCTGTGGGGATTTGCGATGCCGCGCTGTTCGCCTGCAAGGCGGCGGCCAGGGCGGGCGACACCGTGGGTACGGCGGCCACGGCCGGCCAGCGGCCGCTCACATTGGCCAGCGTGCGAAAGCCCCGACGGGGCTCGCCATCGGCCGTCACCAGTACCAGCGGCATTTCGTCCGGGCTTTGGCTGCGCTGGGCGGACAGGGGTACGTCGGCAGTCCACACATCGCCTTCCCAGTTCTGGGTGGGCTCGGCCGCGGTTTCGGTGATTTCTGGGGTTTCGGGGAACAGTTGCAGTGTTTTGCCGCGTATTTCGGGCGGCAGGTCGGTCACGCTGACGCGCAGGGTGTTGCCCTTGAGCACCACATTGCTGCGCGCCACCAGCGGTTCGGGCTGGGCAGCTTGTGCGGCGTTAAAGGCGGCAGCGTTCAGTCCGGTGGAGCTTTTCACCGGGATCTTCAGCACAAAGTCGCCTTCTTGCGGAATGCATTCCTTGCGGCAGACCAGCCAGGCGGCGTGCAGCTTGACCTCCAGGTCACTGGCCAGCAGCGAGGGCTTGAAGGCCGGGGTGATGGTCAGCGGCACGGGCAGCAGCACCGTGCCCTCGTAGCCGTAGTTGGCCAGTGTGCCCACCGGAATCTTGTGCGGCAGCGGCCAGGCGATGTCGCCGGCGGTGACGCCAGGCGGCAGGGTCCAGCTCAACGTGGTGGGCAGGCCGGAGTCGCCGGCATTCTTCCAGTAGGTGTGCCACTCGGGCTGGTGGCTGATCTGCAAGCCCACCCAGACCGGCTGGCCGGACACCGCGCCCTGGGGTGCGTGGGCCACCAGCTCGGCGTGCACCTGCTCGGTGTTTACTGTGGATTTTTGGGCGTTTGCGCTGATGGATATTGCGCTGGCAGCTATGAAAACGAGAGCGGTAAGGAGGCGATGCAGCATGGTGGGGCCAGAGTATGCCGGGTCGGAGCCTGTGCGGCCCGGCAAAGTTCCGGAGTCTAGCCCGCGTCGAACACCGGTGGCAGCTTCTTTGGCGCCTTGATACGCAACTGCTTGTGCACACTTTCCCGGCCAAACACCACTTCGATATCGGCCACTGCCACGCCAAAAAGCGGCGCCAGAAAGCGCACCATGTGGTCAGTGGCCTTGCCGTTTTTTGGCGTGGCCGTCACGCTGACCTTCAGTTGCGTGCCCATGGGCTTGGCGATCGCGTCACAGCAGGCCGAGGGCTTGCCCAGGATGTTGACGATCAGTACATCACCGTCCCAGGCGAAGAAGCTGTCACCGGTGGCGTTACGGGGCTGTTGCATGGCCAGATTTTAGGCCGGCCCGTTTGCTGGCTCGGGCCGCTCAGAGCCCTTCCACAAAGTTGGCCACGGTGTCCATCACTTGGGTGGGGTTGCTGCTGTTCATTTGGGTATTGATGGATGCCACGCCATGCTCCGCGCCGTGTACCCGCTTCAGTACCAGCCGGCCACCGCAACTGGTCCAGCTGTCGATATTGCCGCTGGTGCTGTAGGTGTTGGTATCCAGCGTCTGCCCGCATAGCAGCGTTGTGCGGGTCTGCTGCTGCTGCATTTCGGCGATGACGGTGTTGTTGTCCCACGCCGGGAGCGAGGCGAGCACGACCGCCGGGTTGATGGTCCAGCTGGGTGCGGCCCAGGCGCCGGTGGTCTGCATCACCTCGTCGCTGTCGCCGATGATGCCCATATAGGGTTTTGCCGCGCTGCCCGGCTGGCAAGGAGTGGCCGGCCGATTGAAGGTGGTGGACGCCGGGCCGGCCAGCGACACATAGCTGGAAAAGGTGCTGGGTGATTCGCACCACATGCGGTTGGTCATCACCCCGCCCATGGAGTGCCCCATCAGCGTGATGGTGTCGATGCCGTAGTCGCTGCGGATCTGCGCCGCCAGGGCCTGCAGAAAAGCCTTGTCATCCTGGCCTGACCGCATGGCGTAGTTGGTCCAGGTGGTGGCGCCCTCCTGTCCGTCTATGTGCTGGCCCTGGGGCAGCACCAACATGACATGGTGGGCTTGCAGCCAGGCCCAGTTGATGGTGGTGTTGCTGGCGCTGTCTGCCGTGCTGTTCAACCCCAGCTGGTAGGCGATGGCCGTCTTGTTGCCGCCGCCACCATGCAGCGCCACGATGGCCCGGGTGGCGCCCACCGGCTTGTAGATGTCCACAGCATGCGGAAAGCCACTGACTGTGGTCTGCTGCAGCTTCTCTGCGTCTACCGTGGTGGGGCTGCTGGATGTATCTCCGCTGCCACCGCCGCAGGCCGCGAGGGTGGTCAGCGTGGCCAGCACCGTGCTGCGCCCCGCTGACAGGAGCCGGATGTGGGAGAAGAGGGGTTTGGGCATGGTCGTCAATCCGTGGTCACGAGTGGAACCACGATTGTGCAAATGCCGGCCAGCCCGCGACGCTACGTTGCGTGACGAAATATGACACGCTTGTAGCATGCACGGCCCGCTGTGCGGCCCGCAGCCAGCCTGCTCAGTTCGGGTTCTTCAGCCTTAGCAGCCCCAGACCCAGCAGGCCAAAGGCGCCGCCGGTGACGCGGTTGAACACCTGGGCGCGGCGAGGGGTGGAAAACCAGCCCTGCAAGCGTGTGGCCATTAGCGAATAGACCACGTGTGAAGACAAAGCGCAGGCGGTAAATACGCTGGTCAGCTCCAGAAATTGCGGCAGCATGGGGGCGTCCAGGCGCAGGAATTGTGGAAACAGCGCGGTGAAGAACAAAATGCTCTTGGGGTTGGTCAGCGACACCAGCAGGCCCTGGCGGGCCAGCGCAAAGCGGGACTTGTGTTGCTGTGCCTGGGCCTGGGCGGCTTTGCTGAACACCGAGCCGGGATTAGTCCATTGGCGGTAGCCCAGGTACATCAGATATAGCGCGCCGGCGGTCTTCAACCCGGCAAACAGCCAAGCCGAGGTATGCAGCAAGGTGCCCAGCCCTGCCATGGCAATGCCAGACACCGTAAAAACCCCGATCGCGCTACCCACCGAGCTGCCTAGCAGCGTCTTGCGCAAGCCCCAGGCGATGGTGTTGGACACCGCCAATAACACGGCCGGGCCGGGAGTGAAGGCGGTAACCAGGGAAATGGTGATGAAAAGGAGCCAGGTGGTCGTGGTCATGGTGGGCTTGAGCGAACATGCGGGAGCATGGAATCTACCCGATTTGGTTGTTTGGTAGGGTCCCGCGCTGTGTATTAGTTGCCTGAAAAGCCAGGTTTCGGGAGGGCATTGCAAAGCGCAGGTAAATTGAGGGTTAACCCTAGTAAAACCCCTTGTGGCCCTGCAGAGACAGGCCTATAACGGAGTCGGTTGCAGCTTTATGGCACCCGTAGCAACCAGCATCTGGCAGACGTACAGCGCCGCAGACACAACACAGGGTGCGGTTTTGAAAGGTTCCCATGTCAGACGGCTCTCTCCCCACATTCCGCTTCCCCGCAGGTACGCATATCGTTCAGGTCCAGCCCCCGCAGCACGGCCCGGTGACGTTGGAGTCGCCCGCCATGGAAGTGTTTACCGACTTGGCGCAGATCCGCGCCGCCACGGTGCAGCCGCAAACCTCGCTGGACCAGTCCGAACTGAAAATGATCTACCAGGGCGTGCGCCTGCTGTTCGTGGTGTCCGACATGCCCTCGGTGGACGGCATCCTGACATCGGCCGACATCGCCGGTGACAAACCCATGCGCCTGGTGCACCAACGCCAGATCAAGCACGAAGACCTGACCGCGGCTGACTTGATGACGCCGCTGTCCGAGATCGACGCCATCACCTTCGCGGCGCTGCAGCGCTCCACCGTGGAGCAGGTGGTGGCCACGCTGGTACAGCGCGGCCGCCCGCATCTGCTGGTGATCGATTCCGACACCGCCGACCGCACCCCGCGCATCCGCGGCCTGGTGTCGCAAACCCAGGTCGAGCGCCAGCTGGGCCATCCCTTGCCAGTGACGGCCATGGCGCAGACCTTTTCCGAGCTGGAGCAGGTGTTGGCGGGGCATTGATAGTCGCGCGTCGCAGCGCGACGCGAACCTTAGACGATGCCTGCACCCAGGGCTGGGAACACATCGGTGAACAGCAGGGTGATCAGCTGTTGCCCGGCTGGTGTCGACCAGTCCTGTGCAATCTCCGCCATCAGCGTGTTGGTGGCGGTTAGCACCACGCCCGCGTCGTGCATGCGCTGGCGCGAAAACTCTTCGGACAAGTCGCTGGGGGAGCCGGATGCATCCATCACGGCCTGCACGTTGAAGCCTTCTAGCGCGGCATCAATGGCTGGGAAGATCAGGCACACGTCGGTGGTGACGCCAGCCATGATCAGGTTTTTGCGGCCGGTTGCAAGCACCGCGTTGTGGAAGTCGGCGTAGGCCCAGGCATTCACCACACCGGGGCGCTTGACGCGGGCTGCATGCGCTTCGGGCAGGATGTCGGCGATTTCCGGCAGGATCGGGCCCTGGGCGTTGGTTTCCTGGCTGGACGTGATGACCACCGGCATATTGAGTATCTTGGCCATCTTGGCCAGAGCAATCGACTGCTTGGCGGCCAGCTCCTTGTCAATGTTCTTGATCAGTTGCATGGTGCCGACCTGGTGGTCGATCAGCAGCAAGGCAGTGTTGTCGGCGGTGAATCGTTCAACTTTCATGGTGTAACTCCTAGGTAGTGAATGGGGCGCGTGGAATACCCGCCCGGGGAAGGGTGGCGAGCTGTTACAGCTTTCCCATATCGCCACGGTGGTAAGCGGCGGTAGCCGCGATAAGGTCCTGCTGGCTCGCAAAAGCCATGGGCCCGTTGGAAAAAATAGCTTGGTGCAGTGGTGCGCCGATGAACACGGCGACCTGGGCGCGCGCCGTTGGGGCGGTTAGCGAGTGCGTCGTCGCTGCGGTGTTGACGGGCAGGATCGGGGCTCCGAGATCGTCCAGACCGAAGCCTTGGCCATCCAGCGCTGCGCTGCCCAAGACCGGCATGAAGAGCGCGCGCTGCCCAGCAGGCACCGGCAGCACCAGCTCGGCACCCGCCTCCAGCGTGATGTCCAGCAAAGTGGCTGCGGTGGGCGGCGCCAGCGGCGAGTGCAGACCGCCAAAGCTGCCCAAGGGCACGCGAACCTGGACGCCGGGGCGCTGCACCACGGGTACGTCTTGCGGGGCCAGCGTCAACGCGAACGGCGCTGCGCTCTGCCGGTCCTGCGGCAGGTTGACGAAGATTTGCAGCAGGTGCGCGGTGCGCCCTGGCACTGCGGGGTTTTCTTCGTGCACCACGCCCCTGCCAGCGGCGGTCCAATGCAGGCCGCCTGGCTCGATCAATGTGCGATTGCCCTGCGAGTCGCGGTTGGCAATACCGGTTTCCGAGTCGAGGAACAAGTACGTCACCGCCGAAAAGCCAGCGTGCGGATGCGGCGGAAACGTGGGTGCGCCCATCCTGGCGTGGTCTATGCCCATGAAAGGGTCCAGCGGTGCAGCTTCAGAGGCATGCAGGCGGTAAGCCTGGAAATGCGGGCCCCGGTGGGCGTGCTGCATGCGGGCGATGGGGATAGTCATGGTGGATTTCTTCTGGTGCGGATGCGATGGGTGTATCTTCGATTAATCCTCGTAAGAGATAAATACGTAAAAATGGCAATCATTGATCCATAAATGGCGTAATCAAGATGGAAATGCTGAACGACATGGCCTTGTTTGTGGAGGTCGCCCAGGCGCGCAGCTTTCGCCGCGCGGCCGACGCCACGGGGGTGCCGAACTCCACGTTGTCCCGGCGCATCAGCGCCCTGGAGAAGGCGATTGGCCTGCGCCTGCTGCACCGCACCACCCGCAAGGTGGAGTTGACCGAAGCCGGGCAGCTGTACTACGAGCGCTGCCGGCGCATCGTGGACGAGGCGCGCATCGCCCACGAGCAATTGGGCGAAATGCTGGCGCAGCCTAGCGGCGTGCTGCGCGCGTCGCTGCCGGTGGACTTTGCAACCATCTACCTGGCGCCGCTGATTGCCGAATTTGGGCGTCGCTACCCCGGCATCCGCTTTGATTTAGACCTCACGCACCGCCGCGTGGACCTGGTCGCTGAACCCTTCGACGTGGCCATTCGCATGGGCGAGCTGAAGGACTCGGGCCTGGTTGCCCGTCTGCTGGCCCGCCTGTTGGTGCAGGCCTATGCCTCGCCGCGCTACCTGGAGATATCTGGCGAGCCCATGCACCCCAGCGACCTGGCGCGGCACGCGTGCTTGGGCTTTCCCAAGGTCGGCACATGGACGCTGCACCAGGGGGCAGAAAGCGTCGAGGTGGAGGTCGGCGGGCGCTTGCAGGTCAACAGCATCGGCATGCTGCGCCGGCTGGCCACACTGGACCAGGGCGTGATCCTGCTGCCTGGGGAGATCGCTGCGGACGAGCTGGCGGCAGGCCGCCTGCGCCGGGTTTTGCCGCAGTGGCAGAGCAACCCGATACCGGTCTACGCGTTGACCGAAACCCGCTTGCTGCCGGCCAAGACGCAGCGCTTTATTGAATTCCTGCAGGAGCAGCTGGGCTCGCGGGCTGAAGGGCGGGCGTAGCCGCGGTTCTCATTGGGAGAAAGCAATTTCGCGATCGGAGGTAACCGTAGCGACGAAGTTTCGCCCGTATGTCATAACCTTCTTACGGGTACTATGGCCGGTATTGGCCCCAACCGCCTGCCGGCTTCTCGCTACGGCAGACCCAAACGGTGGGCACTCCATTCGCGCGCACCGTTCCGACTCCGCCGCGCCAGATCAGCCTGCATTGGGCTCCGGCAGCTTGGCAATCACCTTGATCTCGAAGTCGAAGCCATACAGCCAAGTCACGCCGACACCGGTCAGTGTCGGGTGCGGCGCCTGGCCCCAGTAGTCGGGGAACACCTTCCAGATGGTCTCGAACTTGGACGCCGGATCGACGATGAAGACGGTGACGTCCACCACGTCGTCAAAAGTGCAGCCGGCGGCTTTCAGGATGGCGTTCAGGTTGTCGAAGGCTAGGCGGGTCTGTGCTTCCAGGTCGGGCTCGGGCGAACCGTCTTCGCGGCTGCCCACTTGGCCTGAAACGAATAAAAAGCCGTTGGAGCGGACTGCTGGCGAGTAGCGGTTGCGCTCGTAGAGCGCCTGGCGGCCGGGTGGGAAAACAACGTCGCGTTGGGTCATGGCTGTCCTTGTAAGGAGTGAAAGATGGAGCAACTTTAGGGCGCCATGGCCGGCGGATAAACCGGCAAGTCCACCCATCACTGTTTGTAAAATCCAAACAATCGGCAGCGTCAACGTAGGGGGAGCCGCGATGGACCGTTTTGATGCCATGCAGGCCTTCGCCCGGGTGGTGGAAACCGGCAGCTTTACCAAGGCTGCCGAGACCCTGCACATGAGCAAGACCAGCGTGACGCAGCTGGTGCAGCAGCTGGAGGCGCGGCTGCGCGTGCGCCTGCTGAACCGCACCACGCGCAAGGTCAACGTCACCGCCGATGGCGCGGCTTATTACGAACGTGTGCTGCGCATCCTGGCCGACGTGGACGATGCCGAGACCAGCCTGTCCAGCGCCGCCGCCTTGCCGCGTGGCCGGCTGCGGGTCGATGTGCCCAGCCCCCTGGCCCGCATGGTGTTGGTGCCGGCATTGCCGGCCTTCCACGCCCAATACCCCGACATCCAGATCGACATAGGCGTCAGCGACCGTATGGTGGACATGATCGACGAGAACGTGGACTGCGTGGTGCGCGGCGGCGAACTCACCGACCAGTCGCTGGTGGCGCGTCGGGTGGGCGATCTGCAGCTTGGGGTTTATGCCGCTCCCAGCTACTTGGCGCAGGCCGGTACGCCCCGGCACCCGCGCGAGTTGGAGGACACGCACCACCGCGTGGTCGGCTTCCTGAGGGCGCGCAGTGGCAAGACCTATCCCTATGCAATGCGCCGCGACGGCGAGAGTGTCAAGGTGCAAGGCCGCTACGTGTTCTCGGTGGATGATGGCAATGCCTACTTGGCGGCCGGTCTGGCCGGTGTGGGCGTGCTATGGCTACCGGACTACATGGCCAAGCCGCACCTGACAAGTGGGGAACTGGTGCCCCTGTTTGCGGGCTGGCGCCTGGACCCGATGCCGCTCTACCTGGCTTTCCCGCCGAACCGGTATGTCAGTAGCAAGCTGCGGGTGTTTATCGACTGGGTCGTCGGGCTAATGCAACAGCATGCACCTGTTGCCGAGCGGCAGGTTGCGTGAGCATGGCGCTGGGGGCTGGTTTTTAGATAAATCAGCCTTTAGCGCAATATCCACCTGTGGAAAATGCTACTAAAAATGTAGTGTTTTATGGCAATTGTGGTCACGTGCCAAAGCTATCCACGGCTATGCGATCACAACCGCAGGAACGCCAGCAGCGCATCGTTGAATGCTTGCGCGTGCGAAACGTTAAAGCCATTGCGATGCACCGCTTGCTTTCACCAACTGGCTATGGTGCACCGCGTGGTGGGTGCGCAGGCCCGAGCCTTCGATGGGTACGATAGCATCTGCCTCGCCATGGATGACGAGCGTTGGCACGGTTATGCGCTGCAGGTCTGCGCGGAAGTCGGTGGTGCCGAAGGCGTCCATGCACGCTAAGGCCGCATACTGCGCCGACTGGTGGCACAGGGCGATGGCGTTGCTGCGCTGCGACTCTGTGACCTGCAGCACACCGTGGGCCGAGAAGAAGTCCTGGGTGACATGCGCGAAGAAGGCGTCGCGGTCTCGCTCCAGCGCATTCCTGCTTTGTTGTGCTTTGTGCGTGAGCGGACCATCGGGGGGGGCGGCCGTTTGCATCAGGTAGGGCGGCACGGCAGCGGCAAACACCTGGCTGTGCAGGCGTGATTCGCCATGCCGCGCGATGTAGCGGGCCACCTCGCCCCCCCGCCCATCGAGAAGCCCACCAGCGTCACGTCCTGCAACTCGCAGTGGTCCAGGACCCGCTGCAGATCGTCGGCCAGCAGGGACTTGACTTCGCGCTCCGATTCCTCGGGGTCCAGCGCGGTTTGCGTTGCAGAGTCCGGGTCTTGCGAGGGAATGCCGTGACCTGGGCGGGCTTGCGTGGCGAGTTGTTGGCTGTATGCATGAATGTCTCCTGGGTGGTGGAGCGCGCATGCGTACCGCGCGAGGGCGATGAAGACAAGACAGGCTTATTGGTAGCCGACGCCCATTACATAGTCGCGCAGCAGCGCCTCTTCGTGGTTGCCTGCGGCCAGTAGCGCACGCAGTCCGTCGCGGGAGTTCACGACCCCCAGCAGCTTGCCGTCCGAGCGCACCAGCAGCACGTGGATGAGCCCGCGTGCATGCATCATGGTCAGAACATCGGAGAGCAAGTCTTCTGGTGCGCAAGTGGTGAACCCACGCGTCATCACTTCACCAGCGCGGGTGGTGAAGAAGTTCGCTTGGCCCAAACCCAGATGCTTGATCAGGATGGTCTCCGTGATCGTGCCCAGGGGGACTCCCCCGGCATCGCACACCACCACGGTGCTGATTTGCGCCTCGGACAACAGCGCGGCCACTTCGACCAGTTGGCTGTCCGGTGATACGGTCAGCAGCCGCGAGCGGGCCACCGATTCGATGCTGCCGACCAGCAAGGGGGCCACGGTACGGGCCTCTGCCACCGCCGCAGGCGGGCTCTCGGGGGCGGTGCTTGCGGCCATAACGGACGCTAGTGTTTTCATGGGGCCAACGCAGCTTCAAGCTGCGCCTTGTTCATTGTCGAGCGGCCTTTGATGCCGCGCTGTCGGGCCTCATTGCGCAGCTGCAGCAGCGTACGTCCGCCCGGCCCCTTATGCGAGCGCAAGCCACCGCGCCGGCCCGCCGGCATATCGTTGAGTGACGAGGCGCTGGCCTCGACGGATTCGCCGTGTTGCGCGCGTTCCTTGTTGACGACGCGTGCGGCAATTTCCTCGGCCAGGGGCTGGGGTTTTCCGCGTTTCAGCAGGCTCTCCTTGATGAGCATGTATTGGCGCTCACGTTTTGCGCTCCAGGTCTTTTGCGGCATGGCGAATCCTTGGTGTGTGGGGCAAGTGGCTTGGGGCCGGGTCTCGGAGAGTGCTGCCCTTGCGCGCTGCGTTGGACCATGGTAGTGACGAAACACCACTGTGTTTGTATGTGAATGTACAGAGCCAGCGCACCGGTGCGCCGAGCCCCCAGATGCCAAACACCAGGCGGGTGGCACGGGGTTCAAATATGCCGTGGGCGTAATATTTATCTGTGCTGGCAGCTGCAAAAAATATAGCAATACATGCCCATCCAGATCCAACTGCAATGGCGTCCTGGCAAGTGGAATCCCCCGCGTCAATTAACATCGAAGGTTTCGCACTGACACAGAGAACACCATGGCTGCCAATATTTTGCAAAAACTCCCCGCTGGCGAACGTGTCGGCATCGCGTTTTCGGGGGGGCTGGACACCAGCGCCGCCGTGCACTGGATGCGCGCCAAGGGCGCCATTCCCTGCGCCTACACCGCGAATCTGGGCCAGCCCGACGAGTCCGATTACGACGAAATCCCCCGCAAGGCCCTGGCCTACGGCGCCGAAATGGCCCGCCTGGTCGATTGCCGCCCACAGCTGGTGGCCGAGGGCATTGCCGCCATCCAGTCCGGCGCCTTCCATATCAGCACCGGTGGCGCCACCTACTTCAACACCACGCCGCTGGGCCGTGCTGTTACCGGCACCGCGCTGGTGGTGGCCATGCGCGATGACGGCGTGAACATCTGGGGCGACGGCAGCACCTACAAGGGCAACGACATCGAGCGCTTCTACCGCTACGGTCTGCTGTGCAACCCCGAGTTGCGCATCTACAAGCCCTGGCTGGACCAGCTGTTCATCGACGAGCTCGGTGGCCGCAAGGAGATGAGCGAGTACCTGGTGGCCAACGGTTTCGACTACAAGATGAGCGTAGAGAAGGCCTATTCGACCGACTCCAACATCCTGGGCGCGACCCACGAAGCCAAGGACTTGGAGTTCCTGAACGCCGGCATGCACATCGTCAAGCCCATCATGGGCGTGCCGTTCTGGCGCGAAGACTGCGTGGTCAAGGCTGAGAGCGTCACCGTGCGCTTTGAAGAAGGCCAGCCGGTCGCCCTGAACGGCCAGACCTACTCCGACGCTGTGGCCCTGATGTATGCCGCCAATGAAATCGGTGGCCGCCACGGCCTGGGCATGTGCGACCAGATCGAGAACCGCATCATCGAAGCCAAGAGCCGCGGCATCTACGAAGCCCCCGGCATGGCGCTGCTGCACATCGCCTACGAGCGCCTGGTCACCGGCATCCACAACGAAGACACCATCGAGCAGTACCGCAGCAATGGCCGCCGCCTGGGCCGCCTGCTGTACCAAGGCCGCTGGTTCGACTCGCAAGCCCTGATGCTGCGCGAAACCGCCCAGCGCTGGATCGCCCGCGCCATCACCGGCGAAGTGACCTTGGAACTGCGCCGCGGCAACGACTATTCCATCATGGACACCAGCAGCCCGAACCTGACCTACGCGCCCGAGCGCCTGTCAATGGAAAAAGTGGAAGACGCGGCCTTCACGCCGGCCGACCGCATCGGCCAGCTGACCATGCGCAATCTGGACATCGCCGACACCCGCGAGAAGCTGGGCGTCTACACCCGTGCCGGCTTGCTGGGCACCGGCTCGGACGCAGCTGGCGTGGCGTTGATCGCCAACCCCGGCGGCAAGGTCTAAGCGACGGCCCTTCTGGCCCTTCTTACAGGGCTTCAGGGCTTTAGCGTGTCGCCAGCCAGGCGACCGCCAGCACCAGGGCAACTATGCCGGTGCTGGCCCAGAGCAGGCGCACGCGGTGCGCCTCCACCCTTTGCACCAACTCCTTGTTCTGTTCGGCCAGTGACTGGATAAGCTCGGACGAGACGCGCAGCTGGGCGCGCATTTCTTCGGCTCCCAGCTCCAGCGCGGCCACGCGTGCTTGCAACTGGGCGAGCGATGTGGGCTCGCCAGCTACCGCCGTCGGCACCGGGGTGGGCACTACCGGTGGCTTTTTGGCCATGCTTTTCCACAGCCGTTTGGCGCCGTCGGCCACCACCGGGGCGGTGGCGATCACGTCGGACCAGGGAACGGTTTTGAGCAGCGAGAACCAGCCTAAAGCCATGGCATCAGCCTTTGAGAGCACAACAAGCCCCCAGTGTCGCCGCATCTGGCGCATGGCGTAGCCGGGGACCAGGAATTCCCCGACTCCGTGTTTGCTATATATTTGGTAGCTACTGACGCAGGTAGTACCTGCGCTGGATGGTTATTCAATGCAGTGTCTTCAACGCAGAATCAGCACCGGGGTGTGCGAGTGCGTCAGCACCTGCTGGGTTTCGCTGCCCAGCAGCAGGCGTTTCAGACCGCGTCGGCCGTGCGAGGCCATCACGATCAGATCGGCATTGTGCTCGGTGGCGGCGGCAATCAGACCCTCGGCCACCAGGTCCGAACGCACCACCACGGCCTTGGTATTGACGCCATCGGCCAGGGCCTTGGCGGCATCCACCACGGCCTGGGCTTCATCGGCCCATTGCTGTTCGATGCGGGCGCTTTCGTCCAGGCTCACCGGGATGGAGCCTTCGAAATAGGTGCGGGCATAGGTTGGCACGACCTTCGCGATGACCAGTTGGGCGCCGGTCAGTCTGGCCAGGTCAATGCCGCTGGTAACGGCCAGTTGGGACAGTTCGGACCCATCGGTTGCGACAAGAATGCAGCGGTACATGGCGTTCTCCGGTAGTGGAATGGCTTCAGCATAAGTCTTATGTGGGGACTGGGGTGTTGATCTAGGTCAAACGCGGCGCCGTCCTACAGCGCTAGTCTCGTGGCATGCCCGCCAGCCTTGAGATCGCCCCGCCGCCCCTGTCCCTGCCTACGCCTTCCGCGCAGGCAGAGCAGACCGCGTGGCTGGACGAACCGTCCGAATGGGCGGCCTTCAGCCGGCCTTCCACGCAGTGGCCCCACTGCCAGGAGTCGCAGCTGCTGGTGGAGGGCATGCGCTGCGCGGCCTGTGCCTTGTCGGTGGAAGATGCGCTGCGCAAGCTGCCTGGCGTGGTGCAGGTCGAGGTGGGGGCGGCATCCCAACGCGCGCGCGTGGTCTGGCTGGACGATGTGGGCCGGCCCTCGCAGTGGTTGGCCGCCGTGCAACGCGCGGGCTACCGTGCAGTGCCCGCGCTGGACGCCACCGAGCGGGCCTTGCGCCAGCAGGCCCAGCGGCGCGCCCTGTGGCGTTGGCTGGTGGCCGGCTTTTGCATGCTGCAGGTGATGATGTATGCCATGCCTGCCTATGTGGCCGGGCCGGGCGAGTTGACGCCCGACATGGCCCAACTGCTGCGCTGGGCCTCCTGGGTACTGACCCTGCCGGTGGTGGTGTTTTCCTGCGGGCCGTTTTTTAGCGCTGCCTGGCGTGACCTGTGGCACCGCCGCGCCAGCATGGACCTGCCGGCCGCGCTGGGCATGGCTGTGGCGTTTGCGGTCAGCACCGCCGGTACCTTCGACCCGACCGGGCCGCTGGGCCGTGAGGTGTATTTCGACTCGCTCACCATGTTCGTCTTCTTTCTGCTCTCCGGCCGCTGGCTGGAGCTGCGCCTGCGCGACCGCACCGCCGGCGCGCTGGAGGCACTGATCAGCCGCCTGCCCGACAGCGTGCAGCGCTGGGACGCCAGCGCCGCCGTGCCGGCCTTTGTACGCGTGGCGGTGCGGCGCCTGCAGCTGGGCGACCGTATCCGCGTGCTGCCAGGCGAGGCCTTTCCGGCAGACGGCAGCCTGTTGCTGGGCCGCACCCAGGTGGACGAGGCCCTGCTGACCGGCGAATCCACGCCGCTGGGCCGTGGCCCCGGCGACGCCGTGCTGGCCGGCAGTTACAACCTGAGCGCCCCGGTGGAGCTGCATGTGGAGTGCCTGGGTAGCGACACCCGCTTCGCCCAGATCGTGGCGCTGATGGCCGAGGCCGCCAGCCAGAAGCCGCGTCTGGCCCAGCTGGCCGACCGCATGGCGCGCCCGTTTCTGTGGTGTGTGCTGGTGGCTGCTGCGTTGGCGGGCGCGTTCTGGTGGCCGTCCGGCCCCGGCCATGCGCTGATGGTGGCGGTGGCCGTGCTGGTGGTGACTTGCCCTTGCGCCCTGTCGCTGGCCACGCCGGCGGCGCTGCTGGCCGCTGCTGGCAAGCTGGCCAAATCGGGCGTGCTGGTGCGCCGCCTGCAGGCACTGGAAAACCTGGCCCAGGTGGACACCGTGGTATTCGACAAGACCGGCACGCTGACCTTGGATGGCATGGCGGTATCGGCTATCCATACCTGCGCCGGCCTGTCCGACGACGAGGCTCTGGCCCTGGCGGCGGCGCTGGCCGCACCCTCTCTGCACCCGGTGGCGCGGGCGGTGGCCGCGGCCGCGCAGGCCCGGGGGCTGCAGTTGCCGTCCGATGTGGTGGAAGTGGAGGAGGCCGTCGGCCTGGGCATGCATGGCCAGAGCCGTCACGGCGCCTTGCGCTTTGGCTCGGCCCGCTTTTGCGGCACGCCGGGCGACCCGGTGCAGCAACAGGTACACCTCAGCGATGCCCAGGGTTGGCTGGCCAGTTTTGATGTGTCGGAAGACCTGCGGCCGGATGCGGCGCAGGCGGTGCAGGCCCTGCGCGAGGCGGGCGTGCGCGTGGAGTTGCTGTCTGGCGACCAGCCGGCGGCGGCCCAGCGCGTGGCTGCGCAACTGGGCATAGAGCAGGCGCGGGGGGGCTGCGCGCCGCAGGACAAGCTGGCCCATTTGCGCGCCCTGCAGGCCGGTGGCCACCGGGTGGCCATGGTGGGCGACGGACTGAACGACGGGCCGGTGCTGGCCGGAGCCCATGTGTCGTTTGCCTTTGGCCAGGCCGTGCCTTTGGCCCAGCGACAGGCGGATTTCGTGGTGACCGGTGGCGCTTTGCTGGCCCTGCCGCAGGCATTGCGCACCGCCCGCCGCACACTGCGTGTGGTGCGGCAAAACCTGGCTTGGGCCGCGGCCTACAACGCGCTGTGCGTGCCGCTGGCCTTGGTGGGCTGGCTGCCCGCCTGGGCGGCAGGCCTAGGCATGGCGCTGAGTTCCCTGTTGGTGGTGCTGAATGCCGCTAGATTGTCCAAAGCATGATGTGTCATTGCTCACCCCCAGGCTACACGTTGCGCGTTTTCGCCAACCCCCTTGCAGGGGGCGAACCCAGTGGCCCGGCGGAGCCGGTTCCACGGGTTCCTGGCTTGAGGTCCGTTGTGCCCGTTGTCGGGTGGCGAGTATTTGCATGATTTACATAAAAAGACCTGCCTGGGCAGGTGTTGTCTGCGCAAGCAGCTATGGAATGCATAGCAAACAAGGTGCGAGACCCTGATGGACATCCTGTACCTGTTGATTCCCTTGTCGGTAGTGCTGGTGCTGGCCATTCTGGGCGGGCTGTGGTGGGCTATTTACCAGGGCCAGTTCGAATCGGTGGAGCAAGAAGGCGAGCGCATTCTGCACAACGACTAGCTTGGTGGCTCTCCCCCAGGCTTCGCGCGCTTCCCGGAATCGGCCCGTTGGGCCGAGAACGCATGTCGCCACTCCAACCCCCCTTGCAAAGCCGGTTCTGCGGTGTTCTTGAAAGATGCGGGGAGGCTGGTTGCAAGGGCGCTAAGTGACTTTCGGTTGACTTGCATCAAAGTGTGTCCGGCCTGTCGCCGGGACACTGCATGCCATACACAGAAGAGGTGCCCATGGCTATCACGCATTCACAATCCGCAGGACCGGAGGTCTACAGCGACACCGCCGTCCGGCAGTTTTCCATCATGGCCGTCGTGTGGGGTGTGGTGGGCATGACGGTAGGTTTGCTTATCGCATCCCAGCTGGCATGGCCAGACCTTACCAACGGCATTCCCTGGCTCAGCTACGGCCGGATTCGCCCCCTGCATACCAATGCGGTGATTTTTGCCTTTGGCGGTTGCGCACTGATGGCGACCAGCTTCTACGTGGTGCAGCGTACCTGCCAGGTGCGCTTGTTCTGCCCGCCGCTGGCGTCCTTTGTGTTCTGGGGCTGGCAGGCTGTCATTGTGGGCGCGGCCATCAGCCTGCCCCTGGGCTACACCACCGGCAAGGAATACGCCGAGCTGGAATGGCCCATCGACATCCTCATCACCCTGGTGTGGGTGGCTTACGCCATCGTCTTTTTTGGTACTGTGGGCCGGCGCCGCGTGCGCCACATCTACGTGGCTAACTGGTTCTACGGGGCCTTCATCATCGCCGTGGCCTTGCTGCATGTGGTGAACAGCGCCGAGGTGCCTGCGGGCTGGATGAAGTCCTACTCGGCCTACGCCGGTGTGCAAGACGCCATGGTGCAGTGGTGGTATGGCCACAATGCCGTGGGGTTCTTCCTGACGGCCGGCTTCCTGGGCATGATGTACTACTTCATCCCCAAGCAGGCTGAGCGGCCGGTGTACTCGTACCGCCTGTCCATCGTCCACTTCTGGGCGCTGATCTTCACCTATATGTGGGCCGGCCCACACCATCTGCACTACACGGCCTTGCCTGACTGGACCCAGTCGCTGGGCATGGTGTTCTCGCTGATCCTGCTGGCGCCTAGCTGGGGCGGCATGATCAACGGCGTGATGACCTTGTCGGGCGCCTGGCACAAGCTGCGCGACGACCCGATCCTGCGCTTCCTGATCGTGTCCCTGTCCTTCTATGGCATGAGCACCTTTGAAGGTCCGATGATGGCCATCAAGACGGTGAACGCCTTGAGCCACTACACCGACTGGACCATTGGCCACGTGCATTCCGGTGCGCTGGGCTGGGTCGGCTTTGTGTCCATGGGCTCTCTGTACTACCTGATCCCGCGTATGTTTGGCGGCAAGAAGATGCACAGCGTGCCTGCCATCGAGCTGCACTTCTGGATGGCCACCATTGGCGTGGTGCTGTACATCGCGGCCATGTGGATTGCCGGTGTGATGCAGGGCCTGATGTGGCGTGCCATCAATGCCGACGGCACCCTGACCTACACCTTTGTGGAAAGCGTGAAAGCCACCTTCCCGTTCTATGTGGTGCGTGTGGCCGGTGGCGTTCTGTACCTGGGCGGCATGCTGGTCATGGCCTGGAATGTGTGGATGACCGCCATCTCCGGACGCTCGCAACTGGTGCCGGTCCCCAACACGTCGGTGGCCCACGCCTGAGGAATACAACCCATGTCTGACAACAACAAACCCGTGCCCTTCTTCTCGCACGAGAAGATCGAGACCAATAACTTCTTGATGATCGTGCTGATCCTGCTGGTGGTCGCCGTGGGCGGCATGGTGGAGATCGTGCCGCTGTTCTTCCAGAAGTCCACCACCGAGCCGGTCACCGGCCTGAAGCCCTACACACCCTTGCAACTGATGGGCCGCGACATCTACCTGCGCGAAGGCTGCTACGGCTGCCATTCGCAGATGATCCGCCCGTTCCGCGCCGAGACACTGCGCTACGGCCACTACTCGGTGGCGGGTGAATTTGTCTACGACCACCCGTTCCAGTGGGGCAGCAAGCGCACCGGCCCGGACCTGCACCGCGTGGGCGGCAAGTACAGCGACGAATGGCATCGCATCCACCTGCACAACCCGCGCGACGTGGTGCCCGAGTCGAACATGCCGGCCTACCCCTGGTTGGAAAAGGCCCTGCTGGACCCGACCGATGTGGCGCCGCGCATGAAGGCCTTGCGCACCGTGGGCGTGCCCTATACCGACGCCGAAATTGCCGGCGCAGCGGCCGAGGTGAAAGACAAGACCGAACAGGAAGCCCTGATCGCCTACCTGCAGGTGCTGGGCCGTGCGCTGTCTGATCAGTTGGCCGCGCAGTCCGCTGCCACGGCGCCCGCTGCTCCAGCGTCCGCCACGCCCGTTACCCCAGTTAACGCTCCTTGATACAGAAAGCCCGCCATGGACGTCACCACCTTGCGCATCGCCGCCACGGTTGTCAGCTTCATCACCTTTGTTGGTATCTGGGTTTGGGCTTTTTCCAGCCGCAACAAAGCCCAGTTTGACGAGGCAGCACAACTGCCTTTCCAGCAAGACTGATTCCCAAGAGGATTTTGTATGAGCGATTTCACAAACAATCTCTGGTCGGTATGTATCGCGGCCATCTCGGTCGCCAGCATTGCCGCCTGCTTGCTGCTGCTTTGGATCACGGCCCGTAAAAAGGTGCCGTTCCAGAGCGACAACACCACCGGCCATGTGTGGGACGGTGACCTGCGCGAGATGAACAACCCCTTGCCACGCTGGTGGGTGGGCTTGTTCGTCTTGACCATCGTGTTCTCAGTCGGCTACCTGGCCTTCTACCCCGGCCTGGGCAACTTTGCCGGCAAGCTGGGTTGGACTTCGGCCAACGAATACAGCGACGAAGTGAAAACCGCAGATGCGGCGCTGCAGCCCCTGTATGCCGATTTTGTGGCTCTGCCGCCCGAGCAACTGGCGGGCCGCGCGCCGGCCATGGCGATTGGCGAGCGCCTGTTCATGAACAACTGCGCCCAGTGCCACGGCTCGGACGCACGCGGCAGCAAAGGCTTCCCCAACCTGACCGATGCCGACTGGCTGCACGGCGGTACGCCAGACAAGATCAAGGAAACCATCACCCATGGCCGCATCGGCCAAATGCCGCCGATGGCCGCTGCGGTGGGCACGCCGGACGACGTGAAGAACGTGGCCAACTATGTGCTGAGCCTGTCGGGCAGCCCGCATGACTCGGTGCGCGCCGGTCTGGGCAAGGCCAAGTTTGGTGTCTGCGCAGCCTGCCACGGGGTGGGCGGTAAGGGCAACCAGGCGCTGGGCGCCCCTAATCTGTCGGACGACATCTGGCTGCACGGTTGGGGCGAGGCCGCCATCATGGAGATGGTCAATAAGGGCAAGATCAACCAGATGCCTGCCCAGCAGGGCAAGCTGACCGAGGCCCAGATCCATGTGTTGACGGCTTACATCTGGGGCATGTCCAACAAGCCTGTGGCCAGCAAGTAGGAGCATGGTGTGAACACCGTCGCGCCCCGCAAGACCATTCCCATCGTGCCTGTGCCTGGAGCAGATGCCGATGAGGTGATGGTGTCGCTGTACGCGGCCAGCAAGAAGATCTACCCACGTTCAGTGCAGGGCCTGTTTGCGCGCTGGCGCTGGGCCATGGTGTTGCTGACGCAGCTGGTGTTCTATGGCCTGCCCTGGCTGCAATGGGGTCAGCGCCAGGCGGTACTGTTTGACCTGGAGGCGCGCCGCTTCTACATCTTCTCACTGGTGTTGTACCCGCAGGATTTCATCTACCTGACCGGGCTGCTGGTGGTGTCTGCGCTGTCCCTGTTTCTGTTCACCGCCGTGGCAGGGCGCCTATGGTGTGGCTTTGCCTGCCCGCAGACGGTGTACAGCGAAATCTTCATGTGGATAGAGCGCCATATCGAGGGCGACCGTGCCGCCCGCATGCGCTTGGATGGCGCGCCCATGTCGGCCCACAAGCTGGCCCGCAAGTCGGCCAAGCACGGCGCTTGGCTGTTGCTGTCCCTGTGGACCGGTTTTACCTTTGTCTCGTATTTCACACCCACCTATGCGCTGCTGCAGGAGTCTTTGAGCGGCAGCTTTGGTTCGTGGGAAGTGTTCTGGGGTCTGTTCTACAGCTTTGCCACCTATGGCAACGCCGGCTTCATGCGCGAGCAGGTCTGCAAATACATGTGCCCCTATGCGCGCTTCCAGAGCGCCATGTTCGACAAGGACACGCTGATCGTCAGCTACGACACCACCCGTGGTGAGCCCCGGGGCTCGCGTTCGCGCAAGGCCGACCCTGCGGCCCTGGGCCTGGGCTCTTGCGTGGACTGCACGCTGTGCGTGCAGGTCTGCCCCACCGGCATCGATATCCGCGAGGGCTTGCAGTACGAATGCATAGGCTGCGCCGCCTGCGTGGATGTATGCGATGGCGTGATGGACAAGATGGGCTATGCCCCTGGCCTGATCCGCTTTGCCACCCAGAACGGCATGGCCCAGGGCTGGTCGGGCCGGCAGATACTGCGGCGTGTGCTGCGGCCTCGGGTACTGGTCTACGGCACGGTACTGCTGGTGTTGACGCTGGCGCTGCTGGGCAGCCTGTTGACGCGTACCCCGCTGAAGGTGGACGTGGTGCGCGACCGCGCGGCGCTATCCCGCATTGTGTCCGGTGGCCAGCTGGAAAACGTGTACCGCCTGCAGGTCATGAACGCCAGTGAACTGCCGCAGCGCTACCGTCTCATAGCCCATGGGCTGGACGGGCTGGTGCTGGCCTCGGACGAATGGGTGGACCTGGAGCCGGTAGCCTCGCGCTGGGTGGCGGTGCGCCTGCATATCCCTTATGGTTCTGTCGAACCGGGCTCTTACCCGGTATTCTTCGACATCCAGACTGCGGATGGAAGCACCAAGGTGTCGGAAAAGTCCACGTTCTTTGTTCCCCGCTGACGATAACTCCAGGAGACTGCCATGCCCTCTCATGTATCTGCTACACCGGTGCCGCTGCCATGGTGGCGCTACGGCTATGTCTGGCTGGTGATTTCCGGCCCGCTGGCCGTGGTGGTGGCGGCCTTGGTCTCGGGCTGGATCGCCATCCGCCAGCAGGACCCGGTGCTGGCCCAGGACTACTACCGCCAGGGGCTGGAGATCAATAAGACCCTGGCCGCCCAGGGCCCGCTGGCACCGGCCGAGCAGGGGCGCAACCATGCTGCGTCGCCGCCCGGCTCGGTGCGTACCAAGTAGCCGGAGGGCACTATGCAAAGCTTTAGGGTGGTAGGTGTGGTCTGGCCCGCGTTCCTGGGCGCATGCATACTGGAGATGCTGGTGTTTGCGGTGGTCGATCCCTACAGCCTGCAATGGCTGGGGCAGCCGCTGCCTTTGTCACGCCAGGGCGTGTACAGCCTGGCGTTCTTTGCGTTCTGGGCGGTGGCTGTGCTGGTGGGTTGCCTGACGCTGCTGGTGGGCCAGCCGGTGACAGTGCCTAGAGACAGGGCTGAAGATTGACGATGCGCTTGAGCGCTTCGGTGTCCAGGATGCGGATGTGGCGCTGCTTGACCTCGACCACGCCGTCTTCCACAAATTTGGAGAAGGTGCGGCTCACGGTTTCCAGTTTCAGGCCCAGGTAGCTGCCGATTTCCTCGCGCGTCATGCGCAGGATGAGTTCGGACTGTGAAAACCCGCGCGCATGCAGACGCTGCACCAGGTTCAGCAAAAAGGCCGCCAGGCGTTCCTCGGCGCGCATGCTGCCCAGTAGCAGCATCACGCCGTGCTCGCGCACGATTTCGCGGCTCATGATCTTGTGCACATGGCGCTGCAGGGAGTTGACTTCGCGCGAGAGCTCTTCAATGCGGTGGAAGGGCATTTCGCACACTTCGGCATCTTCCAGGGCCACCGCATCGCAGGTGTGGTGGTCGTTGACGATGCCGTCCAGGCCGATGATTTCGCCTGCCATTTGAAAGCCGGTAACCTGGTCGCGGCCATCTTCGGTGGTGACGGTGGTCTTGAAGAAGCCTGTACGGATGGCGTACAGCGCCTTGAAGGTTTCGCCGTTATGGAACAGCGCCGTGCCTCGCAGTACCTTTCGGCGCACTGCTACCAGGTCGTCAATGCGCTCTAGCTCTTCTTTGTTCAGGCCCAAGGGCATGCACAGCTCACGCAGGTTGCAGTTGGAGCAAGCGACTTTGATTGAGGTGGGGACCATGCGCAGAGTATGAACTTGATGGAGATCAATGGAGCTATTTGATGTATCTCATTGTCTCTGGTGCCATCTGCTGCGGTTTTGATCCACGTCAATGAAACAAGCGTGGCTTCGCGGCACATTCCAGTCATGCAACCTGACTGCCCGCCATGACCCGTGTTTTGCCCGAATTGTTACGCCGTTTTGATGTGCCTGGGCCGCGGTACACGTCCTATCCCACCGCCGACAGGTTTGTCGAGGCCTTTACCTGCGAGGACTATGGGCGGGCCCTGCAGCAACGCAACCAGGGGGCGGCAGCACTGAGCCTGCCCTTGTCGCTGTATGTGCACATACCGTTTTGCGAGTCGCTTTGCTATTACTGCGCCTGCAACAAGATCATCACCAAGCGGCATGAGCGCGGAGCCGCCTATCTGCGCTATCTGGAGCGCGAAACCGCTCTGCACACCGCCCAGCTGGGCGAGCGGCGCAATGTCAGCCAACTGCACCTGGGCGGAGGCAGCCCTACTTTTTTGAGTGACGACGAGCTGGCCCAGCTGATGGCCATGTTGCGGCGCCATTTCGTGTTGGCCCCCGGCGGCGAATACTCTATTGAGGTGGACCCCCGCACGGTGGACGCCAAACGCCTGCAAGCTTTGGCCACCTTGGGCTTCAACCGGCTCAGCTTTGGGGTACAGGACTTTGATGCCGACGTGCAAAAAGCGGTGCACCGCATCCAACCCGCGCAGCAAGTGTTCGAGCTGGTGGAGGTGGCCCGCACGCTGGGCTTTGAGTCCATCAATGTGGACCTGATCTACGGCTTGCCACGGCAGACACCGGCATCTTTTGCACGCACGCTGGAGCAGGTGGTAGAGCTGCGGCCCGACCGCATTGCCCTGTACGCCTATGCCCATCTGCCCGAGCGCTTCAAGCCCCAACGCCGCATTCTGGGCGCTGAGCTGCCGGCGGCGGCCGACAAGCTGTCCATGCTGTCGCAGGCCTTCGACACCTTTTTGGAAGCCGGCTATGTGTACATCGGCATGGACCACTTCGCCTTGCCCAACGACGCGCTGGCCATCGCCCAGCGCCAGGGCCGGCTGCACCGCAACTTCCAGGGCTACAGCACCCAGCCCGACTGCGACCTGGTCGGCCTGGGCGTGTCGGCCATAGGCCGCATAGGCGCCACCTACAGCCAGAACGCCAAGACCCTGGAGGAATACTGCGACCGTATCGACCAGGGCCAGCTACCGGTGGTGCGTGGCCTGGCGCTGAACCGCGACGACCTGGTGCGCCGCGCCATCATCATGGGTCTGATGTGCCAGGGCGAGGTGCAGTTTGAATCCATCGAGCTGGCATTTCTGGTGGATTTCAAAAAGGCCTTCGCCGCCGAGCTGGCTGCTCTGCAGCCCTTGGTGGAGGCCGGCCTGGTGCAGTTGGAAGACAGCGGTATCCGCGTCACGGCCACCGGCTGGTTCCTGGTGCGCGCGGTGGCCATGGTGTTTGACCGCTATCTGCAGGCTGACCGCAACCGCGCCCGCTTCTCAAGAATCATTTGAACATGCAAACGGGCCTGGCCTGGACCGCACTGCTGATGGGCCTGGCCGGCGGTCCGCACTGCGCCGCCATGTGCGGCGCAGCCTGTGGCAGCCTGGGCCGTCTGGCCGGCGCGCAGCGGCCCTGGCTGGGCATGCTGCAGCTGCAGGCCGGGCGCCTGGTGGGCTACAGCCTGGCCGGTGCGCTGGCGGCCTGGGCGGCCGACAACCTGGCCTGGCTGGCTCGCCAGTCAACCGCGCTGCAGCCGCTGTGGACCCTGTTCCATGTGGCCGTGCTGGTCTGGGGCGGGACTTTGCTGGTTTTGGCACGCCAGCCGGTATGGGTAGACGGCATGGGCCGCAAGCTGTGGGCGCGCCTGCGGGCGAGCTCCGGCGGATATGGCTGGGCCTTTGGCGTGGGCGCGGCCTGGGCCTTCATGCCTTGCGGCCTGCTGTATTCGGCCCTGCTGGTGGCGGCCCTGAGCGGCGGGCCACTGGATGGCGCTCTGTGCATGGCCTTGTTTGCTGCAGGCAGCGCCATCACTCTTATGGCCGGCCCCTGGCTGTGGCTGCGCCTGCAGGCCTGGCGCAGCCCAAAGCACAAGGAGTGGGGCATGCGCGCGGCAGGTGGCGCCCTGATGGCCGTGGCCTTGTGGGCCGTGGTGCACGACATGGATCCGCGTGTGGCCGACTTTTGCCGCAGCCTTGTATCTATTGGCTTACCTGCGCAATAAAACCTGGAGCATTCGTTCCCGATTTAGAAGAAAGTCTCGTGTGACCTGAAAGTGTTCTGTGTCTTCGTAGGCGATGGGGGATACACCTTCTTGGCCGCAACGGTAGATGCGGGCATCCGGGTAGGCCATAAGGATGGGCGAATGGGTGGCGACGATGAACTGAGAGCCTTGCAGCACCAGGTCGTGCATGCGTGACATGGCCGCCAGTTGCCGTTGCGGTGACAGGGCTGCTTCGGGTTCGTCCAGAAGGAATAGACTTTCACCACCGAATCGCTCGGTCATCAGCGCCATAAAGGACTCGCCATGCGACTGTTCATGCAGCGAGCGGCCACCGTAGTGGCTGATGATGGGTAGCCCCGCGGTGGGATCGTCATCCAGGTTTTCGATTTCAGTGGCGACGTTGAAAAAGCTCTCTGCCCTTAGAAAGAAACCGTCTCGTGGCCGCCTGAAACCTTTCGCAACGCGCAGGTAACTATGCAACTCGGAGTGCGATATGCGTGTGCCGAACCGGAAGTTTTTGCTGCCACCTTCGGCATTGAAACCGAGTGAAACGGCGATGGCCTCCAATAGAGTGGATTTGCCGGAGCCATTCTCTCCCACTAAAAAGGTGACCTTTGGGTGGATGTCCAACTGGTCTAGCATGCGTACCGCTGGCAAGTTGAAGGGGTAGCGTTCGAAAGAGTCCACCTTATCCCGTTGGAGGCTGACGCGGCTAACGTACTGGGAGGAAATCATGTCTTGTATGTTATGCGCAGCAGACTCCTAAAATCCTTGGCATGCACACTTCATCACGCTTCTGGGCCGACCTCAGCACCCGCGACTTCGCGCAGCTGGACCCGGCTCGCACCGTTGCCGTTCTGCCCGTGGCCGCCACCGAGCAGCATGGCCCGCACCTGCCCCTGAGTGTGGACACCACGTTGGTGGATGGCGTGGTGGCGGCGGCGCTGCCGCACCTGCCGGCCGATGCCTCGGTGCTGTTCCTGCCAACCCAGCAGGTTGGCTTCAGCCCCGAGCACCAGCGCTTCCCCGGCACGCTGACTTTGTCGTCCGAAACCGTCATCCGTATTTGGACCGAGCTTGGCGCCTGCGTGGCGCGCAGCGGCGTAAAGAAGCTGCTGATCTTCAACTCGCACGGCGGCCAGGTCAGCCTGATGGACATCGTGGCGCGCACCCTGCGTACCGAGCATGATTTGCTGGTCTACAGCGCCAGTTGGTTCAACTTGCCGCTGGGCGCTGCGAACAGCCCGTTCAGCGCCGAGGAGCAGCGCTTCGGCGTACATGCTGGCGACGTGGAAACCTCGATGATGCTGGCCCTGCGCCCGCAGTTTGTGGACATGGCGCAGGCGCGCGATTTCAAGTCCAGCTCGCAAGACCGGGCTGCCAAGTACCCCATTCTGGGCAATGGCAAAAGCGCCAAGCTGGGCTGGCAGATGCAGGACTACAACGCCACCGGCGCAGCCGGCAACGCCGCCGCCGCCACGGCGGAGAAGGGCCAGGCGCTGGTGGATGCGTCGGGTCAGCAGCTGGCGCTGCTGCTGCAGGAGATCGCCGAGCTGCCGCTGTCTACTCTGGTGGATGCGCCTGATCTGGGTTGATGCATAAAAACAGGCGCCAGCGCAGTTATATCCTGCGCTGGCAGCTATATTTTAAATAGCAATCTGTTTTTGACCGGCTACACAAGCCCCCAGGCCAGCACCCCGGCTGTGCCCCACATCATCAGCGCCACCAGCCCGTCCAGCGCACGCCACAGGGCTGGGGCGCGCAGGCGCTGGCCCAGCAGCATCAAACCCAGGCCCAGGCTGGCAAACCAGAGGGTGGATGCCGTGATCGCGCCCAGGCCAAACCAGGCATTGCCCGGCCGACCCCAGGCCAGCGAGGCGGTGCCGATCAGCACGGCTGTATCCATCCAGGCATGTGGGTTCAGCCAGGCGAAAGCCAGGGCCGCAGTTACTGCTTGGCGACGCGTCATCGGCGCCTGTGAGGGCAGGCCCACGGCCTCCGGATGGGTGCCACTGCGAAAGCGTGCAAACGCCTGCCAGCCGTAGTACAGCAGGAAGACGATGCCCGAGCCCACCAGTGCGCCCTGCAGCTTGTCCGACATGCCGCCCAGCTGGGCCAGGCCCAGCACGCTTAAGGCTATCAGCCCGATGTCCGACACGATGCATACCATCACCGTCAGCCACACATGCTGGCCGGTCAGCCCCATGCGCAGCACATGCGCGTTCTGCGGCCCCAGCGCCACGATCAGCGACAGGCACAGAACCAGTCCAGCGGTGAAGGCGGGTGTGAACAGCAAAGAGGGCAGGGTGGACATGGCGGGCTTTGAGCGGGGCTGTGGAACGGCCTGCAGTGTCTGGCATCTGTGCTGCTAATTAAACAAAGCTAAATTCAAATTACATTGGATAAAAAATAATTGAGTAAAAGTTCTATTCGCCCAGGCGCGCCAGCACAAAGTCAATAAAGCTGCGCAGCTTGGCCGTGGGCTGGCGTTCCGCACGGCGCACGATGTGCATGGCCCGCTGGGGCAATTGCCAGTCAGGCAACAGGCGGATGAGCTGGCCGGCCGCTATGGCCGGGTTCAGCAGATAGTCCGCCTGCACGGCAACGCCCATTCCGCCCACCGCCGCCGCCAGCAAAGCCTGGCCGTTGTTGCTGACGAATGTGCCTTTCACCGGCACGGCCACCGTCTCACCGCCACGGCTGAAGCGCCATTGCGGCTTGCTTCCCCAGGCCGCAAATGCCAGGCAGTCGTGCTGCGCCAGATCCGCAGCATGGACGGGTACGCCCCGGCGCTCCAGGTAGGCCGGGCTGGCCGCGGCCCAGACCTCGGTGGGGCGTAGGGGACGCGCGACCAGTTCGTTGTCTGTGATGGCACCCGAGCGCAGCGCGACATCAATGCCTTCTTCCGCCATGTCCACCACCCGGTCATTCAGCACCAGGTTGATGTGTACGGCAGGGAAGGCCGCGGCGTAGGCGCTGAGCAGTGGCGTCAGGCAGTACACGCCGTAGGCTACGGGCGCGGAAATATGCAGCGTGCCTTGCGGCGCCTCGCGCAGGCTTTCTGCCACCCTGTCGGCGGCTTCTACGCTGGTAAGGGCCTCGCGGCAGCGCTCCAGATAGCTGCTACCGATGTCGGTCAATGCCTGCTTGCGGGTGGTGCGCTCTATCAGGCGGGCGCCCAACTGCTCTTCCAGTGCGCGCACATGTTTGCCGACCATGACGGCAGACAGGTCCAGCATCTGCCCCGCCGCGGCAAAGCTCTCTGCCGTTGCCGCCACCACGAAGACCTGCATGCTGCGCAATTTGTCGCTCATATTCGGAAGTATTGGTTACGGGTGTCGCAATGATCATCCCATTTACTGCAATGGTAGTGCCTTAAACAATACCTATACGCCCAGGCCGGTGGCTTTGCATGCCGCCGTGCAGATGGGTGGTACTACGCATCCAAGGACTATCTGATGACTACCTACGCGATTGGCTCCCTCGTGATCCACAACACCGATTGGCAAAAGGAATACGGTGCAAAAATGCCCGCCTTGGTGGCTAAGCACGGCGGCATCCTGCGCGCCCGGGGCCCCGTGCAACTGTTGGAGGGCGAGGCGCATCTGCCGGGAACCACCGTGATGATCGAGTTTCCCAGCGCGGCCCAGGCCCATGCCTGGTACGACGACCCGGCCCACGCTCCGTTGAAGCAGCTGCGCCTGAGTGGCGCCAAGTTTGACCTGGTGTTGCTGGACGGTATTTGAAGGTGCAGGTTTAAATTTGGCTCGGCATAAACTCCATCACGTAAAAAATACTTGATGGAAGCCACCACATGCTCGACGCGAAACAACTCGAAGCCCTGGCCGCCGTGCTGGAACATGGCGGCTTTGGGCCAGCGGCTGCGGCGCTGAACCTCACGCTGGCGGCGGTGTCGCTGCGCATCAAGGGGCTGGAGACGGTGCTGGGCCAGCGCCTGCTGGTGCGCGGCAAGACCGTGCGCGCCACGCCCGCCGGCCAGGCCCTGCAGGCCCATGTGAAGCAGCTGCGCCTGATGGAGGCCGATTTGGTGGGTGCCTTGCCCCGCGCCAAAGGCAGCACGCCAGCCTGGCAAACCTTGGGCGTGGCTATCAACGCAGATTCTCTGGCCAGCTGGTTCCTGCCGGGCGTGGCCGCCTGCGTGGCGCGCTACCGCTTGCTGCTGGATCTGCAGGTCTATGACCAGGACCACACCCATGAGGCCCTGAAAAACGGCGAAGTGGTTGGCTGCGTCAGCACCCTGGCCCAGCCCATGCGCGGCTGTGTGGCCGAGTCGCTGGGCGTCATGCGCTATCGCTGTGTCGGTGCGCCTGCGTTGGTGTCGCAGTGCCGCACCAAGGCCGGCGCCGTGTCGGTACACCGCATGCTGGCTACGCCGGCCATCATCTTCAACCGCACGGACGGCCTGCAAGATGCATTTTTGCAGCAGCACTTCGCCTTGTCCGCGCCGCAATACCCCCGGCACTTCGTGCCCGCCGTCGATGCGTATGAAACCGCGCTGGAGCACGGCATGGGCTGGGGCATGGTGCCCGACCAGTTTTTGGCCCGCCGCGAGGGGCGCTTGCCGCTGGAAGAAGTACTACCCGGCAGCGCCGTGGAGGTAGCCCTGTACTGGCACCACTGGGAGCGCGAGCCCCTGTCCGCGCAACGCCTGACGCAGGGGGTGCGGGAGGCGGCGGGTGGGTTGGGGGGATGGAGAGTGGGCGTTAACGCTTAGAGCGGCTAACAAAACGGGGAAAGTCTACGAAGGCAGATGACACAACAAGCCAGGGAAAGCAAGGCCGTATG